>JAEZZZ010000032.1 GCA_023418255.1 Bacteroidota bacterium
ATATTCCCTTGCCTTATTTTGTCTCGTTACTATTGAAGCTGATGAAAGGGAGAAATATAAACATTTATCCACTCGGGTCACAAATGAAATTGTGTGACTAAGTGGGATTTAATAAGCAGACCCTAAATAAAAATAGATAATACACATTTAAACCGATGTTTCAAATGAGGCGCACATACACGTACCCTCTTTTGAGACAACAACAAATCCCTGTTATGAAAACAATAAAAAAAGAAAAGCTTTTCTCCAAAGAATGGTTCATAGCCTATGGACTGATTGTTCTTGGCTCATTTTTATTTGCTGCAGGCGACGTGATGATTGTGAATCCTTATCGTCTTGCTCCGGGTGGCACATATGGACTATCCAATGTTTTTAACACAGTGTGGCCATGGAAAATCAGCTATTATGCTTTTTGCATGGATATCCCTTTATTAGTAATAGGTACGCTAATTTTAGGTCCGCGTTTTGGCGTAAAAACAATTGTTTCAACGTTTCTAATTCTCGGTTTTGTTTGGCTTCTGGAATCCACATGGGGGTATACGCCCATTATTCACAATGGTTTATTGGAATCGCCGGATGCTAACGGATTAATGTTTGTTCCCGACTATTTTCTGAACACTCTGGTTGGTGGATTGGTGTATGGCGTCGCCATTGGGATGATTTTTAAATCCGGTGCAACCTCAGGTGGAAGCGATATAATTGCCATGATTTTAAATAAATACACAAAAATATCGTTGGGAAAGTTGGTCATCATCGTCGATTCACTCATCACTCTTTCCACACTCGTTGCATTCGGACAATTGCGCTTACCATTCTATTCCATCCTGCTAATTTTTATCGAAGGAAAAGTAATTGATATCGTAATTGAAGGATTTCGACTGTACAAAACCGTTTTTATCATCACCACGCAATCAGATAAAATCCGCCACATCATTATTGATGAGTTGGGACGCGGCGGTACGGCTCTTAAAGGTATCGGCTTGTATAAAGGTGTTGAGCGCGACATTATCTATACAAGCGTTACGCTACGCGAATATATCAAACTAAAAGAAGGTATCTACAAAGCCGATCCCAACGCGTTTGTAAATGTGATGGAAAGCAGCGAAATCATGGGAAAAGGTTTCCGACGCCTGTCGGCTGATTGAGCGAGCCTAAAACAGAGAACAAAAAGGGTACTTAACTGTATCGTCACTACTAGCCGTTTATGAGCTTACAAAACAAACGTCAAGCACTCTTTTCTGTTCTCTTCCATACTTAAAGTCCTAAAACAAACTTCGCGATGGAAAAATAGATAAGTACACCGGAAATGTCGGCAATAGAGGTAATAAGCGGTGCGCTTGCCGCAGCCGGATCCAGTTTCAAACGAGTGAAGATAAATGGCAACAACATGCCTATGATACTTCCGACCATCACCGTAAGAACCATCGTTAGGCAAACGACTAAAATGATTTGGGGCGCGCGTATACTTGCAACCAATCCTACACCGACAGCCATTGTTATTCCCAAAAGCAACGAAACCACAAACTCTTTGCTCAACAATCGCATCCAATCTTTCCTCTTGACATCTCCCATTGCCATGGCTCGAATCATTAGTGTGGCAGATTGCGCTCCCGCGTTACCGCTGCTGTCAATCAATAAGGGCAGAAAAAAGACGAGCGCCACAGTGGATTCAATCACTTTTTCAAAGTTGGCGATAGCGGCTCCCGAGAACACATTCATAAAAACCAAAGCGGTCAGCCAAAAAATACGTTTTTTATATAAAAAGGATATGCTCGCGTTTACCGGATTCACTACGGCATCTTGCATCGCGCCAAAACGATGAAAGTCCTCCGTACTCTCTTCTTCCGCGATATCAAAAATATCGTCCACCGTAACAATACCTAAAAGCACACCGGCAGTGTCAATAACAGGCAACGCTACACAGTCGTAGTCTTTAAATACTTTCACGGCTTTCTCTTGGTCGTCGTAAGCACTGAGTGCCACGAACTTATGGTTTACAAGGTCGGCAATCTTATCCTCAGGATTGGCAAGTAAAATTTCGTGGATATCAATATCATCGAGAAGTTTCCAGTTTTCATCCACCACATACAACACGTTCAACGTTTCTGAGTCTCTACCAAAGCGCCGAATATGTTCCAATGTTTCAGCCACCGTAAAATGCGACTTTACTGCCACATATTCGGGTGTCATCAAACGACCGATACTTTCTTTTGGATATCCCAACAACTCGCGTGTTGTTTTCAGGTTCTCTTTACTTAGCAACTGCATCAATCGCTGTGCCACTTTGCCTGGCAGCTCTTCAAAAAATGCCGTTCGTGCATCAGGATCCATATCGTTCATCAAATCCGCTACCTTGCCGGCATTGTTGGCAAGACCTTCTATTATCTCTCCCTGCTTATCATGCGATAGTTCCTGAAACACCTCTTTCGCCTGCTCACGCGTTAGAAAGCGAAACAGAATTGCCGATTCTAATTCGCTGTTGTATTCAATCGCGTCGGCAATTTGCGGAATATCGAGATTGATGAGTTCTTCACGTAGTTTTTTCCATGCTTTATCCTTGATGAGCGCATGAAAATCAGTTTTAATTTCGCACATAATCATCTCCTTTCCACTTCGATTGAAAAAGAGATGTTTTATCCCTTATCAATCCAAGGTTTTAAATTGTTTTACAATATTCGTAAGAGTCTTCGTCCATCGTTGAATCTTTTTTTCAATTTGCAAAGATACACTAAAAAGTGAAGATAGAAAAATGTACGCTTCCATATCTTCGTTCTTCTTGAAAGTGGGGAAGATACGAGAAGGAAAAATTTTTGGAATGTTCGAACACAAACAGGCCATTGTCTGCTACCCAGCCATTGTCGATAACAAGTTGTGGAAGCGTTTCTAACCGCGGCAGTGAATATGGCGGATCGGCAAAAACGAAATTGAACGCTTCGTTTCTATTTTTCAAAAATTTAAAAACATCGCCTTTAATTGCCATCAATTCATCAGCGGCAAGAATCTCTTTTGCTTTGCAGATGAAACGGTAATTTTTAACATTCATCTCAACACTCACAACACGAGGGCAACCACGCGAAACCAATTCGAGAGCGATACTCCCTGTGCCGGAAAAAAGGTCAAGTGCATGCGTTGTTTCCCATTCCACTTTGTTTTCAAGGATATTGAACAGGCTCTCTTTAGCAAAATCGGTTGTGGGGCGCAAATTAAGATTTGCAGGTGCTTTGATGCGCCTTGATTTATATTTTCCACCGATAATCCTCATAGTTGTGTGAGCAGATCTGTGGTGATTACTCCCTTTTCGTTCTCAGGAATCATTGTTTTTGGCGATAGGTTTATGGCGATTGTTTTGCGAATCAGTTTTTTTAGGGTTTTGAGCGTTTCCTCATATTGTGTGGAATCACCTGAGAAAAACAGAAAGTCTGTTATTTGATTAAATGCTAATTTCTCCCATACTCCGGCAATAAAATAGGCAGCATCGTATCTGTTTTTGTTATCAAAACATATGGCTGTCATTAGCTTGTTTCCTTCAAAAGCGACAAGCGATACCATCTCATCATGAAAATCGACATAACACCTTTTTTCTTCAATTTCAGAATTATGTTTCAAAAAAGCAGGAATAAGACACTCTCCGGAGTGTGCAAACTGAGGATTCCAAAGATGTCGCGAAAGAAAAGAGTGCAGCTCCTCTTCAACGGGGTAGAACAAATAAATGGGCAAATGATTGATCGGTGAAAAAAGGATTTTTCGCCTTGTTTCATCTTGCAGAAAGTTAAAACGATACAATTTCTCCGCTTGATGTTTATCAAAATATTTTTCGGGCACAAGAGAATATTCAGGTGAAGCAATGATGACTCTCGTTTTTTGAAATGTATTACTGAAAAAACCGGCATCAAAGACCAATTTCTTCACTTGATCTACGATTGGAATATTTTGTCCTAAAGGGGCACTCTTGTGATAATAAACAGAGCGATCGCCGGGTGAATGAATTGAAAAAGAAAATCCATTCGGTGCGCACCGAATGGATAATATATATTTCTCTGGAAATGCTAAATCAATATTTTCCGGTAAAAACATGCGTCTTTCTCCATCAACAAAGATATGTGATTATTCCCAGTTACCGGCATTGTTGTTCACCGTTGTCAATGAGCCCACCATACGACCGGGATAATTATTCACCGGACGATCCTTCGCTTCTTGAATCTTTTGTTCGAGCAATTTATGATTAAGATCTCCCAAATAGGTTTCAAAGGGCGTTTTAACCTCAAACACATGCACCTCATAACCCGATGTTGTTTGGATGTTTCCGATGCCCATTTCAAACCGGGCGCCACCGGAATGAGGAACATAACGCAATGAATCAAGTGAAATATTCTTACGATTGGGGTAAAGCACTTCCACAGCGGGGGAGAAAATAGAGTCTCTCATAAGCTGAGGAGCATTTTTGGCATCATCCCACAATCCGGCTTGGCGAATTTTACGTTCGTCACCGGTGCGGATAATGTTCATCGCTTTCTCTTCGGTCATTCCATCTTCGAGCTGCTTTTCGGTTAAATCACCCGATTTTACGGGGATGGAAATTTTCCCTTCTCTTACAAAAGCGATGAGGGTATCGAAACTGGCGGTGTATTTACCGTGCCTGGCACGATAGGCAATCTGAGCCGTTCGAATATCAACAAGGTGCTGAATAACGTCTTTGTCTCTTTTATCTACTTCTTTTCTAAAATCAATAGGTCCTTGGATACTTTTCCAGCAAAGGAAACCTAAAAGGACGATTGCAATGGCTAAAAGCACTCTAATTACAACTTTCATGGACAGTTTTTTTTATTTTTATATTGTTTATTATTTTTGATTTTCGAATTTAGACTACAAATTTAGAAAAAGAATGATAAAAGTACTACTTTTACAGCAAAAAAAAGCCTAAAAAATGATATTTCGCTTCTTTATTGATAAAATACAGGAAAATTTTGCATTTAATCTGACCGAAGACCAGCATCTGGCATTGGGAAAAATTACTGATTTTCTTTTTTCGAAAGACAACGATCGCATTTTTCTTCTCAAAGGATATGCCGGAACAGGAAAATCGTCGCTAATTGGCAGTTTAGTCAAAACAATGAATCAAATGAATCAAAAAACAGTGTTATTGGCTCCCACCGGACGCGCGGCAAAAGTTTTTTCCGGCTATGCCAACCAAACAGCATTGACCATTCATAAAAAAATATATCGCCAAAAACATTTTTCGGAAGAGGGTGCTGTTTTTTCGCTTTCCGACAATTTGCACAAACACACGCTTTTCATTGTGGACGAGGCATCCATGATTAGCAACGACACTGATTATGTGGCAATATTCGGTTCGGGACGATTATTGAATGATTTGATTCGTTACGTATATTCCGGTGAAGGCTGTCGCCTATTGCTTATTGGTGATACTGCACAACTTCCACCGGTGAAGCAGGAATACAGCCCGGCACTGAATGTCGATATTTTAAACTCGTATAGTTTAAACACGACAGAATTTACATTAACCGAAATTGTACGTCAAGCAGAAGAGTCGGGAATTTTACACAACGCCACATTGTTACGAAACGCCCTGCGTGCAGGCGACACCATACAATTGCCAAAATTGAAACTTTCGGGATTCAAAGACATTCTCAGCATCAGCGGAACAGACCTGATTGAGGCAATCGCGGATGCTTATCATAGAGACGGCATTGAAGAAACAATGGTGATTGCGCGTTCAAACAAACGTGTAAATGCCTACAACAACGGTATTCGCAATCGTGTGCTTTATCGCGACGAAGAGCTTTCCACCGGCGATTTGTTGATGATTACCAAAAACAATTATTTTTGGACAAATGATTACGACGATCTCGACTATCTTGCCAATGGCGAGTTGGTGGAAGTGCTTCGTATAAGAAAATACGAAGAGATGTACGGTTTTCGATTTTGTAGTGCATTGTTGAATCACAAAGAGTACGACATTGAATTTGAAGCCATGATTAATTTAGATTGTCTGCATACGGAAGTTCCGGGACTGACACGCGAACAAAATGACGCTCTTTTTAATGCCGTGATGGAAGACTACGCCCATATAAGCCGAAAGCGTGAACGATATAAAAACATACGTAAAAATCCCTACTTTAATGCGCTGCAAGTGAAATATGGATATGCCGTCACGTGCCACAAAGCGCAAGGTGGCGAATGGCAAAATGTGTTTTTAGATATCGGATATGTTCATTCCTCTTTTATGGGCGACAACTTTTATCGTTGGCTTTACACATCCATCACAAGAAGTTCAAAAATGTTATTTCTTGTAAATTTGCCAAAAGATTTTATCGCTCTTTCCGATTAATTACTATTTTTGTATGTTTCTTTGTTCTTTAATAGAATGGGTAAACATAACTTAGGCAGAAATAAAAATGATAAATTTGGAAAACAGAGAGCAGAAAATAGATCGACTCATTGAGGGATTGCAGTTCATACAACAATCACTGACATCCGCAAAAAACGACGATACACTTTCATTCTCATTTTTTAGAGAAACGTTTGAGCGAATGCAACATATCATGCATCAGCTGCACGACTTGGAAATATCGCAGGTTGAAGAAATGAAGCAACAAATGGAAAAGCTGCTGACATTCCTATCGGAACAAAACAAGCAGCAAACGCCACCACAAGGAATAAACCCGGAAGAAAAAAACGGCGAAGAACCAACGCCTGTTTTAGATAAAAACCAAGAAACAGTTCCTGACGAAATCTCTACACAAGAGGAGCCAAAAAGCGCTTTCGCCTATCCTAAACATGTTATTTTGCCTGAGTTTAAAGATCCACGACAAACTCAAAAAGAAGATGAAACACAAAGCGATATCGCGTCATCCATTTCGAAAAAAGAGAAATCATCGGTTCAATCGTTCAACGATACCATGCAGGCACCGCCATCGCTGGCAGATAAAATGCACGGTTTGAGCCTGAACGATCGTTTTTTGTTCCAGCGCGAATTATTCAGCAACAATCGCGAAGCGATGAACAGCATGATGCTGCGCCTCGAAGCTTTTGACTCGTACGAAGGAGTGGAATCGTACATAAAAGAAAACACATCATGGAATATAAATGACGAAACAGTAAAACTTTTTTTGCAAGCATTAAAAAAACGATTCGAATAAACTTTTCACACGCTGCACGATGGGAAAACTGTACTTGATTCCAACACCGATTGGGAATCTGGAAGATATGACGCTAAGGGCTATTCGCATCCTTAAAGAGTGCGATTTGATTCTTGCCGAAGATACGCGTACAAGCAGCAAACTGTTGAAGCATTTCGAAATTACCACGCACATGCAATCGCATCACGCGTTTAATGAGCATCAAACGGCTGAGCAAATTATCGAACGCCTTCGTGGCGGTGCCACGATTGCATTAATCACCGATGCCGGCACACCCGCCATTTCCGATCCAGGATTTTTAATTGTTCGCGCGTGCGTAGAAGCACAAATTGAAGTAGAATGCCTTCCCGGCGCCACGGCGTTTGTGCCGGCATTGGTGATGTCGGGACTTCCCAACAATCGATTTTGTTTTGAAGGTTTTTTACCTCAAAAAAAAGGACGTAAAACAAAACTGGAAGAGCTTGCAAACGAAACACGCACGATGATTTTTTACGAATCACCCTATCGTGTTCATAAAACATTGGTGCAAATGTCCAATTTTTTTGGAACGGAACGCCTCTGTTCCGTCTCACGCGAAATATCAAAAGTATATGCTGAAACCATTCGAGGGACATTGTCAGAAGTGGCTGCACATTTCGAAAAAACCGAACCCAAAGGCGAATTTGTGATTGTCGTGGAAGGAAATTCCGAAACAACATAATTCCTTATCAAAATCAAAATAAATTAATAAAAAAAGCGTTAGTTTAGACTTTGTATTATAGAAATTATCATAACCGATGTTTAATCAGCAATGAATGTTTAAATAAAAACAGAAAACTATTTGCCATTTCAAACGTTAAATAATAAACAATAAAAATTGATTTTTATGAAAAAAGTATGGATTTTGTTTCTTGCCATGGGGTTAATCGCTTCATGCAAAAACGTTAAAGAATCAAAGGAATATAAAGAGCTGCAAGCTCAACGAGATTCCCTGTTGATGCAATCTTCGGCTGCCGATGCAGAAATTACGGAGATGATGAATGTAATCAATGAAGTGGAAACAAATTTCGAGAAGATTCGTCAAGCAGAAAAGTACATTGCGACACAATCGGCACAAAAAAGCGAAATGAGCAAAGACACGAAAGCGCGCGTGAATGATAACTTCAAGATGATTACGGAAATTCTTCAAAAAAACAAACAACAACTCGATGCGCTCAATCGCAAATACAAAGAAAGCAACACACAGGTTGCTGTTTTGAAAAAGACTATTGAACGCCTCAATAAGGAGATGCAGGAAAGTTCAGAACGAATGGTGCAGTTGCAAGAAAAATTGGCTCAAAAAGATGAAGAGATTCAAAGGCTGTCCGGTGATGTAAAAGCTCTTGTCGTAGAGACCCAAGCTCAATCGGCTACCATTCAGGCACAAGACAAATCGCTGCATACCGCCTATTTTGTGTTTGGCACCATGCACGAACTGAAACAACACAAAATTCTGTCCAGTGGCTTTCTGAAATCGACAAAAGTGATGACGGAAACATTCAACAAAAGTTATTTCACAAAAATAGACATTCGTGAAACACAACAAATACCGTTGTACGACAAGAAAGCAAAAGTGTGGTCAACACATCCCGAAGGCACGTATGAATTTATAAAAGGTTCCGATGGAAATCTTGTATTCAACATTACTGACACACAACGATTTTGGAGCCTTACAAAATACCTAATCATTGAAGTTTACTAACAATCTTCTATAAACATGACGTCAACAATCGTGGAGGATTTATTGTGTAATCCTCCACGACTGTTTTTTATTTATACCCACACAACATGGCATATAAAAACCTATTTATCGATTTAGACGATACCCTTTGGAACATTCATCAAAACGGAAAAGAGTGCTTAGCCGAAATATTTATTGATTACGGCTATGATGCTTTTTATCCCACTTTTGAAGATTATTACAATGTTTATATGCCCAATAACCAACGCCTTTGGACACAATATCATCAGGGAGAAATAAGAAAAGAGGAGTTGATTGTCGAGCGTTTTTTAATCCCTGTCCGTAAATTTGGAATTGATGATCCGGTTTACGCGAAAAAACTGAGCGATGACTTTTTAGAACGCACCACCCACAAAACTCGTCTGGAAGAGGGCGCGATAGAGCTATTGGAATATCTTAAACCCAAATATAAGATGCACATCCTTTCCAACGGATTTAGAGAAGTGCAATACAAAAAAATTGAAAACTCAGGATTGAAACCCTATTTTGATAAAATCATTCTTTCAGAAGATGCCGGCATCAACAAGCCAAACGCCGAAATATTTACCTACGCGTTGATCAACACCAATTCGCGACGTAAAGAGACACTGATGATTGGCGATAGCCTCGAAACCGACATCATGGGGGCGCACAATAGCAAATTAGCACAAATTTGGTACAATCCACACCAAAAGCCCTCTACCGATGGATTCACGCCCACACATACAGTCAGTTCACTTCGAGATATAAAAGATATTCTGTGAGCTGAGACGTAAAACCCTGTTTCAAGAATAGAAAAAGAGAATACACGATAACGAGTACTCTCTTTTTTATTTTTGAAATTATTGTTTCCTTATTCCATTGAAAATTATTTCAACTTGTGCTCTTTAACAAAGTCGTCCAACACCTCTTGCAATGTGGGTGTACCTATTTCTTGCAAGTCGTAATGAACACGCACGGTCGGTTTCTTAATGTCAATCAGACGGTTCAGGTCAATTGGCGTACCAATAATTACCGTATCGCATTCCGTGTTGTTAATGGTTGTTTCCAAATCCTTCAACTGTTTGTCGCTATATCCCATTGCCGGTAAAATAGTGCCGATAGATGGATATTGCTTAAACGTTTCTGCCAATTCGCCTACGATGTATGGACGAGGATCAATTTCTTCCGCGCAACCATATTTTCTGGCGGCAACAGTTCCCGCGCCAATTTTCATCTCACCGTGTGTCAATGTAGGACCGTCTTCAACAATTAAGCAGCGTTTGCCACGAATCATTTCAGGATTATCCACTTTAACAGGGCTTGCACCGTCAACAACGATAGCATTAGGATTGGCTTTCGCGATGTTTTCGCGCACAACCTGTATACCTTCGGGGGATGCCGTGTCAATCTTGTTGATGACTACCACATCGGCAAGACGCAAGTTCACTTCACCCGGATAATAATTTACTTCTGCTCCGGGACGATGCGGGTCGGCAACAGTAATAGTCAAGTCGGGTTTGTAAAATGCAAAGTCGTTGTTTCCGCCATCCCAAAGGATAACATCGCATCCGGCCGGATCATTTTCCGCTTCACGCAATATCTTTTCATAATCCACTCCGGCATAAATCACATTGCCACGTACCACGTGTGGTTCGTACTCTTCCATCTCTTCGATGGTGCATTTGTGTTTTTTCAAGTCTTCTACTGTCGCAAAACGCTGTACAGCTTGCGCTTGCAAATCACCATACGGCATCGGGTGACGGATAGCGATCACTTTCAATCCACGTTTCATCAAATCTTCAATCACAGTGCGCGATGTTTGCGATTTTCCGCATCCGGTACGAGTAGCCACAACGGCAATCACCGGTTTTTTGCTCTTAATCATGGTTTCGCCAGGTCCCAACAAAATAAAGTTTGCGCCGGCTGCATTTACAATTGAACTGAGGTTCATCAAGTGCGGATAGGCAACGTCGCTATAAGAGAAGAAGCAATCTTGCACGTTTTTCTCTTTAATCAGTTGTGGCAATTCCGATTCCAATACAATGGGAATTCCTTCGGGATAAAGGTCTTCGCCGGCCAATGATGCCGGATATGCTCTTCCGTCAATGTAAGGGATTTGTGCTGCGGTAAATGCAACTACGTTGTAATGTGAATTTCCTCTGAAATAGGTATTGAAGTTGTGAAAGTCTCTTCCCGCAGCTCCAATAATGATAGCATTTCTTTTCATAATAATTAGTTGTAAAAGTATGATTAGGGTTATTAAATTTAATAATCTCAACAAAGATAATTATTTTTTTGTATAGATAAGCATATTATGGATTTTTTTTGGAAGATTCATTTTTATTGTTTCAGCTTGCTGTTTAAAATTATACACTCTCGATCTGATGATTATAAATGAAGAGGGGTGCTTATAACAAATACACTGTTGCCCGACAAGCGTATATAAACAGCTAAAAAAACAAACACTCTTCGCTGCATCCAAGAGTGTTTGTTAAGCTAGTTCTGTTAAATATTGTATATAAAATAGAGTTTTCCCGTATATTCAATAAGCATCCGTTAATACAGTAGAGTAAACGCGGCTTCTTTTCTTCACCTGCAAATAGCGTTTGCATTGTTCTGTACGATTGTATCCCAACATAATGCCTAGCATAAAATCTTCCTCAGCGGTATAATTATTCAATTTTTTATTTCCAAATGAAGATAAAACTTGAATGCATGCTTCATCGCCAAAAAAAACATTGCTGCGTTCATTGTCTAGGGATTGCATTATATAAGAAATATGCGACTTGCTTAGTTTCAACTCAATAAAACCTTTTATCGAATTAGAAAAGGTGTAAAGAGCCAAATCACGCAATCCCTTTTTATACTCATACAGCAAATGTAAAAAAACCTGTATCGATTCCTCTCTTTTGCTCATTGCTTATTTTTCTATTTATCCTAATTCAGCTTTTAACGCTTCTGTCCATTTGGCAATGCGTTCGTCAGACATATCCGATTCGTTGTCTTCATCCAAAGGCAGCCCAACGAAAGAGCCATCAACAAATGCTTTGGAATCATCAAATGTGTAACCATCTGAACTCACTTTGCCAATAAAGCGACAGCCCGTGTTAGCAAGAGATTCGTAAAGAATTCCCATTCCGTCAGTAAATGTGTCGGGATAACCTGATGAGTCTCCCAAACCAAATAGAGCTACTGTTTTTCCGGAAAGATTCAAGCCACCCAAATTGGCTTCGTAAGTTGCCCAATCGTCTTGCAACTCACCAATACCCCAAGTAGATGTTCCTAAAATGAGTAGGTCGTAGTTTTGAAAATCATCGTCTGTTACATTGCAGACATCTTTTACATCTACATTGTAGCCTGAGAATGCGGCTGCTATTTTCGAAGCGGCATCTTTTGTGTTATCTGTACTTGATCCGTAAATAATTGCAATTGATTTCATACGTTTAGTTTTTTGTTTTTGTTTAAAGTGTTATGATTACATAAAAGTAATTATTTCTTATATGTTTCGCCTTGCAAAATTAGCGGATTTTTCTTCTACACACAATCACTAAAAATAGTGAGTTTTCATCCTAAAAATCACCATAAATAGGGATGCCAGCCTCTCCATTTTTTGATGAAAAACAACAAAGTAAAACACAACTCACCAGCAACAAAAACATTATAAAACACTTACATTCAAACAATAAAATCGCTCTTTTTTTGAGCAAAAGCGGATAAAATAAATGAGATAGAATATCTTATCTCGCCCTGCAAAGTAAGCATTCCAAATCACAAAACCGCCACGCTCCCAATGAACCAACTTCATCGGATTGCGATTTTTATTCACAAACACGTAAACCTCGCCGCTCGTAGGGAGTAAAGACAGTTGCCGGATACATCCGCACAAACCGTCTATGCCCTTACGCAAATCAACGCCTTGCATACACAACACAAACCGATTGCTTTCATTTAAACTAAACATTTCGTTTTTTTCGGCAAAGATCGAAAAAACAAGGGAGAACTAAAAGACGGCAAATTTGGGATGCTTACGATTTTGCAAATAACCATTTTTCATTGTTCACAACATATACTGTTTTAATCCACAAAACTAGTGTACGATTACACGATGTTTTGTAGTGAATAGACTTCAATTATACATCAATAAGAAATACAATACACACACTTCCAGCGAAATGTAAAGATAATTGATTTACTTAACTTCGGTCTCTATTTGCGTCAAAAATAATCGATTTTTGTTTTAGTACAAATCATCCCGATATACACATACCTGGTATTCAAGGGAGATTGATTCACTGCGTTCACAATTACACGACACGGCAAAAAGTTTTAGCGGACACCAATAAAATATTACACACTTTTTGGGGATACTACGAAGAATATATTCGGGGGGTGATGGTTGACAGGGAGCAACATAAAAATGAAGTGTGTCATTAATAGCGAACTGCTACATTGTTTTCAAGATTCTGACTTGATCATGGGCCCATTTTAGCCTCATTTCCAGAACCTTTCACTCAACATCATTTAATGAAGTACCAAAGGAACTGTGTCGAAATACAAATTTCGACACAGTTCCTTTACTGATTTTATATTGTTTGATGGCTGCTTATTGAATAGCCATCCCCATAAGATACACCCCCGCCAATGCCACAATAGCGTAAAGTTCGGGAAATACGGCAAGAATCAGCGTGTTGGTGAACACATTGTGTCCTTGTCCGATGGCAGCGATACCATTTGCGCAAACTTGTCCTTGACGGATGGATGAGAATAATCCCACGAATCCCATTGCCAAACCGGCCGCGAATACAGCTGATGCCTGAAACATCGTAATCTCGGGCTTTAATACGTTAAAAAGTGACTGAAACATGTAGTAGCCCGCGAATCCATACAATCCTTGCGTACCGGGCATAGCCGTGAGTACAAGGAAGTTTCCGAACTTTGTGCTGTCTTTTTTCAACGACCCTACCGCGGCATTGCCGGCAATCGTTACTCCGTAAGCGCTTCCAACTCCCGAAAGAATAATCATGAACGCTATTCCCAAATAAGCTAATAGTAAATTGAATTCCATAAGTTTTGTTTAATTTGATTTGTTATATTATTTATTTTAATTTTTAAAGGGTTGATATCGTTGACCTCCGCCTGTAAACTCGGAATTCTTAAAGAATTCTACAAACGTAAGACGCATTGGGTGCACAATGGCTCCCAACGTATTCATAAAGATATTGATGGCGTGTCCAAAAATAAAAATTATGATGGTGACAATGGGACCGACCACCGCGATATCCGGACTCATTCCCGTGGCAAGGCTTGTAAAAACGCTCGCCAAAATTCCTCCGGAAAGTCCCAGCGCGAACAAACGAACATACGACAAAATATCGCCCAGCAGTCCGGTTGCCATATTATAGGTATCCCATACCCCCAAACCGATGTTCAAGAATATATTTTTTCCGGGTGAGTTTACAAAGAATATCAAAGCGGCGCTTATTGCCACAATAATAAGATGTGACGTGCTAAACATCGGCATTACGTTGCCAAATAGTTGAGTAAATATGAAACTGAGTAAAAGTAGAATCCAACCGATGGTTGAAAGAGCATAGGCAAAACCAAATTGAATAGCTCGATTGACCGCTTTAAGGCACATGCCAAAAACTATCTGGATAACTCCCAAAATAAGTGCCAAGTTAAACATTTTGTTGTTATCGAAAAAAATCTTATCCCTCAAAGTTTGAGCGATAGGATTATCCAATTTGTATAAATCGACACCGAAAAATCCTCCCGTAAGCAATCCGGTGAAAAAGGTGGAAGCGCCGAGGAACTGCACCAACGTCATGAGTGATTTCATCGAGGGCGATATTTTCTTTCTGGCAATAATCTTATACGCCGTTGCCACCACAAAAAGGAACAACCCATATCCGATGTCTCCCAAACTAAGTCCGAAGAAAATCATGAAAAAGGGTGCGAAAAAGGGCGTCAAGTCCAATTCGTTATATTTTGGCAGCATATAAAGGTTGGTAATTGGTTCAAACAGTTTGAAAAACTTATTGTTCGACAATTGAATAGGCACGTCGTCTTCCGGTTGAGGATCCGAAACTTCAAAATAGGCGTTTTTTGACTGCAAATATCGCGTAATCTCTTCAATATTTTTGGCGGGCACCCACCCTTGCATAACCATCACCTTTTCGTCGGCTACTTTTTCGGCGCTTGCTTTCACGCGCGTAAACGTCATTTTAGACTCCACTTCGTGGATTGCAGCTTCCAATGATGGCAATTCGTTGGCAAGAGTCGCCAGTTTTTCGTCTTGTAGACGATATTTTTCTTCTAAGTCGTCAATCAAGCTGTCCAATCGCGACAATTCGGCATCGGGCAATTGAATCGTTTCAAGGTGCAGCGCGGCCGCCACATCTTCTTTGCTTTGGCGTGTGATGGTGATGAAATGAGTCCGTCCGGCAACTGTTGAAACAACAATCGCGTTATACTCATCTTCCCACTCTTCGCGAAAAGCATTTTCTTGCACAACAAAGAAGTGGACGTTATACCCTGCTTGTTCAATTTTTTTGATGTTGTCAGGATTAAAATTTCCCCAAGGCGACAAGGCGTCACGTTCTTTCTTGCTGACCTGTATTTGTTGAGTGAGTTTGTTTTTTTCTTCCTCTATATCTTCAATGAGCGAAGGAATTTGATAGCCTCGGGCTATATCGGTTTTATTTCGCGGTTCCGCGGCTTGCTTTTTGTCTTTACGCGGCGACAACGTACGCTGCGCGTCGTTCAACTTTTTCAACACAAGGCGATAGTCTTCCAATTGCTTGTTGTTGTCAATGGCGTCTTTTCTTTCCGCGATGTGTATCATGCCAAGCTCACCCAACTCGTTGAGAAACTCATTGTACTCTTTATGATAGACAAGAAAAGCTATTTTTTTCATTTTTGTAATCATAGCTCTCTCTCCTTTCTTTGCTCTAAGTGTTCGCGCATAATTTTTTGAGATGATTTTGACAAGTTTTCTTCATCTTCCAAGTAGCGTTTAATTTTCAATATCGCATCTTGATAACCGGGGATTTGCACTTTCTCAAATAGATTTACTTTTTGCGTTGTCTTCTTTCGAGCATATTCGAGTCGAGAAAGTTTTATTGCCACAAAATCGCGTTTCATTCCCAATTCGGCCAAAGTTTCGAGCGTATGCACGCCATCAAGGAACCATTTGGGTGAATTAAAAACACTAAATGGCTTGGTCTGAAATTCGACATCTTCAAAGACGGGTATGGATACGCCGGCAATCTTACGCTTCGAAAAATGGATATCTTTCACGCTCACAAGCGACGCGTCAAATTCGTTCCACAAGGCAAGCATCTTTTCGTATGAGCGAATTTGATTTTCCAACGCTTCGTCCAACGTGTCCATCTCCTTTTTGGCTCGCTTTACCTCCATCCGCAGCGCGCTCTCTTTATTCTGCAATGTGGGAAGTGCTCTTTCCCGCATTTTCAGGTTCTTTTCGAGTGCCTGTTTTGAAGTTTTATTGTATTGAAATTTTATCGCCATATTTATCTTTTCCTCAACACATGTTATTGTTGCTTATCTTTCTGTTGCTCTTTGTCTTTTTCTTTATCTCTATCTTTCCGTTTTACGGTGTGTTTTAATTTCAACACCGCGAAGTTGAGTTCAATACTCGTTTCCGTATCGGATACACGCAATTCTTCTCCCAATATTTCCGACATTATATCGCCACCTTTCCGCATCAGCGATTTTTGTTGTACCTCGTTTTGTCTGCGACAATTCGGAAACGCTACGCGACAATTCTCGTATTTTTGTATAGGTTTCCACAATCGCGAGGGTGGTTTGTGTTGCTTTTGCACTTTTCAAAATTGTAGCAAGCATATAAAGTCCTTTTTCGGTGAAGGCTTTTGGGGAAACAGGTGGATATTTCAATTTTTCAAGGTGGTGGAAATTTTCCACAACCTCTTTCTTCTCATCTTTATTTAGTTCGAAAATATATCCTTTTGGAAACTTATCAGAATTATTTTTTACGGCTTTATTAACATCACGTGTTTCCACACCGTACAACTCTGCCACATCGCTATCGAGAATCACATATTGATTCCGAACCGATATGATTTTGTCTTCTACGTTATGAAACTGAATGCTGTGCGACATTGTAAAGAAAGAAATAAATTTATTTGTCCCAATACTTATCAACAAGCTCTTTCTTCATATTCACCTCTTCGGGTTTGAAGTGTTTGGCAAAGAGCTGCCACGTGGTGTTGAGCATCTCTTCGGAGTCCACATTCACATCAATTGCCAAAATATATTCCGAATAGTCTTTGGCAAATGCCAAAGTACGATGGTCGTAGTCGGTCAGGTCGAAACCGTTTTCCAATTTCGTTTTCGCATTGGCGGCATCGGCATACATACGTACGGCGGCGTTCATCACTTGTGGATGGTCTTCGCGCGTTTTCTTTCCTTGTACAAGCTGTTTCAAGCGCGACAATGAACGGAAAGGATCGACAATCACTTTTCCGATATCACTATCCCTTCTCAAGAACAACTGTCCTTCGGTGATGTATCCGGTATTGTCCGGCACAGCGTGTGTAATATCGCCTCCGGACAAGGTGGTAACAGCAATAATGGTAATGGAACCACCCGATGGAAATTGTGCCGCTTTCTCATATATTTTTGCCAAATCAGAATAGAGCGAACCCGGCATCGAGTCTTTCGATGGAATCTGATCCATACGGTTGGACACGATTGCTAAAGCGTCGGCATAGGAAGTCATATCGGTAAGCAGTACCAGTACTTTTTCGTTTTTATCTACCGCGAAATATTCCGCCGCCGTAAGGGCCATATCCGGGACAAGCAAACGCTCAACCGGCGCATCTTCGGTCGTATTTACAAAGCTAATGATGCGATCAAGCGCTCCGGCATTGCTAAATACATTTTTGAAATAGAGGTAGTCGTCGTTGGTCATTCCCATGGCACCAAGAATAATTTTATCGGCTTGTGCGCGCAATGCAACGGTTGCCATCACTTGATTAAACGGCTGGTCAGGATCGGCAAAGAATGGTATCTTTTGTCCCGAAACCAACGTGTTGTTCAAGTCAATTCCGGCAATACCGGTAGCAATCAACTCCGATGGCTGTTTACGGCGAACAGGATTTACGGAAGGACCGCCGATCTCACGCTCTTCACCTTCGGGAACAGGACCACCGTCGATGGGGTTTCCAATGGCGTCGAAAAAGCGTCCGGTTAATTGGTCGCCTACTTTTAGCGAGGGGGCTTTACCTAAAAATATTACTTCGGCATTGGTGGGAATTCCTTCGGTTCCTCCAAATACCTGCAACGTAACCTCGTCGCCCATAATTTTTACTACTTGCGCCAATTTTCCCTCTACGGTTGCCAACTCATCGTAACCCACGCCTGTAGCTTTCAGCGAGCAAGTCGCTTTGGTTATTTGAGAGATTTTCGTGTATATCTTCTGAAATGCTTTTGCCATAATTATTTTAAAATGCTTTTGATTTTTGCCAATGAATCAAGACACTGTTTGTGCTTCTTCAACTTTGTTTGTTTTGGTAGCCAGCAATTCGTCCAATTGCTGGCGATATTTATTAAACTCATCGGAATGGAATTCAGAATAGTTCATCTGTTTGCAAATGTTGATGAGTTGCTTAAAGTAATCTGCCACTTCGATGAACGACTCAAATTCAAATTCGGCATGGCAAATATCCACCACCAAATCAAGAATATATCGTTGTCGTTCCAATGGGGTTACCGAGTCAATTGCGTCGAAGGCATCTTGCTGCAACACCACAAAATCAATGAGTTCTGATTTCCATAGAGTGATGTGATACTCTACAGGAACGCCATCATCACCCAAAATATTGATTTGCTCCGAAATCTCTTTACCTCTCAAAAGGCGCGTTTTTATCTCATTCACCTTTTCTATCCATTCATCAGAGATATGTTCTTTGATGTACTCTTCAAACTCCGGATACTCAATGTATTTTGAATAGGAGTCGATGGGATTCACGGCCGGGTAGCGTTTTTTATCGGCTCTGTCTTGCTCCAAGGCATAGAAACAGCGTGCTACTTTTTTCGTATTTTCTGTTACGGGTTCTTTCAAGTTACCTCCGGCGGGTGAAACCGTTCCGATAAAAGTAATGGAACCGGTTTGTCCATTGTTGAGGATAACGTGTCCGGCACGTCCATAAAAGTTCGAGATAATGGACGACAAGTCCATCGGGAAAGCATCCGGACCGGGGAGTTCTTCCAAACGGTTACTCATCTCACGCAGTGCTTGCGCCCAACGAGACGTAGAGTCAGCCATCAGCAAGATTTTTAATCCCATAGCACGGTAATACTCGCCAATACTCATTGCCGTATATACTGACGCTTCACGTGCTGCCACAGGCATGTTGGATGTGTTGGCAATGATGATGGTTCGCTCCATCAACTTTCGTCCGGTATGCGGGTCGTCCAATTCCGGGAACTCCGTAAATATCTCTACCACCTCGTTGGCACGTTCACCGCAAGCGGCAATAATTACGATGTCGGCTTCGGCTTGTTTTGAGATGGCATGTTGCAACACCGTTTTTCCCGTCCCAAATGGTCCGGGAATAAATCCGGTACCGCCTTCAACAATCGGATTTAGCGTGTCGATGGTACGCACGCCTGTTTCTAGAAGTTTATATGGACGCGGTTTTTCTTTATAAAGCGTGAGTGCCTTTTTCACGGGCCAACGCTGTATCATGTTTAGCTTTATTTCGTTGCCTTCTTCATCTTCTACTACGGCAACGGTGTGATATATATTAAATTGTCCCGGTTCGGAAACACTTTTAACCGTATAGGTCCCTTCCATTTTGAATGGCACCATTATTTTGTGAGATTTAAAATTCTCGTCCACTTCACCCAACCAGTCGCCGGCAGAGACTTTGTCGCCGGGTTTGGCAAGAGGTTTAAATTCCCACAGTTTTTCTTCGTCTAAGGGGAATGTGTATTCACCACGTTTGAGGAATACGCCTTCCATCTTATCCAAATCGTTCTGCAATCCATCTAAGTTTCGTTCAAGCAAACCCGGACCCAGCACCACTTCAAGCATGTGTCCGACAAACTCTACCGGTGCTCCCACGCTAAGTCCTCGTGTGCTCTCAAACACTTGCACATAGGCATTCTTTCCTACCACTTTTATAACTTCTGCCATCAGTTTTGTGTCTTGCAAAACGATGTATGCAATTTCGTTTTGAGCAACGGCTCCTTGCGTTACCTCTACAATAACGAGGTTGGAAATGATTCCTTTTACTGTTCCTTTTGTTAGCATATATTGTTGTTATATTGTTTCTGTTTTTTATATGATTATCCGCGTCGGTCGCTGGCATCATCTTTGGGAATATCAATCTCTTTTTTGAGTTGATGAATCAGCTCACGAAAAACGCGTTCTCCCTCTTCGGCATTGAGAGCCACCCATCTTTCAAGAATTTGCAATTTGCACAAATAGGCAAAAATATATTCAATATCAAAATAATGGAATGTGGTTTTTTCGTCTAACCATTCCCAACGAAATTTATCAATCTTTCGCTCTCTTTCGTATATATCTTTTTCTTCGGAAATGCGTTGCAGCGTTTCAAAATAATCGACTTCGCTGCTTAATCCAAAGTCGCGCAAATTGGCATTGTCTCGAATGCGCTTGGCAATGGCATTGTTACCAACAATCAACGAGGGAACATCCATCTTATATTTCTTCGCATAAATTGCAGTTAAAATATTTCCGAGATTGAGATTGAGCTCAAACCATTGCGAGATAAGGCTGTTTTTGACCTCCAAGCCATACTCCATATAAAGGTCTGCGAGCAAGTCTTCCCAACGCTTTCCTTGTTTTTGAGCATCTTCATCGAGCCATTTTTTTATAAATGTTTCGTACAATGGGGGAATCCGTTTTTTATCAACAGGAAGTTCATTCTTTATGGCATCGATGGTCTCTAAAATTTCTTCCGATTCGAAGCGTCCGAGAGAATTAAGAGCGCTTTCTTTGTTTTTTAGTAATGCAAGAAGGTTATCGTTATCATATTTTAGAAAATAGGTGTCAATCAACCTCTTATCACTCGGTTTCAGTTCATCATAAAGCATTTCCTTAAACTCTTCCACGGTAAAGGGAAGCTTTGTGCTTTCAAAATTAAAATCCGGTAGTCCGGCAATGAAATAATGATATTGATTTTTAAATAACATCTGTTTTTTGTTTGAATGCTGCCTTTTTCCGTTGTTGAAAAATGAAATAAAACAGGCAATTTCCTTTTCTGTTTAAAACAAGAGTTTTTGTATTTGTGGACGAAGGAACTCTTTGAAATATGCAATAAATTCTTCTTCGCCAAAATTTACTTTGTATGATTCATCTCCCGGCGAAACGCTAAAAGCAGTTTTAATACCGTTTACCGATTTAATTTCGAGCTTGTCGTTAAGAAGTTGTTTTGCATTGGCTTCGAAATAGTCACGCACCTTGTCCGCATCTTCCGCGCGAATGGTGAGTGTTTCGTTTTTTGCCCAATTCTCAACCAGACTCACGATGATTTTTTGCATAAAAGCGGGGTCTTGCGTTGCAGCTTTCACGTTGGACGTTGCCAACTTGTCTGTCAGCAGATCGGTAACCTCGCTTTTGAGTGCCTCCACAGCTTTGGAAGCGTAGAGTCTGAGTTCCGACTCGGTGTTTGTTCTTAAATCTTCTGCCTTTTTTTTCGCATTGGCAATGATGCTGTCCGCTTGGTTTTGTGCTTCACTGATTATTTTTTTTTCTTGTGCTTTGGCTTGCGAAAGGATTTTGTCTGCCTCTTCTTTTCCTTTCTCTACGCCTTCGGCGTAAATTTTAGCGGTAAGTTCCTGTATTTTATCCATATATATCGATATTATTGAGTTCTGTTCCTATGTCAAACGATATAAAGTATGTGTATAAAAACACACATGTATATACCATAATGCGGACAAAGATACAAAAAAGTATAAACAAAAAGTTCTTAATAGCTATTTTTCATCAAATTATTTGCATAATGAATTGTTCTTGTCGTATTTTTGTGATATGGATAGGAAAATCTTTCGGCTTGCTGTTCCCAATATCATTTCAAATATTACGGTTCCATTGCTGGGAATGATTGATTTGGCAATTGCCGGACACTTGGATTCAACGCTTTACATTGGTGCCATCTCATTAGGTGTCACCATATTTAATATGGTGTATTGGAATTTTGGTTTCATTCGTATGAGCACCAGCGGATTCACTTCGCAAGCGTTGGGTGCGCGCAACCTCCCCGAGACGATGCACATTTTACTCCGCTCAGTTGGCGTGGGTGTGGCACTGAGTCTGATTATTTTGTTGCTGCAATATCCGATAGGAATATTCGCGCAAAGCCTTATAAAATCGGCCGTTGAAACAAAACAATATGTAATGCTCTATTTTCGCATTTGTGTGTGGGGGGCTCCGGCGGTTTTGGTGATGTACGCTTTCAACGGTTGGTTTATTGGCATGCAAAATGCAAAAACGCCGATGTATATCGCTATATTTAATAATGTGTTGAATATCATT
The DNA here is from genome assembly GCA_023418255.1 of Bacteroidota bacterium. Taxonomy (GTDB): domain Bacteria; phylum Bacteroidota; class Bacteroidia; order Bacteroidales; family Dysgonomonadaceae; genus JAEZZZ01. Next base: position 22,430 of record JAEZZZ010000032.1, read on the forward strand.
CTCAGTTTTACGTTTGTGTATCTGTTTCACATGAAAATCGAAGGGATTGCCCTTGGCACGGTGCTTTCGCAGATTATTACGCTGATGGTTACCATCGTCGTTTGGAGAAAACATTACGGAAAACTGAAAAAATATATTTCTCGCAGCATCATTTTTGACAAAAATGCTATTCGCAACTTTTTCAAAGTGAATGTGGATGTCTTTATTCGCACCTTTCTATTGACTTTAGTCACCACATTTTTCACATTTGCATCTACGGCGATGGGCGACCTGATTCTTGCCGTAAATTCGTTGCTGATGCAATTTTTCATGCTTTTCTCCTATTTCATGGATGGATTTGCCTATGCCGGTGAAGCACTCACCGGAAAATATATCGGAGCAAGAGATGGTGTGAGTCTTAAGCGAATGTTGCGCCGGTTGTTTTTTTGGGGGTTGATGGTCAGTCTTATTTCCGCGGTGATCTATCTCTTTTTTCCTGAACAACTCCTTTATATTTTAACAGATAAACCCAATGTGATTGCGAAAGCAAAAGAGTACCTTTTCTGGACAATTTTGATTCCTATTACCGGATTCGCCGCCTTTTTGTGGGATGGCATCTTCATCGGTGCCACCGCGTCAAAGCAGATGCGCAACGCCATGATTTTGTCGGCTATCGCGTTTTTTACGTGCTACTATCTATCCGTCTCATCAATGGGTAACAACGGATTGTGGCTCTCCTTCATCCTCTATCTTTTGGTGCGTGGCGTAGCGCAAGGATTGTGGGCTAAGAGGGCGTTGAGAATGCATGTGGGCTAAAAAAACAATTGAATGTTAAACCGTTTTTTATCGTGGTGTCAGGTTCAATAAACAGCCTTTACCCAACATCGTCTAATGCTTCATCCTTCATTGTCGTTAGCCTTAATCGAACACAGGTAATCTACTTTGCCTTCCATCGCCATTCGTTTTTCTTGTTTCACCAATATTTATCATGATTTTCAAAAAGCATCTTTGGTAAATCCAAAAATCTTTTATTACTTTTGTTGCAAAAAAAAAGAAACTGTATGAATAAATCCAGAGCAAATAAGATAAACGGCATTATGCTGATGGTGCTTTTTTCGTTTTCCGCGTTTTATATCGCCCAGTTTCCAATCATTAAAAGCCTTTCGCTAAGCCCGCTTATTGTGGGAATTATCTTAGGAATGATTTATGCCAATACCTTGCGAATGCATCTTCCCGAAACGTGGGTTCCGGGGATCCTTTTTTGTAGCAAAACGCTGTTGCGGACAGCGATAGTCTTCTACGGATTTCGACTTACATTCCAAAATGTGATTGCCGTAGGCACCACCGCCATCGTGGTAGATGTGATTATTGTAACATCTGTAATATTGCTTGGGCTCTTTATCGGGAAACTATTGAAGATGGATTCAAACTTAACCATTCTAACTTCTTCAGGAAGTGCCATTTGTGGTGCAGCAGCGGTGTTGGGTACCGAGTCAGTATTGAAAGACTCTAAACCTCACCAAACGGCTGTTGCCGTGACTACGGTTGTTATTTTTGGTACCATTTCGATGTTTTTATATCCTATGCTTCAACGCTCCGGGATATTTGGTTTAGAACCGCAATCAATGGGAATTTATACGGGGGCGACACTTCATGAAGTGGCGCACGTGGTGGGTGCCGGCAACGCGATGAACGACACCGTAATCGCGAACACCTCTATCATCGTAAAGATGACACGCGTTATTTTACTGGTTCCTTTTTTATTGATACTCAGTTTTTTCATCAACAAAGGAAGCAAGAAACAACAGAACGCCCCACGCGAAAAGTCAAAAATAACCGTTCCTTGGTTCGCGTTTGGTTTTCTTGCCGTAATCGGCTTCAACTCGTTTGATTTGCTGCCCGGCGTGGTTACAACCAACGTAAATACATTGACCGACTTTGCCCTCACCATGGCAATGACCGCCTTAGGCGCCGAATCGAGCTTTGAAAAGTTTAAAAAAGCGGGTGCAAAACCATTCCTATTGGCTTTCAGCCTCTTTATATGGCTCTTTTTTGGTGGATATTTCCTTACCAAATACCTACATCCGATTTTTGGATAATCATGCATTAATCATAACATAACGTATCACATACAAAATTTCGTACTCATGGCACGCTGTACACTCCACTATATCATTATTCTCGCATTGATTGTTTCAGCATCAACACACGCGCAAAACATTCAAAATGTAGCCCCCGAAAAAGTGGGCTTAGACGCGCGACACATTCAATATGCCGACAGGGCGATAGAAAAAGCCATTGCCGACAAAGAAATTCCGGGTGCCGTGCTTGCCGTTGTCAGGAAGGGAAAAATAGGGTATCTGAAAGCGTATGGAAATCAACAAGTCTATCCAACACAAAAGAAGATGGATATTCGTGCCGTATTTGATTTGGCATCGGTAACAAAGCCTGTCGCTACCGCCATTTCCGCGATGATACTTATTGAACGTGGTAAGCTGCGATTGCAAGACAGAGTCTCGCTTTTTATTCCCGATTTCGCGCCATGGTGTGATTCCACCGGCTTAAAGAAAGAAATAACCGTTGGCGATTTAATGACGCATACTTCGGGATTACCTCCCTATGCATCTGTAAAAGAGCTGGAAGCCGAATACGGAGCACCCAATCCCAGTGGTCTCATAGAATATATTTCCACATGCCATCGCGATTTTATGCCGAAAACAGCATTTCAATACAGCTGCCTAAACTACATCACGTTGCAGCGAATTATCGAAACCATCAGCAAAGAGAGCTTACGTGATTTCGCGAAACAAAACATCTACGATGTATTGGGAATGCGCCACACCGATTTTGTGCCTGCCGGTGAAACATTCCGATTGGCGGTTCCAACACAACGACAACCGGATGGCTCAGTTCTCAAAGGTGTGGTTCACGATCCATTGGCACGCGTCATGAACGGTGGTATATCGGGAAATGCAGGATTGTTCTCCGATGCTCATGATTTATGTATATTGGTGGCAGCTCTCCTAAACGATGGCGAATTCAACGGAAAACGGATATTGAGTTCATTGGGCGTGAAAGCGATCCGCACAGTTCCAAGAGAAGTTGCCGATATCGGCAGAACACCCGGTTGGGATATTTTTACACCATACGCATCCAACGTCGGCAATCTACTGAGCCCCAACACCTATGGACACACCGGATACACAGGAACTTCCATCGTTATCGACCCGGATAATGATTTGGGAATCATCCTGCTGACCAATCGAGCTCATCCCGATGACGAAGGCGATACCATTCGTTTGCGCTCTATGGTAGCAAACGCTGTGGCGGCATCCCTCATAGAATCGGAATAAAAATAGAAGTGGAGCCAATTCTTGAATTGGCTTGGAAGATAATGGTTCCTTCGGAACCTGATAAGCCCTCTACAAGAAACGCTTTGTCAAGAGCTATAACGGTATCGTCAGAGGTTAGGGGAAATTATTAGCTAACTGCTAACAACTTACAGCAGTTATAAATACTTATTAGTCAGATGCCCCTTACAACGACGGAGTGACTATTTAATCGTGCCATAATCAACAATTCGTCAGGTCTCCAATTAATATACTGATTATCAAAAAAAAGTATCAGGATATTTGTATACCCACTGAAAAAAAGTATTTTTATAGGTAATTTCAAAACTACAACTTGAACAATTTTCAGTATCGTTCAACTTTACGAACAAAGATTTTTATCATTCATTAATAAAAATAAAGACGCTTAATAAGTGGCGTAAAGATTTTGAAATCGAAGTTCTTTGGCTTACTGCAAGTATTCAGAGAAAAATAAATTTAATGCTTATCCTAATTTGCACCTAAATTCATTTTTGTAACTTACACATGCCACAATCTATTTCCCGAATAACCCTTCCCCAGAGTATCTGCGATTAAATTAATAGCAAAATTCATCCAAATAGTTTTGCAATAGCTCAAGTTTTATCTCGCGAAATGTATTGATCAATTGCCGCTTGGTATTGCTGATAGCAATATAAACCCAAGAAAGAATTCCCCCTACTTTTTCTTTGGAGATAACGCCAAACTTGGTCTCGATACGCTTTAAACTTTTGTTTGCAACTTTCCTCATCGGGAAATTCTGAGATAAAATCAATCAGGTGCATGGAAGTATTTTTTTTTGCAAACAAATCATTTTATGCAGACATACGGGTATTATTTTTATGTTATAATAACAGCCAGCGGCCTTGATTTTTATCGCTCGACGTATAAAATTCAAACTTTTTTTCGTAAGTTTGCAATCAAACAACAGTAAAATTTTTAAACAATGAAAAAATTAATTTTTATGCTATCCACTATTTTTCTGCTCTCTTCCATCACTTCGTGTGGAAACAAATCAGAAAATCAATCGGTTCCAAAGGACGAAGTGCCTGAATCGTTTGTTTACTCAGTAGATAAGTTTGCCGATATCGAAATTCTGCGCTACTATGTGCCCGGTTTTAAAAATCTGACTCTAAAACAAAAAGAGCTTATTTACTACCTTAATCAGGCGGCACTCGAAGGACGCGATATTTTGTATGATCAGAACAATAAATACAACCTCACCATCCGTCGCCTTTGCGAAGGAATTTATCAACATTACGATGGCGATAAATCAAACGACGATTGGAAACACTTCGAGACCTATCTGAAACAGATATGGATGGCAAACGGCATTCATCATCACTATTCGGAGGATAAAATTCTTCCTCAATTTTCAAGTGAATATTTCCGTTCGATTGCACAGGCAGCCTATCCCAAGATGTCCGATTTTTATAATGGAAAAGAAGCAAGAAATCTACTCGACGAAATCGTTCCCATTGTATTTGACCCCGCCATCATGCCCAAACGCATGAACCAGGAGGCACATGCCGATTTGGTAAAAACATCAGCCGTCAATTTCTACGAAAACGTTACGCAAGAAGAGGTGGAAAGTTTCTATAATCAAATGAAAGATCCCAACGACGACACCCCCATATCATACGGACTGAACAGCAAAGTGGTGAAACGTGACGGAAAAATCACCGAAGTGGTTTACAAACAAGGCGGATTATACGACAAAGCCATAACACGCATCATCGGTTGGTTAGAAAAAGCAGCCCATGTTGCCGAAAACGACGCGCAAAAAGAGGTTATCCGCAAATTGATTGAATTTTATCAAACGGGAGATTTAAAAACCTTTGACGACTATTCGGTTAAATGGGCGGAAGAACTCGCATCACGTGTTGATTTCGTGAACGGATTCATTGAAACATATTCAGACCCGCTAGGTATGAAAGCAACATGGGAATCCATCGTAAACTTCAAAAACGAGGCGGCGACCGAACGCACCAAAACCATTAGCGCCAATGCGCAATGGTTTGAAAACAATTCGCCTACGGACAAACGCTTTAAAAAAGAAAAAGTGAAAGGCGTGTCGGCAAAAGTTATCACCGTATCGATTTTGGGCGGCGACTGCTATCCCTCGACACCCATCGGCATCAACCTGCCAAATGCCAACTGGATTCGTCGCGACCATGGTTCCAAATCTGTAACCATCGAAAACATTACCGATGCCTACGACAAAGCATCCGAAGGAAACGGTTTTGCAGAAGAGTTTATGTGGTCTGAAAAAGAGATTGAACTTTCGCGCAAATATGGCTCCCTGACCGACAACCTACACACTGACTTGCACGAATGCCTGGGTCACGGCTCAGGAAAATTGTTGCCGGGCGTGGATGGCGACGCGTTGCGTGCCTATGGCTCACCCATTGAGGAGGCACGTGCCGACCTTTTCGGACTCTACTTTTTGGGCGACGAAAAACTGATCGAACTCGGACTTCTTCCCGACGCCGAAGCATACAAAGCACAATATTACAAATATGTAATGAACGGAGCCATGACACAGCTCACGCGCATACAACCGGGAAAAGACATAGAACAGGCACACATGCGTAACCGCGCAATGGTTTCAAACTGGGTGCTGGAAAAAGGAAAAGCGGAAAACGTGCTGGAATGGAAAAAACGCGATGGCAAAACCTATATCGTTATCAACGATTACGCCAAACTGCGCAATCTTTTTGGACAACTGCTTGCCGAAATACAGCGAATAAAGTCAACCGGCGATTTTGAAGCAGCAAAACAGTTGATAGAAACATACGCCGTAAAAGTGAATCAACCCCTCCACCGCGAAGTGCTTGAACGATACGAAGCACTTCACCTGGCACCGTACAGGGGATTTGTAAATCCGGTTTATACACTTGTCACAAATGACAAAGGCGAGGTAACCGATGTCACGGTTTCATACGACGAAGGATACGTAGAACAACATCTGCGATATTCAAAAGAGTACTCGGCACTTCCCAACAACAATTAAAAAAGTGACACCTTGAATTAAAGACGAGCTCTTTTTTGACAAATACCCTCAAAATGCTAAATACCGAGCTTTTGAGGGTATTTTTTAAGTAATGAACAAGCATTTTGTTTAATCACACATCACCTTTGAAACCATAATAAAAAAAGAAAAATGCCTTTTCCTCTTGCCGGCCTTCACCGATTTCAACAAAACTCTAATACTGCTTTGCAATAAAATATAACATTCATTTTTGTAAAGTTTGTTAAAACCTAGAAAACTAATTTTGTTTTCCGAGTTTCCTTTTGTTACTTTGCAACGTTTTTATTGAAAAAATAAAATATGTGTACAAAAAAACGAATAGCCTCGTTAGCAGGCGAACTTTTTATGAAGCATGGTGTAAAAATGGTTCCGATGGACGAAATCGCATCGCGATTGGGAATGTCGAAACGTACCATTTATCAGCATTTTACCGACAAAGAGGAATTGCTGGTATATTTTCTTAAAAATTTGGAACAAGAACAGCTTTCCCTGCTTGACGAACTATCGAAAACAGAACCTACGATTATCGATGTTTTTTGGAAGATTGTAATAATGCACAAAGAAATTGATAAGAATTATAATATTCGTTTTCATGAAGATATCGAAAAGTATTATCCACGTGCAAACGCTGTTATGCAAGAACAACAAAAACGTGGAACAAAACATCTGAAAGATATGTTGAAATACGGCATGCGGCAAGGCGTGGTACGCAAAAATTTAAACCTGCAAGCGACGGCGTTTCTTCTTCAAGAAACTAACAGCATCTACTCGAAGGCATTTTCAATGATTTCCCGTCCTTTTACCATTTGGGAACTCTTTTTTACGATGATGGTCAATTTCATCCGTGGCATTTCAACAACCAGAGGCATCGAAATTATCGACAATTATCTTCAGCAAGAAAATGTGTAATCTAACGTATCATTCAATTAATAAAACATCAAGATGAAAAAACCTATATACCTCTTACTCACAATATGTATGGCAATGTTATCGGGTTCTCTTTGGGCACAGCAAAACGATAGCCTTGTGCTGGATGTGGAAACAGCCATCAACATTGCACTAAACGAAAACCCAACGGTGAAAGTTGCCGAAATGGAGGTGACAAAAAAACAATATGCAAAAAAATCTACCATGTCGATGTTGCTACCGCAAATAGACTTAATTGGTCAATATCAACGAGCCATTAAACGTCAAACCGTCTATTTTGACGAAGGATTTGGATTGAGTCACGACGACATCGATTTTTCGCAATACACACCCGAAGAACTCGAAGTGTTGAAGGTGATAGGAAAAGTGATGGCACCCAACCCCGAAAAATCCAAAGAAGGCATTCAAATGGGACGTTTCAACTCCTACACTGCCGGCATCAATGTGAGTTTACCATTGGTCGTTCCATCCTTATGGAAAAACATACAGATGAGCGAAGTGGATATTCAACTGGCCATGGAACAGGCACGTGCATCCAAACTCAGCCTTGTCAATCAAGTAAAAAAAGCATTTTACAGCCTGCTGCTGGCAAATGACAGCTACAACGTGTTTCAAGAAACCTACAAAAACGATTCACTCCAATTGGTAAATATTCGCAATCGATTCAAACAAGGGATGGTAGCAGAATATGATCTCATCACAGCAGACGTACGGTTGAAAAGCCTAATTCCCAATATTCTACAAGCCGAAAACATGCGTAAAATCACAGAATTGCAACTTAAAATGTTGTTGGGATTGGACACCGAAATGCCCATTAAGGCACAAGGATCGCTGTCAGATTATAAAGAGACGATGTTTGAACAGCTGCTACCGGCAGACACGTCACTGATACACAACAGCGAAATGAAACAATTTCAGATGCAAATGCAGCAAGCACAAAATGCGCATCAACTACAAAAGCTGCAATTTCTGCCAACGATCACCTCTACATTCAACTACTCATATATGAGTCAGAGCAACGATTTTAAATTTAACGACTATCGCTGGGACCCCTTCTCTATGCTTGGCGTAACACTTTCCATTCCTTTATTCCATGGTGGAAAACGCTATTTTGACACCAAACAATCGGAAATACAACTCTATCAAATGGAGGAACAACGTAAAAGTGTGGAACGCCAATTAAAACTGTCGATAAAAAACAACTTTCATATGATGAATAAAAACATCGAACAAGTCGTGGCAACCCAAACAGCTGTAGAACAAGCCAAAAGAGGATACAACATCACACAAAAACGATACGAAACCGGTATGGGCACCATTGTAGATCTAAATGCCGCCGCATTGGCCGTAACAAACGCGGAACTGCAATACCGCAATGCGGTATACGATTATTTGGCGGCAAAAGCCGATTTGGAACAAACATTGGGTTACGATATAAATGAACAACCATAAAAAGATAGAAGAGAAGATGCATTTTACAAAAAAACATAAACAAATGAAACGATATCATTATATTCAAGCAGCAACTTATCTGTTGGCCGCAATAGCGTTTGTTTCTTGTGGCAAGAAAAGCGAAAAACAATCCGAAACAACGACAAAAAAAAATAATGTTCGCGTCCTGAAAGTACAAACACAAGATGTACAGCAACTCGAATCCTTCACCGCGACGGTAGAGGCAGAAAATGTAAACAATATTGCACCGGGAGTTCCGGCACGTATCCGTCGCATCTATGTAGATGTAGGATCCACAGTCCGAAAAGGTCAAATATTGGTCCAAATGGATGGCACAAACATGGCGCAACAAAAGACACAACTGGAAAGCTTGAAGCGCGACTATCAACGCTACAAAGAACTGTACGAAGTGGGTGGAATATCGCAACAACAATTGGAGCAAATGAAAACTCAATTGGATGTAGCCACATCAAGCTATGCCAATCTTTCCGAAAACACCGTTCTCACCAGCCCCATCAACGGAGTGATTACGGCACGAAACTACGATGCCGGCGATATGCCCTCGGGCTTACCGATATTGACCGTCCAAAGCATTCAAACCTTAAAGGTTTTGATAAAAGTTTCTGAATCGTTTTATCCAAAAGTTACAAAAGGAATGCCGGTGGATGTGCGTGTTGATGTCTTTGGCGACGAACTGTTTCAGGGAAAAGTATCGCTCATTTACCCTACACTAGACGCTACTTCCCATACGTTTCCGGTAGAAATAGAATTGCAAAACAAAGAATGGCGCATACGCCCCGGAATGTTTGCCCGCGTAACCATGAATTTCGGGAGCAATCACCGCCCGCTTATTCCGGATATGGCCGTGCTGAAACAAGCCGGAACCGACGACAGATATGTGTTTGTTGCCAAAGAAGGAAAAGCCGTTTTCACGCCGGTAAAAACAGGACGCAGAATCAACGACACATATGAAATCATCTCCGGACTCACCGGTGGAGAACTGATTGTGGTCCAAGGCAATTCAAATTTAAACGATGGCGATGAAATTGAAATTATCCCATAACCCCATTTATACCCCAAAACGATATAGATAGCTATAAAAATATAACGTTAAAAAGACAATAAATATATGAAACTATATCAATCTGCCGTAAAAAAACCGATTACAACCGCACTGATATTCATCGGGATTATGATAATCGGGATGCTTTTTTACACGCAACTTCCCGTAGATATATTTCCCAAGATTCAGACCAACAGCCTTACCATTCTGACACCTTATCAAGGTGCCGGTGCAGAAGATATTGAAACCAACGTAACACGTCCGTTGGAGGATATGCTCAATTCAACGGAAAATTTAAAGAAGATACAATCGGTCTCAAAAGACAATATATCTCTCATCACGTTAGAGTTTAATTACGGAACCAACATCGATAATTCGATGAACGACGTACGCGATAAACTGGGAATGGCAAAAAGTCTGTTGCCCAAAGGAGCGGATGACCCGCTTATTTTCAAGTTTAGCGCAGACATGATTCCCGTAGTGATCGTGTCAGTAATCGCGGATGAAAGTCAAAACGCGCTTTATAAAATTTTGGACGAAAAAGTAGTCAATCCACTCAATCGCATTCCCGGCGTGGGTACAGTGTCTGTGTCAGGTGCACCAAGACGCGAGATTCAAGTAAACGTTGTTCCAGAAAAAATTGACACCTATGGCATTACGGTTGAACAAATTGCAGCCAAAATTGCCGAAGAAAACTTAAATATTCCAGGCGGAAATTTTGATGTCGGCTCACAAACCTATATGCTTCGGCTAGAAGGACAGTTCAAGGAAAGTGCCGAAATAAACAACATCATTGTTTCCAATTTCAACGGAACTCCTGTTTATCTACGCGACGTTGCCCAGGTATCCGATACCATCCGCTCACGAGTGCAAGAAGTATACACTGATGGAAAACGCAGTGCGATGATAATTGTCCAAAAACAATCGGGAGCCAACACGGTGGATATTGCTCAAAAAATTGACAAAGCTCTTCCCGATTTGCAGAAGACGCTGCCACCGGATGTTAAGATTCAAAAAGTAATGGACACGGCAGAATTTATTGTCGCCTCGGTAAACAGTCTGAAAGAAACCATTTTGATGGCACTGATCATTGTGGCGTTGGTGGTGCTCTTTTTCTTGGGACGCTGGCGTGCCACATTTATCATTTTGCTGACCATCCCCATTTCACTCATCAGCTCGTTCATCTATCTTTTCCTAACCGGAAATACCATCAACATAATTTCGTTGTCGGCTCTTTCCATTACAATTGGATTGGTGGTGGACGATGCCATTGTAGTACTGGAAAACATCACCACACATATTGAGCGCGGAAGTCGTCCTGACCAAGGCGCTGTGTATGCCACCGAAGAGGTCTCGCTCTCGGTAATTGCGTCTACCCTCACCATTATTGCCGTTTTCCTTCCTATGACAATGATTGGAGGATTTGCAGGAATGATTTTCAGCCAATTGGGATGGATGGTTACTATTATCATCACACTCTCGACCATTGCGGCACTATCGCTCACCCCCATGCTGAGTTCGAAGTGGTTACGCGCTCAGCGCGATGTTGGACGCACAAGCCGTTTCGATAAATGGTACGACAAACACATTCGTCCTTTATTGGATAAATTAGACCACCACTACTCGCGTTTGGTAAATCATTCTGCACGACACCGCTGGCGTACGGTTGCGATTGTGAGCGTAGTGATGATTGTCTCTTTGGTAGCGGTTGTTTTAGGGCTGAAAACGGAATTTATGCCCGCATCAGACAACGACTATATTGAGATGCGCATTCATCTGCCAACCGGAACACGTATGGAGCGTTCACGTGATTTGGGAGAACGCATTCGCAACATGTTAGAAGAGAAATACAACGAAATTGATGTTATCAGCCTTGCCGTAGGACAAGCTGACGAAGACAACACATTTGCCTCTCTTTCAGACAACGGAAGCCACATCATCTCATTTAATATTGGATTGGTTCCTGCCAAAGATCGCCATAAATCAATCTATGAAATAGGGGATGAAATTCGTAGCCTATTTGCGACAATGCCCGAAATCCATCGCTACGAAGTAATGCCCGGTGGCGACAATAGCGGCGGAGCCAGCACGTCGGGAAGCAGCTTAAGTGTTGATATTTTTGGATACGACTTTGCAACAACCGACCGAATTTCGCACGAGCTACAAGAGAAACTCTCCAACATCAAAGGGCTCAAAGATGTTAAAATATCGAGACAAGACTATCGACAAGAGTATCAAATTGTATTCGATAGAGAAAAACTCGCGCTGCAAGGGCTGACCATGAACAGTGCGGCATCTGCGGTGAGAAATCGAATGAATGGCATGCGCATTTCGCAATTCAGGGAGCAGGGAGACGAGTATGACATCACCGTTCGATTTGGCGAAGAATATAGAAACTCTATCGCAAACATAGAAAATATCACCCTTTTCACACCCACCGGAAAAACGATAAAAATTCGCGACGTGGGACAAGTGGTCGAGAAAACATCGCTACCGCAAATCGACAGACAAAATCGTGAACGCGTGGTACGTGTGCAGGCTACATTGTATGGACGCGCTCTGAGTGAAGTGGTGAAAGATATCAACAAAGCCATCTCTTCAACGGAAATTCCTTCCGAAATCGGAGTAAAAATCAGCGGTTCATACGAAGATCAACAGGAGTCGTTCCGCGACATGACGCTATTGCTTTTATTGGTAACACTATTGGTTTATATCGTTATTGCTTCGCAATTTGAGTCGCTCACCTATCCGTTTATCATTATCCTGACGGTTCCCATTGCCTTTATTGGCGGTTTACTCTTCCTTGTGATCACAGGTTATCCCATGGGAATTATGGGATTTGTTGGAGTGATTATGTTGGTGGGAATCATCGTAAAAAACGGTATTGTCCTCATTGATTATATCAATCTGAATAGAGAACGCGGCATGTCCATCATCACAGCGGTTGTTGACGGCGGAAAGTCTCGCTTGCGCCCGGTTTTGATGACGACACTCACAACCATTCTGGGAATGATTCCCATGGCAATAGGGAGAGGACAAGGCTCGGAACTTTGGAGAACTTTGGGAATAACTGTTATCGGAGGTATGACATTTGCGACCATTATTACGTTGATTCTTGTTCCGGCACTTTATTCCATTTTTGGTGGCTTCGGCGTACGACGAAAACGAAAGAAACATCGCCAAAGAATCTACACAATCAATGGAAATGGATTGGAAAATGAAACGAACATCATCATCTCAAAAAAATAACGAACGTATGAAGGCTGTAATGATAACGCTTGACCAAGCGCACTATAACAAGATTGTAACCGATTTGTCAAAAATGAATATTCGTGGTTTTACTTCATGGAAAAAGGTATACGGACGCGGCAGTCACAAAGGAATTCCGCACTACGGAACACACGCGTGGCCATCAATGAACTGCGCCATTTTGACAGTCGTGGAAGATGAAAAAGTGAAAACGCTATTGGATTACCTTCGGGGTGTGGATGAAGATTATTCCAACTTGGGACTTCGCGCTTTTGTGTGGCATATTGAGGAGATGATTTAATAAAAAAAGAGATGAAGCATCGCTTTTGATTAACAAATATTTTTTTGGTGAACCGATTGCAGTTTCAAACGTTCTAATTGCAAACATGAATCACTAATTAAATGCATAAAATATGGCAATTATCCGAAGTATCTTAGATACTGACCTATACAAATTCACAACCGGATATGCTTATTCCAAGCTATTCCCACGCGCATGTGGCGAGTTCGAGTTTGTCGATCGGAGCAATGGAGACTATCCCGAAGGATTTGACAAAATGCTGAAAGCGGAACTTCAAGAGATGTCAAAACTTTATCTCACAGACGAAGAAGAGGCTTTCATACGTAAAGAGATGCCCTATCTACCTCCGATTTATATCGACTTTTTGAAGGGTTTTCGTTTCAATCCCAACGAAGTGGATGTGCACATGGAAGGACGCAAACTGCACATCCGAGCTTCCGGATTGCTCTACCGCATTACGTTGTGGGAGACTCCTATTCTTGCTACAGTTTCGGAACTCTATTTTAGAATGACCAACCAAAAGCCCGACCTCAAATATATGGAAGAGGCCGCTATTGAAAAAGGACAAAAACTGAAAGAGCACGACATTGTGTTTTCACTTTTCGGCATGCGCCGTCGATACAGTTTTGATGTGGAAGACCGTGTTACGGAATTGCTCAAGCAGAATGCAGGGAACAGTTTCTTTGGCACCAGCAATGTCTATATGGCTTTTCGTCACAATCTACGCGTTTCGGGAACCCATCCGCACGAGTGGGTTCAATTTCACGGCTCTATCTACGGCTACAAAATGGCAAATTATATGTCGATGGAAGACTGGATTAATGTTTACGACGGCGATTTAGGAACAGTGCTCACCGACACCTACACCACCGATGTTTTCTTGCGAAATTTTAGCAAAAAACATGCCGCGCTTTTCACCAGTTTGCGCCACGACAGCGGCGATCCATATACGTTTGTAGATAAAGTTATCAAGCGATACGAAGAACTTCGCATCAATCCAAAACTGAAATATATTGTTTTTTCCGACAGTCTGAATGTGGACAAAGCCATCGAAATAAAAGCGTATTGCGCCGACAGAATCGGTGCCACTTTCGGCATTGGCACTAATCTCACCAACGATGTGGGAAACAACATCAAGGGAATGAATATTGTGATGAAGCTTTTCCGATGCAAGATGACAGCAAAAGAGAAGTGGCAAGAGTGTGTGAAACTTTCGGACATTGAAGGCAAACATACCGGCAGCAAAAGAGAAATAGACTTGGCACAAGAAACATTGCAGTTGTGATATAAAACTGTCCAAATATAAATTTTCTGTTTGTTAGAGTCAAGAAAAGCGTTTTGCAACCTATTGCTTAGTTCGTAATTATCTGTACAAACTTTACAATACTTCTTTATATCGTTTACTAAAAGTATTTCTTTTACATAACGATGCCATTGTGCTGCGTCTATTCCATTATGAGTCACATATAAAATTTCAATGCAGCAGCCACCACAAAGGATGATTTACAAAATAGTGATTGTTTTTTAATGTATAATTGAAAATATTACTCTGTAACGGATGTCTTCTTTTTTTTCATCGGAACAACAAATTAGAGACCTTACACAAGGCAGTATCTCAAAAAAACTTTTCTCGCTTACACTCCCTCTAATGGCTGTAAGCTTTATACAGATGACGTACAACTTCATCGATATAGCATGGGTGGGACGTTTGGGGAGTCGCTCGTCGGCAGCCGTCGGTACCATGGGGCTTTTCATGTGGCTGATGAGTTCCATCGCGCTTATTTCAAAAATCGGCGCAGAGATTACCATTGGACAATCCATCGGTGCGCGAAGGCAAGATAAAGCATCGATGTATGCCTCTCACACGACGATGATTGCCATTTTGTTGGGTCTGTTTTTCTTTCTAGTGTTCGTTTCGCAAACGCGCTTGATTGTTTCATTTTTTGGATTGGAAGAAGATATTACATACGAGGCGGTCAATTATTTGCGAATTGTAGCTTTCGGATTTCCCGCCATGTTTTTGATACTCAATTTCTCCGGCATTTATGTTGGAACCGGACGAAGCGATATTCCTTTCTATTTCATGGCCTTCGGACTTGTCCTGAATATCGTCTTAGACCCAGTACTTATTTTTGGTCTTTGGATTTTCCCAAAAATGGGCTTACAAGGTGCCGCGCTAGCAACAGTAATTTCACAAATTAGCGTGATTATATTTTATATATGGCATTTGAAGAAATTTCGCTTACTGGGGCGATTTTCATTCTTCATTCGATTGCGTCGTCACTACACATTGCACATCCTGAAATTAGGTGTTCCTTTTGCGTCTATGCATGTGCTGTTCTCGTTTATAAGCATGAATCTTGTGCGCATAGCGTTTACCTATGGAGGACATTTGGGCGTAACCAGTCAAACAATCGGCGGACAAATCGAGGGAATTACATACAATACCTCATCGGCGTTTTCCACCTCGCTGGGCAGTTTTGTGGCACAAAACTATGCCGCCGAACGAATTGACAGAGCCAAGCGTGCTTTTCGTTATACGTGGAAAATTATGGCTGTTTTAGGCACACTCGTAACACTGGCATTTTTCTTTTTTGGTGACAAAATTTTCTCGGTATTTATTCCCGAAGAAGCGGCATATCGTGCCGGAGGCGAATACCTTGCCATTCTAGGAGTTTCGCAGCTGTTTATGATGCTCGAAATCATTACCGGCGGCATGTTCAACGGTTTTGGGCGCACTACCCCACCCGCCATTATCAGCATCGTATTTAATGTATTGCGGATTCCCGCTGCCATTTTCTTGGCCTCGCGTATGGGCGTTATCGGAGTTTGGTGGGCTGTCAGCATTTCCTCAATTTTCAAAGGCATTCTACTGTTTATTTGGTACATCCTGTTTTCGAAGAAAGTGGAGAAAAAATAATTATTTTTTGGTGTACGTTATTGCATTTTTTCATATATTTGTCTAATAATCAATATATAGAAAATGCATACCGTACAGAAACCAATACAACGCAGTGTCCTTAGTCGACAATTGGGAAAAGAGAACTACATTTTGAAAAGAAAATGGAGTTAGTATTTTGCAAGATTTGTTGTTAAGTTCATAAAAATTGAAAAAATGAGCAGTCTAACATGGAAAAGCCGACATTTGTGGCATAATGAAAAAAGAGCCGTCTCGTTATGAGACAACTCTTTTAATGCTTTATTTATCGAACGATAGTTTTATGCATTTACTTTCGCCATGTGACGAATCAATTCCAATACTTTGTTTGAATATCCCCATTCGTTATCATACCAACTAACAACTTTAACGAAAGTAGGGCTGATTTGAATACCTGCTTTTTCGTCAAAAATTGAGGTGTGCGCGTTACCAATGAAATCACTCGAAACCACATCCTCATCAGTATAATCAAGAATTCCTTTCAATGGGCCTTTAGCAGCCTCTTTCATCTTGTGGCAAATTTCTTCATAGGAGGTCTCTTTTTCTAAACGAACAGTTAAGTCAACAACCGAAACATCCAATGTTGGCACACGGAAAGCCATACCTGTCAGTTTACCATTTAGCTCAGGAATTACTTTACCTACTGCTTTTGCGGCACCTGTCGATGAAGGTATAATGTTGCCGGCTGCGGCACGTCCTCCACGCCAATCTTTTGCTGATGGTCCGTCAACTGTTTTTTGTGTAGCAGTCGTCGCGTGAACTGTTGTCATCAAACCTTCTTTAATTCCAAAGCTGTCGTTCAATACTTTTGTAATCGGTGCCAAACAGTTTGTCGTGCACGACGCATTCGATACAAACTGAGTTCCTTTTTGATACTTTTCGTGGTTAACACCACACACGAACATTGGTGTATCGTCTTTTGAAGGTGCTGACATCACAACATATTTTGCACCGGCATCAATGTGACCTTGAGATTTTTCTTTTGTCAAGAAAAGTCCGGTAGATTCTACAACGTATTCTGCGCCCACTTCACTCCATTTTAAATCGGCAGGATTTTTTTCAGAAGTAACACGAATTGTATTTCCATTCACGACTAAATTGCCTTCCTTCACTTCAATTGTGCCGTTAAATCGACCATGAACAGTGTCATATTTTAACATATATGCGATGTAATCAAGATCTAATAAGTCGTTTATACCGACAACTTGAATATCGTCTCTTGTTTGAGCTGCACGGAATACCAAACGTCCAATACGTCCAAATCCGTTGATACCTACTTTAATCATAATTATTGAAAATTTATTTTGTTAATAAGAGTTTTAATTTCATTTTTGAGACTACAAAAATACACTTTTTTTCTTGCAAATAAAATTATTCTCATTAAAAACTACTCAGCGTTCTCTTTTTATTAGTTCAATTCTATGTAAGTTTAAAGAAAATCACGTACATTTGTTCTTCATTATTCATCTATTTGTTAAATTTGACATTTATCAATCAATGAAAAGATATATTCTTGCTTTCGCTATATTGTTTTTTATTAGTAGCTCTCACACACAGTCACAAACAGCTAACGAATCATGCAATTTAGGTTTTGCCTTTGAAATAAGCAACGACCCCAACTGGGGATATAATGAACCGGTTATTGTAGACATAACACCCGGTTCACCTGCCGAAAAAGCCGGCTTGCAAATAAACGATATTATTCTCGAAGTAAATGGCTCCGGAACTTTTTTAAAACCTTATCAAACCATCATGTCATGGTTCAACCGCAGTGATCGAAATATGTCGATTTCGATTCGTAACTTCAAAACGTCATTCAAAACATTACAGATCGATAAAAACTGTCGAAACAGAAATGCTATTTCAGAAGTTCAATTGGCCCCTGTCTTTTCGTTTTATAGTCTTGAGGATGTGCAGGATCGCCGTTTTATCATACCCGTTAAAACAACAACAAGCACAGATGCCAGTTATGCACAATATCGAACTTTTGATTTTGTCTCTTCTGATGAAAGCTCACGTGAACTGGATAAACGTATAAATGCCATCTTCATACGTGCATTAGGCGAAAGAGGCCTGGTGCGTGACACAGATGATCCCGATTTTATTATTCAGACATATTATAGCTATCAAAGCAATCCAATGTTTAAACCCGACTCGCCCACATATGGTTCATATCAATCAGTATGGCGTTTCGATACAAGAAATAAACGAATGGTTAAACTGCCTGTTTACAATCCGTCCGAAGGCGTAAGGGTGGATGACATCGTGTATAATATTGAATTTGGATATCGCTTTTATGATAGAAAATGGAAACAACCCGGTGAAATGACATTGATTTGGGAAGGTGAAGTGACAGAACGTTTGAGTGAAAATTATCCTCTTTTGGACTATTTAGAAATGAATCTCCCACTGCTTTTATTGAAATTCCCTTATCCAGGGAACCTCTCTTTTGCAACCTATCAAGTGAAAAACATCAAATATAACTTTACAGGCATTGAGTATGATATAAATGATCTTAAAACAGTTATGAGTGTTGCACCTAATTCGCCGGCGGAAAATGCGGGAATTCGTCCGGGCGACATAATTCTCAGCATTCAAAAACAGTCTTTTAAACACACATCAAAATCATTGACACAAAGCTATCGTCAATTTATTTCAGAAACAATGAAGTATAGAGACAGATCGACCCAATACACCGACTCTAACGGCTTTAAAAAGTGCATGTTTTGGGATATTGACTACTATTACAACATTTCAGAAACAATCAAAAAGAAAAGATATAAATCAGCATTTTCATATCTTTTTAATTTTAACCAATACATTGATTGGCAAACACCTGAAACGCTGAATATAGAAGTTGACAGAGAAGGTGAAAAGCTGGAATTCGATGTTAAACCCATTGTTAAACACAGTTCACATATTCTGGTTTATTAGCAATATCATTTTTTAGATACTACGCCTGATATAAATTTTTCTTTTGCACGCATATTAATGGAATACGTAAACTAGGTTTAGGTAACAAATTCTATTATTAATGAGCTGTTAACTAACTACATAAGCATTTTATGATAAATGCTTCCAGCATCACGGTTATCTATTTTGAGTAGAATTTACCTTCCTTTTAAATAATAAAATAAACCTTATTATATTTTAATGAAAATAGAATTATTATGTATATATTTGTGGGGGATTAAGAAAGGAGATATATCGGATGAGTACCGAAAGTATGACTAATCAATTAAAGATACTGATTTCAAAAAATAGTCTGGGGAAATGTAATAAAAAAGCCAAACATTCACAACTCTTTGTTACGTTCTTTCAAGTCCATGTGGTGCGATTATGAGTTTGAATGTTTGGTGCTACAAAAGTAATAAAAATAAACCAAATAAAAAAATACGTGTAGTTTAACACAAAAATCTTTCTTAAATATTTGTTACATTAGGTTTTTTATCTATCTTTGCAAAAAAATAAGAAAAACCTATGAAGATGTTTAATTTCGACGACGGGCATTATCCAATGGATGAAATAGAGCAACAAAACAATTGGCAAATACGAATTCTTATGATGCATAATGAAGGCATGAGTAAACAGGAAATTATAGATAATTGTGTTATAGAAGATATAGATAGTTGGAAAGAACAAGTGGAAATATTTTACAATACAAAAAGATGAGCATATTTAAATCATATACCGGAAATGCAATGCTGAACAATGCGTTGATGACCATTGAAGTGTTAGCAGACCTAAATGATGTAACTGAGATAAGCATTGATGTAATCAAACGTCTGTTCGTTGATTTAGAGTTGACGAAGATGAACAAACGTTTTAAGAGTTATACCATGCTTTTTACAAGAAATGGACCGCTACACAACGATAAAAAATTAGGAGAGAAAATATATTCTACTTTAATTGAAAATATTTTGTCTGTAGACAACAACACTGGCGATAAAGTGTGTGAACTCTCCGGTTTAAAATTCAGCAAATCGTTTGAGGAAATATATTACGATACGCTAAAAGAATTGAAAATTGAAGAAAAAGAAATTAAGAAAAAGGATTTGACTATCGGAAGAACTTGGTTTCCATTAATTGGTGGTCTAGGTTCGGACGCGCAGGCACTTCCTCTTGCCAAATATGCAATCCAAATTCACCCGATTTGTATTGTTGTTATGCAGTTTTTGCCTTTTTCCGGCGTTTTATACAAAGGAGGCATTATGCTGGCAGATTCTTCAAACTTTAAGTTTGCAAAATATTTAGTACAAAAAAATGTCTCGGAAGTGAGAAGTAAAATTGAGAGAACAAGTAAATCCGAGCAAATTGAAAATATCAAGGAGAATAACAAAGGAGATTTTATTCGAAAAGCTATAGAGTATTTTACAGAAAAAATAGACTTCTATGAAGATACGTTTACCGATTTAAATTTATGGAGTTTCTCAAATTCCGGCACAGGTGCAAGTTGTTTTATAGACCGAGTACCAAATCAGCTTTTGCTTAAATTGATTGAGATTCAAAAGGAACCTTTACTGGTATCTGAACTGACGTCAATCCTTAGGAATCCCAAAATTGCAGAAAGTTTTTTGGAATCGCTTGAAGGCAATCAAATGTGGTATGGTTTGTTCCCGTATAAATTTGGAACAGGAGCTAAAGCCGTTGAGTTTGATGGCGTAAGTATCCATTTTATGGAAAAATATATTGAACAAACAAAACAAAAGGTCAATCTGCCTCTTATTAAACACATTGCAACCCTTATAGATAAATATAAAGACAAAAACCTAACTAAAATAGTCGAAAAAAAAGATGGCTATAACGATGATAATTTCACATTTGATATATACAAAGTGTTGGTTATGGCTACCGGAGAGGGAGATTTTAATCCTTTGCATTTTATAGAATTGTTACCCAATGAGCTTCCGGTAAGTCCTTATTTCAATAAATATAACAAATTGATACATTTCTATTGTTACAAAAATGAAAAGCTTGATTACAATCTTGAGTTACCAAAAAATCTTGAGAAAAATAAGGTGTACCAAGCCTTACTCTGGATAAATTCTATTATTCATAGTGATGACAGGGTGGAACGGATAAAAAAAGACCTTATCGACCCTCAACAGTTTGGCTATGTAAACTATATCGATTTGCTTTTACGATATTCTAAAAAGCATAAGAATATTTTAGAGCAGATAATGGCGGTTTTTTATAACGAAAGTCCCTATTTTGCTCGAAAAGGTTTAAATCAATTGTTACGACTTTACTATTCTTGGGACTTGCATAGCAAAGATGCCACTCCTCAGCCGATAGAGACAACATTTAGACTACCTGGTTTTATTAAAAATATTGAGCAATTCGCTCAGGATTATCATGCATATTATATGGATAAATATGAAGATAAAGAAACCAAGGAACTTCCTATTGCTAAATACGAAAAACAAATTGATGCGATTCAGTTATATCCTACAGATAACCTTTTGATATGGATTAACGATGTTTTAGGCAAAATGGAGAAATCAGAAGTTGTCAAAAAGAAATGGTCCGAAGATGAGTTTTTATATGATGACGATGGCAATTTTGCAACACAATGGGTTAAATTTATACTTAAATATCAATTACAAAATCAATAAATTATGGCAGAATTAAAAAACATTACAGGTGCATTGTTAATTGATGCAACAGCGGCATTTTTAAATGGCGCTGGGTTAGGAGCCGGAGAGAACAAAAACAAAGTATTGCCTAAAACTTTTTGGCAAAAAGTAGATAACAAAAGAGTGCAAGTGCCATACGTTTCGGCACAATCTTGGAGACGTTGGTTGCGAGACACGACAAACGAAGAAAACAAATGGCAACCAAGTGAACTAAAAGCGATAGATACGTCCACAAAAGGCTCAACCAACAAAGTGGCTACAGAACTTAATCCTATCATGTATCCCGAAGATGACTTGTTTGGATATATGAAAAGTGGTGGAAGCGGCGAAGAAAGTGTGCAACGAACGTCCCCCTTTAAAACGTCCATTCTTAAAGGAGTGAAAAATTCTTACGTGCTCTCTACTGACGAAGCTTTTGTGTTCCCTAAAAATGGCACTCCACTGCCATATACAACCGAGTTTTATTCTACATTTTTGGAAGGTTTCTTCAATTTAGAATATTATCGTTTGGGAGTTTATGAAAACTACAGCAGCAAAGTTGAATTGTCTCAACAAATCATAGAAAAACATGCTGATAAACTCACTCAAAGCGATTTGCCGGAAAAAGCAAAGCGTTATGAATTAAAAAATGCAGAAGAAAATCGCAAAAACAACGCCAAAGGTCTTTTGAAAGGATTGGCATTTCTAAGAGGAGGCGCTAAGCAAGCGGCTTTTGGTGCAGATGTATCGCCTAAAATATTAATTCTTGCCGGGATGGAATCTGCGAATCCCGTGTTCAACAATATTTTTGAGTGTGAAAATGGAATGGCTAAAATCAAAATTGATGTTCTCAAACAAATCGAAGCTGATTACAAAAAAAGATTAGCAACACCCATATATATTGGTATTCGAAAAGGCTTTGTAGTCAATGAAGAAGATTTAAAAGAATTAGGTGACGGCTTCGTAGTAGATTCACCTGTTAAAATTGTGGAATCTTTTACTGAAAAGTACCTGAAATAAGATGAAAAGAGTACTTCAAATAAAATGCAATGGATGGACCTCCTCTCCTAAAATGCCTTTTATATTATCGGGAAATTCCGTTTGCATGCATACGCCTTCATATTCCTTGATTTTAGGAATTTTAGGCTGCTGCATGGGACGATATGTAAAAGCAGACGAAGTGGAAATTGGCTTTCACTATCAATATGACGCGGTTTCTAAAGATACTGAGACGCGTCACCGATTACAAAACAAGCAAAACCAAATAAAGCCTCATGCAAAAGGCACTGATGCCTATGTGAGAGAGTTCCATTCATTGCCTAAACTTACCATTTGGCTCAATCGATTAGATTGGAAAGAACAGCTGCAAAATCCGATTGGAACCCCTTCGCTTGGCGCTTCACAAGATTTATTAAATATTCAGGAAGTAAAAGAAGTTGAGGTAATTGAATTAGAAAAAGCAAAAGTTTCCGGAACAATGATTCCTTTTGAAATTGGAGAAAAGGCGGGAGGACAACTTGTCCAGCTGGCAGAGTCCTTTGAGGAAATCGGAGATATTGGAGAAGGAAGAAAAGCCGTAAACTCTAAAATATTTATATCCATACCACATGATGGATTTGCTGAGTTACGGACTAAAAATCTTTTTGAGGTGGTTGACACACAACAGCAATTTTATTTGCACAAATTTGGTCAATAAATGTTCGATTTCTCTTCGATATATGCCAAAAGTGACAATTACACAACCTTGGAAATGCATACCAACGATGTGTTGATTGCTGCTGAAAACCTAATCGAAAGCTTGCCACTGACAGACAAGGAAAAAGAGTATTATCTACCCAAATTAAAACGCATGGCGGTGTTACATGATTTGGGTAAAATTCATGCTTTTTTTCAGCAAAACTTGCTGGATAGCAAAAAACTGACAATACGCCATGAGTTAGTTTCTTTTTGGTTTTGCGAGAATTATCTAAATATGTCAGTCGATGAAATATTTGCTATTGCCACTCACCATAAAGGAATTATTAAAAACGACGATAAAGGCAGACTCGACTCTGGAAAACACTTTTCTCCATTTGAAAAACTTTGCAAGATGGAAGAACAGAAGCTACAATCTTCTACACTAAAAGATTGGTTAACAAAGTTTGAAATCAAGATTCCATTCAAGGAAAAGCAGAATAATAACTTTAAAATCTCTATAAAATGGAAGAAAATTTTCCACTTTTATAAGCAATCTGAAGAGATAAAAGATAAAAACCTTCGGACAGAACTCTCAATGTGCCGTGCTTTATTGATGGCTGCCGACCACATTGGCTCAGCTAAAATGGAAGATAAAATTCCAAAGCCAAAACCAATTGCCGTACAGGATTTTCAGCCGACCGACGGGAAACAACATTTCGAATTGAGAGATTTCCAGAAAAAGATGCTCAACGTGATATACAGCTGTATTTTGCATAGTCCGACAGATTCCGGAAAAACGGAAGCGGCTTTGGCTTGGGTGTACGCAAATCAATCTTCGAATTCGCGTTTATTCTATCTTTTGCCGTACACTGCAAGCAGCAACGCCATGGTAAATAGACTGAAAACTGTTTTTGGAGATAACAAAGTTACACCTTTGCACTCTAAAACGCTCGACTATTTTTATGATGAACTGGATGATGAGGATGAAATTTATAAAAAGCATAGAATAGCAAAATCGAAAAGTAGCTTATCGCGAGAAATCTTCTTCCCGGTTAAAGTGGCAACCATGCACCAACTACTAAAAAACACGTTAAAGGGAAAAGGATGGGAATTTGCGTTATTAGAATATAAAAACGCGTTATTCATAATTGATGAATTCCACACATACAACGCATTTTATACCGGACTCTTACTTGCTTCCGTAAAACTTCTGATTCGATATTTCAATGCAAAAGTGATGTTTATGTCTGCCACGATTCCGGCTTTTATGCAAGATTTGATATTGAAACATGTATTTGATAACAGCGAATCCGTTACTTTCAAACCGGATAAAAACAGCATATCCGACAAGCAAATATTAGAAAGAAAAAGACACCAACCTATCTGTATCGATTCTAGTTTGAATGATAAGTTTGAGTTAATCGAACATTATTTACCTAACCATAGTGTTCTTATCATTGTCAATAATGTCAAAACGGCACAAGATATATTTGAGTCAGAATTATTGAATGGGATTGATAATAAATGCTTATTGCACGGCGGATTGCATGCCAAGGACAGAAAGATAATTGAAGAAAAAATCACTTCCAAAGATAAAACAACGCGTCCACGAGTCCTTGTCGCGACACAAGCGGTAGAGGTAAGTTTGGATATCGATTATGATGTGGCTTTCATTGAGAATGCGCCAATCGACGCACTTATTCAACGATTCGGAAGGGTAAACAGAGCCGGACAAAAATATATAAAAGCAAAAAAACACTCTTCTGATTCTCGGTACAATACCGTTCCTGTCTATTTATTTAAAAATATCATAGGAAAGACGCCTTTTTATGACAAGGAAGTGTTGGAATCAACTTGGAATGAGTTTGAAAAACTAAATGGCAAACAAGTTTCCGAAGATGATTTGATAGAAGTCTGTAATCAAGTGTATAAAAACGGATATTCCAAAGAGCAACAAGAGGATTTCGAACATGGATTTCATAACGCGACAATCAATAACTTTGAAACAGATTGGGTGGCAGGAGATTGGAATCGTTGGACCGATGAAATGTTCGATAAAAATCAGAAAGTGGATATGCTATGTAGTAATTTGATGGATGAATATGACCAGCTTATAGAACAAAAAAATTATATTGAAGCCAATCGATTAATTGTGCAAGTTTATCCACATTATTTAGTGAATAATGCGCCTTTTGATAAAGTTCGAAATCTCTGGCTTGGATATGAATATGACTATATTCCAATGATAGGATATAAAAAAAAAGAAGATGATTTATTTTTGTAATTAAATTTGAATAACTATGTCTAAAACAGCACTTAAAAAGCATTTACAAGCACTTCCAAAAGAACGAATTATTGAAACACTGTTGGATGCATACACGAACAGTCCTCCTGTGAAAGAATATTTTGACTTCTATCTAATTCCTAATGAGACAGAAAAAGCAGAAAAATACAAAACAATTATAAAAAAAGAATTTGATTTGTATAATCCGGAAAAAGCCGGATTAAAATATTCTGTGGCTAAAAAAGCTATTTCTGAATTTGCGACATTTAAACCTTCTCCGGAAGTACTGGCTGATGTCATGCTTACCCTTCCAGAAGCAGCGTGCGAATTCACTTACACCTATGGCGATATGGAAGAATCTTTTTATGATGCAGCCGTCAATAACTTTCGAAGAGTATTGATTTATATGGAAAAAAACGGTATTTTACAAAAATTTAAACAGCGCTGTGCTAATTGTGTAAAACATGCTTCGCCATGCGGTTATGGTTTTGCCGATGAAATAGAACAGCTTTTTTATGAATATTATGAATCAAAATAATTATTTATAGCGAGATAACCCTATGCAAATCACCGGAACGCATTTCAACTATTTTCAAGTGTGTAAACGAAAGTTATGGCTTTTCTCACACGGCATTAACATGGAACACACGTCCGATTTGGTGTATGACGGCAAGTTAATACACGAAAGCACTTATCCGCAGCGAGCCGAACGCTATGAAGAGGTGCTTGTTTCGGCAGATTATAATGGTATGCGGCTCAACGGAAAGATTGATTTTTTTGACAGCCTCAAGCAATGTGTGCACGAAATCAAGCGAAGCGACAAAGTGGACGAAGCACACACGCGCCAATTGAAATTTTATTTGTGGCTTTTGGAATTAAACGGTATCAAAAACACATACGGCATATTGGAATATCCCAAACTTCGGAAAACCGAAGAAATATTTCTATCCGATGCCGATAGAGCCTCGCTGGCGCGAATAGTTGCTGAAATCAAAGAACTTGTAACTCGAAAAACCTGTCCGCCGACAATTAATGCGCGACTTTGCAAAAGTTGCAGTTATTACGAATTTTGTTATGTGGAGGAAGTGCAATGAAGAAAACCTACTATCTTTTCAATCCCGGTACGTTGCAACGACGGGACAATACACTCAAATTTGTGCCTGTCGAAGAGGACGAAGACGGTCAAATACAGCACATGGGAAAACCGCGATATCTGCCCGTTGAGGACATAGCCGAACTCTATGCTTTCGGTTCACTTACGGCAAACAGCGCATTGTATAATTTTTTGGGACAAAAAGGGATTGCCGTGCATTTTTTCGATTATTACGAAAACTATACCGGTTCGTTTATGCCACGCGATGGATTGCTCTCCGGGAAAATGATATTGGCACAAACGGCACATTTTCAGGACAAGAAAAAACGACTTTTTATCGCACGCCAATTTATTGAAGGAGCCGCCTTTAATATGTTGAAAAATCTGCGCTATTACAACACACGCGGTAAAGATTTGGATGGCGTAATCGAAGCTATCGAAGGCTATGCAGCGCAAATCGCTACGGCAACACAAACCGATATGCTAATGGGAATTGAGGGCAACATTCGACAAACATATTACGAAGGATTCAACCTGATTATTCACGATTTTGATATGAACGGACGCACCAAACAACCGCCACAAAACGAGGTGAACGCGCTTATTTCGTTTGGCAATATGATGTGTTACAGCCAATGTTTGCGTGCTATTCACCAAACGCAGCTCAATCCCACAATCAGTTATCTGCACACACCCGGCGAACGCCGTTATTCACTTTCGCTGGACGTTTCCGAAATTTTCAAACCGCTTCTTGTGGACAGAATGATTTTTAAATTGTTGAACAAACGTGAAATACAGTCGAAGCATTTTGAAAAAAGGCTCAACAGTTGCCTTTTGAATCCCACCGGGAAAAAGATTTTTGTAAAAGCTTTCGAAGAACGCTTATCGGAAACATTCAAACACCGCGCGTTGAAACGAAATGTCAGCTACCGACATCTTATCAAATTGGAATGCTATAAATTAACAAAGCACTTGCTTGATATCGAAGAATATAAACCGTTCAAAATGTATTGGTGATGTATGTAATTTTAGTGTACGATATAGGCGAAAAGCGGGTAGGCAAAATGATTAAACTTTGCAGACAATATTTAAATTGGATTCAAAATTCAGTTTTTGAAGGAGAAATTTCCGAAGTTAAATTAAAAGAATTAACTTTGAAAGCAAAGAAAATAATGAAAGAAGAGGAAGACGACAGTCTGATAATTTTTTCAAGTCGCACAGCTTCATTTTTAGATAAACAAATTATTGGAAAAGAGCGAGCTAGTACAGATATTTTTTTATGATAAGTTGTCGATGAAGGTTATTTTATGAAGCAACGCTAGACGCAAACTTCTCAACGATCTTTGACATATTGAAAATCAACATATAACATAGGTTGTCGATCTGCGGGGATTTTCTTATCTTTGCATATCGACAACTTTTGTCCCTATTTTTGGTGAATTCATAAATTACTATTGGCTGATAATCAGCCATTTTTTCGCCGTAATCTAACGGCTTTTAATTGAACCATAAGGAATTGAAATTTCGCTTTTCGGTGCGGTCGGTTCCGGAATACTTCTGTCTTTTAATTGAACCATAAGGAATTGAAATCGAAAAAATGCCCCAAAAACTCCCCCAATTTCACCCCAAACTTTTAATTGAACCATAAGGAATTGAAACGCGGCAAAGAAATAAGATAGTTGAAGTAACTACAGATGACTTTTAATTGCACTATTTGTAGAATTTTTTCCTTAAAAACCTTCAAAAAACAATACGGTAGAAGAACTCACATAAAACCAATGAAATTCTATTTTATCAACCAAACATTCTTTCATAAACAAAGCCTATCTGAATTTCTTAATTTTATATAATTATCCCGTTTATAACATTAAAAAACAAGACCATTACTAAAATTATATCTATATTAGCAGTAAATTTATTTTATATTTTACATTTATCAATCTAACAATAGTAGACAATGACATCACGTAGAAATTTTCTAAAAAAGAGTGGATTAGGACTCGCCGCGCTTGCCGTTAACCCAACTCTGGTAAGCAGCAAACAGGCTATGCCCAACAAAAAAAAATATGTTTGCGAGCGACCGCCAATTCATAAGAGAAACTTCACATCCCAATCGATTGAACAAACCATCGTACGCCTAAAATCAAAAATAAAAGATCCGAAACTGGCATGGATGTTCGAAAACTGTTTTCCAAACACTCTGGACACAACCGTACAGTTTAAGATGAACAACGGTAAACCCGATACATTCGTTATCACAGGCGATATTAATGCCATGTGGCTACGCGACTCATCGGCACAAGTATGGCCCTATCTTCCGTTGGCAAAAAAAGATGCACAGCTAAAAGCCATGCTTGCCGGAGTTATCAATCGCCAAACGCAATGTATTTTGATTGATCCCTACGCGAACGCGTTTAATCCACACCCGATTGAAAACAGCGAATGGATGAGTGACAACACCGATATGAAGCCCATGTTGCACGAACGCAAATGGGAAATCGATTCACTCTGTTATCCCATCCGTTTGGCATATAACTACTGGAAAACTACGCGCGACACCTCTGTGTTTGATACCGATTGGAAAAAGGCAATGAAGCTCGTGGTAAAAACATTTAAAGAACAGCAACGCAAAGATGGATTAGGTCCGTACAAATTTTTACGCAAAACAGACCGAGCGCTAGATACCCTACCCAACGCCGGGTACGGACACCCTGTTAATCCGGTGGGACTGATTGTATCGTCGTTTCGTCCTTCAGACGATGCGACTACTTTCGGCTTCCTGATTCCATCAAATATGTTTGCTGTCACATCCTTGCGTCAGCTGGCAGAAATTGCTCGAACCGTAACTGGCGAAGCAGCATTTGATCAGGAATGCATTGCCCTAGCGGATGAGGTGGAAAAAGCCATTCAACAATATGCCATCGTATCGCATCCGGTATTTGGCAAAGTGTATGCATTTGAAGTAGATGGGTTTGGAAACAGCTATTTTATGGATGATGCCAATGTTCCCAGCTTATTGGCAATGCCCTATTTGGGTTTAATAAATCAAAACGACACCATCTATCAAAATACACGCAAATTGGTATTGAGCAAATACAATCCTTATTTCTTCAAAGGCTCTGCAGCAGAGGGAATTGGCGGCCCTCATATCGGTTACGACATGATTTGGCCGATGAGCATCATCATGCGCGCACAAACAAGCTGCGACGATGAAGAAATTCGCTATTGCATTCGAACACTGCGCGATACGGATGGAGATACCGGTTTTATGCACGAGTCGTTTCATAAGGACGATCCGACCAAATTTTCGAGAAAATGGTTTGCATGGGCAAACACATTGTTTGGCGAGCTAATTGTGAAGCTGGAACAAGAAAACAAAATGCACCTGATAAATCAATAATAGAGAAATGATAAAGAAATCTATATCAAGTATCCTGCTTTTGATGCTTCTTTTCGTCAATTCGTCTCTGTGGGCAAAAGAGAACGAGCACCATGCAGATGATCCGATTGACTATGTAAACATTTTGATGGGAACGCAATCGAAATTTGAACTTTCTAACGGAAACACCTACCCCGCCATCGCGATGCCCTGGGGCATGAACTTTTGGACACCACAAACCGGAAAGATGGGCGACGGCTGGCAATATCGTTACGATTCCGATAAGATTGTAGGCTTCAAGCAGACGCATCAACCCAGTCCATGGATAAACGACTACGGACAATTTTCGATAATGCCAACAACGGGAAAAGCTGTTTTTGACGAGAAAAGTCGCGCCAGTTGGTTTTCGCATAAAGCAGAAACTGCAAAGCCTCACTATTATAGTGTTTATCTGGCAGATTATGATATTACAACAGAAATTACCCCTACGGAACGGGCAGCCATCTTCCGTTTCACTTTTCCTCAAAGCGACTCAGCGGCCATTGTAATTGATGCCTTTGACAAAGGTTCTTCCGTGCAGGTCGTGCCTGAAAAGAATGCCATTATTGGTTATACAACTCGCAACAGCGGCGGCGTGCCGGAAAACTTCAAAAACTATTTTGTGATTGTTTTCGACAAACCGTTTGTGGAATATCTAAACGTGCGAGATGGTCAAATTTCAGCAACTCGAACAGACAAAAACGTGAGCAATCATTCGGGAGCCGTTGTATGTTTCAAAACAAGGCGACACGAAAAAATTTTGGCACGCGTAGCATCCTCTTTCATCTGTTACGAACAAGCGTGGCAAAATCTAAAAGAGGTGGAAAACAAAGACTTTGAGACCATTAAAGCTGACGGGCGCAAAGCATGGAATAATGTGTTGGGCAGAATCAAAGTAGAGGGAGGCAATCTTGACCAAAAACGCACCTTTTATTCCACATTGTATCGCGCCACGCTTTTCCCCCGAAAGTTTTACGAGATTGATGCTACCGGAAAAGTGCGACATTACAGTCCCTACAACGGAGAAATATTGCCGGGATATATGTACACCGACACCGGATTTTGGGACACGTTTCGGGCACTTTTTCCGCTGTTGAATTTGGTATATCCATCTATCAACAAAGAAATTCAAGAAGGATTGGTAAATACCTACAAAGAGAGCGGTTTTTTGCCCGAGTGGGCAAGTCCGGGACACCGCGATTGCATGGTGGGAAACAATTCTGCATCCGTAGTTGCCGATGCTTATCTGAAAGGACTGCGCGGATACGATATCCAAACGCTTTACGAAGCCATGGTGCATGGAGCCCATCATGTCCATCCAAACGTATCGTCCACAGGGCGTCGTGGACATGAGTATTATAATTCGCTCGGATATGTTCCGTATGATGTGGGAATCAATGAAAATGCGGCACGCACATTGGAATACGCATTCAACGATTGGAGTATCTACAAATTGGCAAAAGCTTTAAATCGCCCCCAAACAGAGATTGATTTATATGCCAGACGTTGCCAAAACTATCGCAACTTATATTCTCGGGAATATAAATTGATGCGTGGACGCAACAAAGATGGTTCATTTCAATCCCCATTCAGTCCGACGAAATGGGGCGATGCCTTTACTGAAGGAAACAGTTGGCACTATACGTGGTCGGTATTTCACGATGTGCAGGGATTGATTGATTTGATGGGTGGAAAATCCGAATTTGTACAGATGTTAGACTCAGTGTTTAATATGCCACCACTATTCGACGACAGTTACTATGGATTTGTGATTCATGAAATTCGAGAAATGCAGGTTATGAACATGGGACAATACGCGCATGGTAATCAACCCATTCAACACATGATTTATTTGTATAATTATGCGGCAGAGCCTTGGAAGGCGCAATATTGGACGCGCGAAGTAATGGATAAACTTTATTCGTATCATCCGGATGGATATTGTGGCGATGAGGATAATGGACAAACTTCGGCTTGGTATGTTTTTTCAGCCATGGGATTTTATCCTGTATGTCCCGGTAGCGACGAATATGTCATCGGTTCGCCTCTGTTCCGTAAAATAACGCTTAGACTTGAAAACGGGAAGACAGTAGTAATCAATGCAAGCAACAACGATGCAGCTAAACGCTATATCAATGACATGCGCCTCGATGGCAAGGTTTATACTAAGAATTTCTTGCGCTACAGTGATCTGATAAATGGTGCACGCATCGATATTACGATGTCGGAAACACCTAATAGATTACGTGGAATCCATAAATCCGACTTTCCCTATTCGTTTTCTAACGAAAAAAGATAAGTAAATACAACATTAGGATTTTACATAACAAAACCCCGAAAATTGACTTTTCGGGGTTCGTTTTTATCGTTAAAACGATACGAAGCTATTTTGTATTCATTTTCAGACTCGCGATAATATCCGGATCGAGCACTCTAAAATAGAGCGACTCTGTAACATACATGTTCACCGTATTTTGATCTTCGGATTGATAACCGATAGCAAAATCTTGTCCAATGGTTAATTCGAGGTCTTCATGTTTTTGAGGAAACATCAAACCATCTTTTACCATGCTTGTGTAAAACACTTTTCCCTCAATCAACTTTTGCACCATATCCAACAGACGCACACCGTTTTCAACCACAAGCAATTGTTCATATAGCTTTTGCGAAACAATCAGATTGAACGGTGCTTTAACATACGAATGTGTCAATTTATATTTGGCTTCGCCTATCGCTTTCAGGATTTCTCCGGCACTATTGCCGCTTAATTTCACAGTATGCCCGGCAACCGATGAAAGACCTTTTATTTCGTCTTTATATCCGTTGTAAATAATATCTTCTTCCAAAAGGGCGATTTCTTCTACCGCTTTTTCTAAATTCGATAAGTCGATATCTTTGCAGCCGCGTTCGATATTATCCAACTCCCATTTTTGCAGCGAGAAGTCGTTGCGCAATTCCAACAACGGAAACACGTTGTATTTGGCAACTCCCACGCCTGACTTATTTTTTGTCAACACTTTTACACGTCCTTCGGGAACGGCGTTATAATTCATCCCTTTTGGTCCCTCCATGTGTACCGAACGGCGAGCCGTAAGCAGGCTAAGCAATACGTCGCGCGCGGTATCGTCTATTTCGTTCCACGCCTTTTGAGTGATGGGCGCGGCATCTCTTTTTAAAATATCCATCATTGTGTCGTTTTATTATTTTAAATTCCCAATTCCTAAATCACTGCTACTACTTGACTTTTCGGATTCTCCACCCTCCTCTTCATGATGAGCGATGTTGTCAGAAGTGAACAAAAATTCGCGTAAATATTGGTCCCATCCATGCATATTACGACGCAGCCATTCGAGCGTCATGGCGGCGTGCTCCATCTCTTCTTCCATGTTGTGTGTCATAATAGCTTTCAGCTCGTCGTCCTCTTCTACTCCCACGCGTTGGATATACCAATCGACAGCTTCAATTTCCTCTTTCAAGCTGTTCAGTGCGCGTACGTAACTTCTTGTTTTTTGGCTTAACGCGTTCGCCGGTTCATGATAATTGTTTCCGTCCATAATCGTTTGTTTTTTTGTGTTTAAAAATTATAGTGTATATCTTTTCTCCCCAAATAAATTAAACGAAATTATGGCTCTCGCTTAACATCATTATAGTCAGAAAATATACAACTCATTGACTATATATTTAACAATCAGAGGTGGGAAAAGTTTTATAAATTAACAAATCAAAACAGTTTTAAAAAAGGATAACATAATGCCTCCCATATACCATAAAATACTCTAAACAATACCATTATCATGGACAAATAAAAAAACGGATAGAACACAATGCCTATCCGTTTTCCCCACTTGCATTGAATGTGCAAAGTGGTTATACGATGTTCGATATTTAATGATATCTCATTTCTGACTCAATCACCTGTTGTTATGCCACAATGTTGGGTTTTTCCAAACCGTATCCTTTACGTTTGTCCTCTGCTTTCAACAAGAACGCGAATACAAGTGCCAACAGTGTGCAAGCCACAAATATGAGCCACGTTGTCGAGTAATTGTAGTTGATATTTTCTCCAAGCGCTTTGGCTTCCGCCACGCCGGGATTGGTTTTATCCAACACTTTGCCAAGCAACCAAGGCACGCCCATCAATCCCCAATTTTGTACCCAAAAAATGAGGGCGTAGGCGGTTCCAAGTTGTTTTTCGGGAATAATTTTTGGTACAGAAGGCCACATTGCCGATGGCACAAGTGAAAAGGCGATACCCAAAATAATTACCATCACAATGGCAATCCAAACGCTTGTGATACTCGGTACCCACAGCACTGCGTGCACCAAAATGAGCATGATAGCTCCTAAAAACATGATGGATGCTCCTTTTCCTTTTCGGTCGTATAAGTTTCCGAAAAGAGGTGTTAAGAAGAGCGTTCCAAAAGGTAAAAGACTTGGAATATCTCCGGCACTTTTGGGATCGATACCAAATTTGTTTACCATCAAGTCAGGGCCAAATTTGTAAAATGGGAATACCGCCGAATAGAACAAAACACAAAGCATGGCGATGTACCAAAAGCCTCGATTCTTGACGATAAATAGGATATCGCTGAATTTAAATTTATCTTCATCCGAAATAAGGTTTTCGCTATGAATTTCTTTGTCTAACTTGACATCCAACATATAATATACAACGAACGACAAGAGCCCTACCAAAAGAAGCAATACGCCCATCGCGATAGGTGTGGTGATGTTGGTAGCCTGAGCAACTTTTGGTGCGAAAAATAAAGCGGCAAACGAACCCAGACGCGCGCACGCCATTTCAAGTCCCATCGCCAGTGCCAACTCCTTGCCTTTAAACCACTTGACAATAATCTTTGAAACGGTAATTCCGGCATACTCCACTCCTACTCCAAAAATAGCAAAACCTAATCCGGCAAGCATCACTTGGCTTTTCATATCCCAAAAAAGAACATGCACCATAGCATGCGGTTCAACATATTTAATGGCGTAATATTTTAGAGCAGCTCCTCCCACCATAATCAACGCGGAAGCAATTGCCGAAAAACGTATCCCCAATTTATCAAGCATAATACCTACAACAATAAGCATCAGAAGGAATACGTTTAACCAGCCGTAGCCGCTGACAACGGTGCCAAAATTCTCGCTCGACCATCCATATTGCGCTTCCAACATGGGTTTTAGCGGTGAAATAATCTCTTGAAACAGATATCCGCACAACATGGTAAAAGATACGATTGCCAACGCGGCCCATCGTGCCGTTTTTGAATCTCTCAACGTTTTTTTGATTTGTTCTGTCATCTTGCGTGTTGTTTAATTTATTTTTAATAATCCACATGCAAATATACAACAATTTGTAAAAAATTGCACTTTGTCTCTTTATAATTCATTTATTGATGTTGATGCTAAAAATGTTTTCGTTTTTTGTATCTCTTCATACATGATTTTGTCTTCTTCTACAAAAGCTACATTTTGACGATATCGTTCAATAAAATTCTCAATGGTTGGCGAAGATTTCAGCGGACGTCGAAATTCCAATGCTTGTGCAGCATTCATCAGTTCTATGGCAAGTATAAGATGTAAGTTTTCAATAATTTTTTTCAGTTTAATGGCTGCCGTAGCCCCCATGCTCACATGGTCTTCTTGTCCGTTGGACGAAACAATGGAATCGCTGCTGGCAGCATGACAATACATTTTATTTTGACTTACAAGCGAGGCCGCCACGTATTGCGGTATCATGAAGCCGGAATTGAGTCCGGGATTGGCAACAAGAAACTCGGGCAAGCCTCGTTTGCCCAATATCAATTGTGCTGTCCTTCGTTCCGATATATTTCCCAACTCGGCAAGAGCAATGGCAAGAAAATCAAACACCAATGCCAAGGGTTGTCCATGAAAATTACCACCGGAAATCACAGCGTCGTCATCAGGGAACACCATCGGATTGTCTGTTACAGAATTTATTTCGGTCAAGAGAACCGATTTCACATAGGCGATGGTGTCTTTTGTCGCGCCGTGCACTTGCGGGACGCAACGAAACGAATAAGGGTCTTGCACATGTTTTTTCGAGCGTGTAATCAAGCTGCTCCCTTCAAGGAATTTACGGATATTTTGTGCCGTCTCCAATTGCCCAATGTGCGGTCGAATAAGATGCAGTTTCTCATCAAAGGGTGAAAGCAGTCCATCGTAAGCATCCAATGATATGGCGGCAACAAAATCGGCTCGGTACGAAATCTTTTCTGCTTCCAGAATTGCCCACACGCCATGTGCCGACATAAATTGTGTGCCGTTAAGCAACGCTAATCCCTCTTTACTCATCAAACGAATAGGTTCCCATCCGCACTGTTTGAAAAGGTCGGCCGCTTGCCGTTTTTCGCCTTTGTAGCGCACTTCGCCTTTCCCGATTAGAGGCAGAAAAAGGTTTGCCAACGGTGCTAAATCACCCGACGCGCCTAGCGAACCTTTGTCGTACACAATTGGCAAAATATCGTTGTTAAACATGTCAATCATTCGTTGAACGGTTTCGACCTGCACCCCACTGTATCCAAGTGACAGCGCATGTGCTTTGAGCAGGAGCATCAGTCGAACGATTGTTGGCTCCACCTCGTCGCCCACACTGCATGCATGCGACATTACCAAGTTTTCTTGCAATGTGCTCAAATCCTCTTTACCGATGGTGCGGTCGCACAACGAACCAAAACCGGTGCTGACACCATATATCGGTGCCGATTGTGTCTCCATTTTTTTATCCAGATAGTGGCGGCATTTGCGAATACGCTCTTTCGCCTCCGGCGACAATTCTACTTTGACGTTGTTATCGATAACGCGTTCCAAGTCCTCAAATGTTAGCTCTTCGGAACCGATATAATAGATATTCTTCATAGTTGTAATAGAAGCAATTCGTTTTGTTTTTTTAGAGTTGTTGTTTTACCCAATTCACTAATTCTTGTTCTTTAGCAAGCGTTTCTTTCTCTATGAGGTCGCACTTATCGGCAAGTTTTTCTACAAATGCCTCATCTTTTAAGGCCCCCAAATTGATGCGCACATTGAGCAATGCGCCCAAAACGGCAGTGCGGCACGTCATCATGGCAACACAACCATCGGTTATCGCATTTTGATTACCCTTGCGTGTGGTTTCGGCTATCTTTTCCAGCGTCTGAAATGCGCGCTCGGCGACTTCCATCGGCACAATTGCCGCCATTTTTGTTGCCTCTTGAATTTTCTCGCTACGATGTGCTTTTTGTTCGTCTGTCTCTTTTGGCAATTTAAACGCGTCAAAGACCAAATTGTAGGCATCCGAGTCGCGGTCGATGTCATTGATAAAGTGCCGGCGCGTGCAATCCATATCGGCTGCTGCTTTTTTCATTTCTTCTTCTACATCCGCGTATTTCTTTTTACCGATGGTTAGGTTTGCCAACATTTCCGCCAAAGCCGTGGCCAACGCGCCATGCAATGCCGATACACTACCACCTCCGGGAACGGGTTCGTTGCCTGCGGTTTTTTCTAAGAATTGTTTTAGAGTTAAGTCTTGTAGTTTCATAATAGAATATAATTTTTAAGATATTTAGAAACAAAGTAGCTGAGATTTAATTCTAATGCTCACTTTAAGTCCAAGCAAAAAACAGTTGAATTACGTTTTTTGTAATGAAATGAACTTCTTTTATCCTGCATAGAATCCCAAATCACTCTAAGTGCAAAAATACAAAATAAATGATTAAATGGAAGTAGAAAACATAATATTTTTAGATTTTCAATTTTAGCGAACAAAAAACAGAACATTCTATTGAATATCAGAACAATACACAAAAAAAACAAAGAAATTTCATCATCTGTCGAAGGGGATAATAATTTATGGATATTAGAAAACAATAGTCCGTTAAAAATTTACTATATGAGTCATGCAGCAATGGCTGCAAACTCCACGAGTTCTTTAACAAGTTTATCATTTAATCTTCTGTTCGGTTTTATGCCAGACACGCAAATAAATCG
>JAEZZZ010000124.1 GCA_023418255.1 Bacteroidota bacterium
GATTAATTTTTCGCTTTTTGTTACTCGTTTTTGCATAAAGTTTTGTTTTTGTAAAATTAATTATTTCTCTGAAATTACTAAACTAAATTTGCACCTAATCGGTAAACTTTATGCTGAAGATTTACACCTTTTTCATACCAAGCTTCTCATCCTCAATAAGGTGATTTGCCGAACAAAAAAAGTCGGTATCCCAGCTGTAATACACATCCTCGAGTAAAATTTTTAACTCTACACTATTGAAAAAATAGTCTTCACTACTGAATCTGATGCACTTGTCCATGTCTTTTTCTGGTACGCTATCAAGCATCTTTTTAAATTCTCCTATCGTCATCTTCATTACTTTTTTTATTTGATTGTTATTTGATAAAATATACTTCCCTACTTAAAATGGAATATCTTTAAGTGCTAAATCGGATTTTCGGATAAATTCTAATGCATATGCCTCAACATCATGAATTATCTTTCCGAGCTTAATCACAAAACAATACTCATCTTTTTTCGCTCCCCATTCAGGTTTGCCTTTATCTACTTCTATCCCTTTGCATTCAATTACAAAAGAGGGTGCATTTTTCTGATAACCATTTTTAAAGCAAACAACGTCAAACTCTTTTGCGTTAATAACATACCCGCTATCAAATCCCATTTGGCAATAGCTGTTGTCTTCTGTTAATCTACTTAGCCAATAGTCTTTGAACTCCCGATATTCTTCTTTCTTCTCTCCGGAAAGAATCATGTCAAACCATTTCTTTTTTAATGTTAGATGTAATACTTTCATGTTTTTTAGTTGTATTTATTCTTTATATAAAACTCACATCCGTCCTCGTTAAAGTCCGTGAACCAATAGCTCTCAAACGGCAGGCAGTCTAAATACCTTCTGCACGTTGTTTTCCTCTTGCATCGCTCATTCATGCAGCGTGCTATATCATCTGCAAGTATCATGTTATCTCCTTAAACTTTTCCCGGTAAACAATACCCGTGTTGTTGTCGCTATTATCCTGTCCATCGTTTCTATAAATAAATCTCTGCTAATCATAATTTTGTTGTTTAGTGTTAATATTGTTCTTTAACCTTTTTACCTCTAATCTCTGGCAGTTGCTCTTTCACAAAAGTGCTTACAGTTAATCGATGAACTCCAAGAATTCTACCGATGGCACTGTAAGAAACATTTTTATCTAAAAGCTCCATTATTTTTTTCTCTTGTCCGGATAGTTTTACTTTGGAGGATTTACTTCCTTTTGGGCGTCCAAGCACCACCCCCTCAGCACGTTTGCGCGCCAATGCTTCTTTGGTACGTTGTGATATCAGATTTCTTTCGATTTCAGCAGATAGACCAAAGGCAAATGCCAATACTTTTGAACTGATGTCACTGCCAAGTCGATAGTTGTCTTTTATAGTCCACACCTGAATGTCTCTGTTCATGCATTCATTAAGGACTGCCATAATCATCAGCAAACTGCGTCCAAGGCGTGATAGCT
Organism: Bacteroidota bacterium; assembly: GCA_023418255.1. Lineage (GTDB taxonomy): Bacteria > Bacteroidota > Bacteroidia > Bacteroidales > Dysgonomonadaceae > JAEZZZ01. The sequence goes on from JAEZZZ010000124.1 coordinate 1,476, forward strand.
CAGAACAAATTAAAATGTCACCGGCTTTCATTTTTTTCAGCAACTTTCCTAATTTTCGATTTTTCACTTCCTTTGTCCCGGACACGGTTTCTTCAATCCAGCGATCGACAATCATTTCGTTTTTCTCACAAAATTGATTGATTTCATATCGCTGATTTTCCACAGTTTGTCTGTCTGTACTGACTCTAATATATCCGTAAATCATCGTGCTGTTTTAAAAATTGGAGCTAAATTATTTACATCCACAAGCCATGTTGTCCCGGCTTTGGTAACAACCGAAGAAGAGCTTCCTGCATAATTACAAGCTTCTTCATATTCTTTTGTTGTTTCCACACGTGCCATATATCCGTTTATTTCGATAATTTTTGCTAGCATGCAGTAGCAATAGGCATCTCTACCAAGAGGTTCACAGTAAGCAACGGTTGCATCTATCCGTGTCAATTCACCGGGTTTGGGAATGTACCCAAACAACTCTTGCCAAAAACTTGCTTTGCGTTCCGGCTCAGGAAATTCAAATGGAATTGCTAATTGTGTATGTTGAGTTTTCTTCATTTTCTAAAACTTTCGCCGTCTAAAATTAAATCATTCATACACTCACGAAATCGGTCAATAATACGTGTACCGTATATCTCTTCAATTTCCGAGAGCTTTAAATTCGTTGTTATAATCGTGCGTTTGTTGTGTCGATATCTGTAATCAAAAACATCGTTAAACGGCTCTTTCACGTTACCATATGTTTTTGTTTCGACAGCTTCAACTCCCAAATCATCGATGATAGTGTAGAAGCGTCTTTTCACAACATCGATCTCATCAAAATCGCTTTGCATATACAAGTCTTGCAATTCCGAAACATGAATGAATCGAGGTATTAAAATTTCAACATCTTTGATGATGTTACAAAGAGATTTCATGATAAGCGTTTTGCCTGTACCGACATTTCCACGTATCATCAATCCCTTAGCGACATCACCTTTAAAGCGATTATCCCATGAGTACCACAAAGCAACTTGCCCTACGACATGCCTGTTTGTTTCGTTCAATATCAATTGTTTTTCAGGATTTCGTTTTTTAATCTCTCTTTCCATTTCCTGAAGCATCAATCGATATATTTTTTCAGCATCGAATTTAGGACCGTCAGAGCCGCTCGGACGAATAGTCTTTGCGTTTAAAATTTCTTTTATTGGTTTCATTTTTTCTGTTTTTCCATTTTTCGTAATCATCCGGTGTGTTTGGAAAAGTCACACCTTGCCAATTGCCCTCAATTGACTTTTCTATTAATTCGATAGCAAACTCTTCTTCATATTTTCCGAGTGAATTCAGCGCAAGCTGCAGCGAGTGATTTATTTTCTTTTTCCACTTCGGCATTTGCACTAAAATACCCCATGCTTGCATAAATTTTTCAGATGAGAAGGGATATGAAAGCTCTTTGCTTTCTTTTACCTTTTTCTTTTTAGTTTTAGTTTTGTTTTGTTTATTGTTTGTATCAGGAACCGTATCAACAACCGTATCAACAACCGTATCAATATCCGTATCATTTTTTGATACAGTTGAATGAACCGTATCAATATCCGTGTCATTTTTTGATACGGTTGACGGAAACCAATACTTTGTTTGACCGTCAATCCCTTTCGATGCTTTATCAGGCACTTTGAAATCGATAAGTCCCATTTGCTTCAACCTGTTTTTCGAATTTCTGATAGTATTGACCGATATGTTGAGCATAGCACTCAAATATCTATCTGATTGCCCAAATGGTTGCTTCCAATGAAGCGCGTTGCAGGTATCTAAAAGATAAAAATACAACATGCAGTCGCTTGGATTGGATGCACGCTCTATCGAGCAACTCCAGAACCTATTTATCAATTCGATGTAATTCATTACTTATATCCTTAAAAACTAATTGTTAATGTTTGTATGACAAAGATGCCGCTCTTTACCGACAACGTCAAGTAATTAGAGCTATCCATACTTAAATTACACTACAAAACAGTCAAATAAAGTAGGTGCTGTAACATTGAGTTCAGCTTCAAGCAAGTAGCCCAACCCGTCATGCCAGTAATCGTAGTTCAGTTCGGTAGACAATCCCCGGCGCCCCATGTTTACGGCGCAATAAGGAACCGTTTGAATGCCGCCAAATGGGTCAAAGACAACATCATTTTTGTTTGAATATCGCTCAATCAACCGCTCAACAATATCAAGTTGCAATGGACATATGTGATTTTGTTTATTCTTCATTGATTGCCGGCTGTTTAGAGTACGCATGCGAGTTACATCATCCCATATCCAATCTTTTTTGCTTACAGGGTCAATCGCCATAAAAGTTTTTGGCAGTTGACCTCGTTTTTCCAGCAATTCGGCAAACTCCAAATGACGTTCGTAGCTATAGATGTTTTCTTTGCTGTACTCTCTAAACAGATGCCTTATCTTATCGATACCAAGCCCTTGTAAATCCTCCGATGTCAGCAGTGTATTGCCGGACGATTTCCACGATGCGTGCGCATCGATTTGCCAGCGTGCGAGCGAATATTCAGTTTTGTTTTTTGTTACAGGCTCATCAGCGTAAGCCTTGGATGTGTCTGTGGGTAATTTCCGAAACAACAAAATGTACTCCGGGCATCCAACTCCCATTTTACTGCCATCTTTGCACATTTCTGTGTAACCTAATCGGTAGGTTTGGTTGTTTTCACGGACAACATCCGTATCCACTGTAATCATTCCAAAAAAGATAAATCCATGCTTCATGTAATGGCCTATACACATCGAATGGAAAGGATCCAAGCTTGGCATTCCCAGCCCTGTTGCATTTCCGAAAAGAATACGGTCCTTCACGTGTATAGCAGCCACACGTCCAGGCTTTAGAATTCGTAAGAGTTCAGGACTCAGATAATCCATTTGCTCAAAGAAACGGTCGTTATCTTCATTGTGTCCAAAATCATTATAAGTAGGTGTGTATTCGTAATGATTTGAGAAAGGAATAGATGTTACGATTAAATCAACACTGTTATCCGGCATGGTTTGAGCTTCCAACACGCAATCGTTGTTGATAGCTTTGTATAGTTTACCTTCTTTAACCTCACGACTGGCAAACATCCAGCGCATCATCTTTTCACCAACATTTACCGAGTATAAGCCGTTTTTTTTAATAATGGAAACCATCTTATCAACCATATCGTTATGCTGTTTCCATTTCTTAATAAACGACTTGTAAATCTCACCTTCACTTTCTGCATATACGAAATAAACATGCACATCGTGTTGTTGCATGAAGCGGTATATACGGTGAACGGCTTGGAACTTATCGTTAAACTTGTAGTCGATAAACATAATGCATTTATGGCAGTGGTATTGAAAATTGATACCTTCACCTAGCATTTCAGGTTTTGCGGCAAGGTATTTCAACCGGCCGTGTTTAAAGTCACTCACAATCGCATCCGCTTCATCATCATCTTGCGAGCCGTAAACAGCTTTGCAGCCCTCAACAGCTTTACATAGAGCGTGTCGTTCAGCCTCTAAATCATGCCATAAAATAAAATGGTCTTCTTTGTTCTCAGGACGGTTAATTATTTCCAAAACTTTTGCAACTTTTAAATCGAGATTATCTCTCCGCTCTTTTGCCGCTTCGGCAAGTCCGAGAGCTGCCTCACGAAACATCTTTATTTGACCGTCTCTGTCAGCTCCTGCGGTGGAGTTGTCAACTTTAACCACCTCTTCATGCAATATCAATTCAGGTAACTGATATCCGGTGTCAGGATATCCCAAATCCGACGGTTTTGTTATAAACAACGCCCATGTACTCATCCACAGCCAGAACTCATCTTCTTTGTGTGGATAAAGCGTCAGATTGTTTGCTTTTGTGCTGTCTCGTTGAAAAAAGCGTGTTAAGGCTTGCCCCGTGTCCATAATGCCAAGATATCCGGCGTAATGAATTAACTCTTTATATCTATTCGGAGATGGCGTTGCAGTTGCTACAAAGCGATATTTTACATTCCGAAATAGCGGCAAAAACGTTTGATATGTTTTTGTTCCATATCCACGCAAAACGGAAGCCTCATCGAGTGATGTAGCTATAAAGTAATCCGGATTGATATCACCATCTCGAACACGTTCGTAATTGGTAATCATGATGTCCGTATCGCACGCTTCAACCTCCGCCATTTTACGCACGTATGTAATGCGCATTCCGATGTGCTGTTCGGCTTGTTCCGTGAACTCTGTAACAACACGCTTTGGACATACAATTAACCCTTTACCGCCTTTTTTGGCAATAATCAATCGCAGTATTTCCAACTGTGTTACTGTTTTCTGCATTCCGAAATTTGAAAAGATGGCACGGCACCCCCCTCTTATTGCCCACTGTACGCTGTCTTTAACGTGTGGATATAAAGTAGGTGTCATTTCCTCTTTGGAAACCTCAAAACCCTCCTGATGGCTTATTGCCATCTTTGATTTTAAAAATTCTTCGTATTTCATTTTTTTGATTGTTTAAAACCGGCGCCGATTGGTTTTAATAATTTGTGGGAATGGCAGGAGTCGAACCTGCATAAGATTATGCCGATTTGAACGGAAGCTATCCTGAACGCTCCATTAATCTAATCAATCGTCATTGTGCGTCTACCAATTCCGCCACATTCCCGGAACGGGAAAAGGAAAACATCGGCTTGCAAGATGTTTCCTTTTTCCCTACACCGAACGCTTTCGGTATTGTGTGCCGGCGGGAATCGAACCCGTAGATTATGAAAAATCGTCAAAAAAATAATTGCTCCACAACTCCGGCACTGCCTGTCAAATTTCTACGATTACAATTTCAGGTGCGATGTCGTGTATTTTTTCAATCTCATCATCGATGATGATGTCTTTTGTTTCGTTGATTAAATCATTCGCTCCCGGACTTGTTAGCGTGCAGCAAAAGTCATCTGCTCTGACATTTACTTCAACCTCAATCAACTGCTTAGGTAGTCCTTTGAAAATAGGAACAATCAGGTTGAACGCTTCGGGTAGGTTGCTCTCTACGATTTGATTTATCAGCAGCTTGCGGTTACCCCTGTTGTCGTCTGAATTTTCCAAATCCTTATCGACTTTTGCTTTGAAGTTTCGTAATTCAGAAACTAATTTCATCGCTACATCTTTATTTTCAAAATACGATCGGTTCATTTTGAAAAGGTCTGCCATTTCGAAGTTTGTCAAATATTCGCCACTATTAATTTTCAGAGTCTCAAAAGCTGGGTCAAGGTGTAATTCTCCTTTTACAAGGTCAAATAGCTCTTCATTTTCGTTCATATATAGTGCGATAGACATTCTGCTTCTATCAATACGGATGTGACTGTTTGACGTGTCAATCTCTTTGATGCGGTATTTCAGCCATCTGCTTACCGTGTCAATGTTTCCTACAATTCCGAGAGGTCTTTTCTCATGCAAAGGCAACGCTTCACCAGTCCTAATTTCAAGTATTTTTGTGCCATCTTCTATTGTTACATTTAATTCTTTCATTTTATTGTTTTTTTAATTGTTAGTACCTGTTTTCTTTATATCCATTGCAAAAATGTTTTTTGATAATTCGTTTTGACGTGCCGGGCGGCTTTCGATAAGCTCTCCTTGTGCGTTGTAGTATCCTATCATCTTATCTTCGATGTCGATAAATTTGTAGCACTCTTCCTCTACAAATTCTGCTTTGTGCCGGAGGTTACTCAAAAGTGTTTCCACGTTTTTTTCATGTGGTTTAATGCGTTGTTTAAACTCATTCATCACTTCTTTTTTTTCAACTTTGATGTCGTTGAGCTGAATAGACTCGTCAGCCAGCTCATCTTTCATTTGAGCTAATTCATCTTGTGTAAATTTGCGCATGTACGATTTCATCTCGACTACATCGCAATTATCTTTTAGCAGACGCAAACGCTCACTTTGCGATTCATTTTGAAATAAGTATTTTTCCATTTTTTTTATATTTAAATTACCAATCTTCAATATCTACAGGTTGCAACTCTTTTTCAGCCCATTCAGGCAGCTTCATATCAATAATGCCATGCGCGCCGCTTTCAGCCATAGCATCAAAGCCCGGAAACCAGCCTTTATCAAAGCATTCTTTGACTGTCATTATCGACATCTCATACTTGTATTTTCCAAGTTGAATATCATCCGGAGACCACCACAACACCGCAACATCATACGGCGGCACGGTTTGCAACATTATCATAATAGTTACGTTGAAGTTGCGCCCGGTAATGTCTGACATCACTTTTTGATACATACCTTCCGAGAGCTCATATTTAAGTCGTGCAGCATCGTAATAGAATTTGCCAAGATTGTCCGCACGTGTGGTTTTAAAGCTAATCACAGCATTTACGCCGATATTCTCTTCAATGTTGAAATAGTCAGGACGAACCTTCACATCCAACCCTGTTACGTTGTCCACACCGTAAAAGGATATTTCAGATTTCGCGCCTTTCAAAATTTTTGGAATAATGCCACCGCCATACCAATAATAATTTTTCTTCAGTGCGTTAATTATCTCTAAATGTTCAGGCTTAATGATTTGCACCTTACATTGTTCTTTTTCATATGCAAGAATGTTTTTCAAATCATTCATTTTCCAATCAATATTGCAGGTATTTTTTGTACCGTTTAAGGATTCAAAGAAATTGAGCATTTCCATAACGCCTGCTTTTGTAGCTAAATTGCTGTCAGGCGCAACAGCAACTTTATCGAAGAGTTCTGGTTCAAGAAATGCCATGTGTGCAAACGTACCGAGTTCGAAATAATCCTTTGGCTTTGGCGTAAATTCTTGTTCAAAATCATAAAAGAAGTGTCGAGGTGTTTTGAGAGCTTCTTTCAAACCGCTGCTGCCGATACTTTCATTAGCAAGGTAGGTGTCCATTTCATCTTTAACCGCCACACCGTTAACGCTTAAATCATTAAGGTTTATTTCAATGACAGGGTCTTCGTGGTGTTTGTCTATAAAATCAAGCATCACGTTTTTTTCAGGATAATCATCAGGAGAGTAGGCAAGAGGGTTTAACTCCTTGCCTACTTCCAATGTACTCAAATCTTGCATCATTAGATTTTAATTATTAAAGGTTTAATACTCCAACTGTCAGACGAGAAGTTGTTTGACTTGTTCTTTCTTTTACCCATGTAGGTAATTTGAAGAGGTGTTCCGTGTCCGATATGTCCTTGTGCTACATAAGACTCAATAACACCTACCAAGCGGCGGCTTCCGTTTGTTATCGTCTGTACGGTTCCATCCTCTTTTTGTTCGAGAAACACGGCGCATTCAAGATCGATGATTTCATCGTTGCCTGTTGCGCTCAAAACTTTTTGTGGTTTGATTTCTACGAAATACAAACGCTTCATCTCACCGGGACTTTCAGGTGTCCAATAGTTGCCGCATAGGTCTATTGGCATTTCTGTCGCTTTTTGCAAATCAGGGAGCTTACCGCTCAAATCGACTTTTTGCGCTTCAAATACATTATTGTTTGTACTTGCAATTTCTGTTTGTTGTCGCACTACCGCAACATCTTTTGTTTCTGTTGTCATTGTTTAATGGTTTTATAGGTTTGTAATTTCTTTCTCAGCTTGTGCTGTCAGCTCTTCTATTTTGTTTTTGAAATGATTAATGATGTTTTTTGCCTCTTCTGATTTCACATCCGGGTAATCGAGGTTTGAAATGGATTTGAAAAACAGTTGCAGTTTCTCTTTATCCGGCGCATTGCGCGCTTTTCGTTCAGCTTCCTCTTTAGCTCTTTTCTCTGCAGCTGCCTTTCGTTCAGCTTCGAGACGTTCAGCTTCAAGTCGTGCTTTTTCAGCCTTTTGCTCAGCCTCTAATTTTTCTCTTTTTTCACGTTCAATCCTGATTTGGCGTTCACGTTCTTCACGCTCTTTTGCTATTTTTATTGCCTGAATTTCAGCTTCTTTTCTCAAGCGTTCATTTTCTTTTCGTATGCGTTCACGCTCTTCAGCTTCAGCTTTTTCACGTGCAATGCGCTCCTGTTCAGCTTTTCTGTCCGCTTCTTCTTTGGCTTTCTTTTGAAGTTTTGCACCATCAAGTACCTTTTTGTAGCTATCGTCATCCATAGTGCCAAAATCCAAACCGTATGGTACAAATTCGATATACGGTTCAATTTCACGTGTCCGTTCGTCCCTGAGTGCTTCGATGCGTTTCTTTTCCTGTATTTCAGCGAATTTCTCTTTTTCTTCAAGGTTTTTCTCAATAGGTACAATTAAGTTCGTAAGCACTTTTGCAATTGCATCTATGGTTTGACCTTCACGCAGCGATGCCTCTTTCAGCATCTTTCTTGTTTTCTCAACAGCGATGCGTTTGTCTTTGAGAAAGAGACGACCTTCACGTGCGAGTTTCATCTCCTCTTTTTGTGTTACGTCTGTAATCACAAGCTCGTTTGCTTTCCTTTCCCATTCGGCTGCCATCTCAAAGTAACCTGAGAAGTTATCCAGCAGCACTTCACTCTTTGTTTTGTCAAGTCCGTGAGAGTCGATTAGTTTAATTAATTGTTTGTCCATTTTTTTGTTTTTTTAGGTTATGATATTAATATGTATTCAATCCTGATTATAAGTTGAATGAGTATGAACAGCCCGGCAATTGCCAGTATCGTCCAACAAATTCTTGCATTTATTTTTTCATCAAAAAGTTTATCTAAGAGCCATTCGTGTAATTTCATATCATTTTAGTTTTAGTTGTTTTTCTGCGTTTCTTTCTCATCACATCCTTTGCGTAGAAAATCACATCCCCCGCGTTGCAAAACCATTTGCCGTTTTGCGCATTGGACGTTTTTTCAGCTCGGATTTTACCTTCAGCAATCAGACGCTCTAATCGTGTGCGACCACCGACAATTTTAGCTGCTTCACGCTGTCCGAAATGCATTTGATTTCGGTACATGATGCTGGCAAGCTGATATATTGTCACCGGTTCATGCATGATTTATGCGTACAATGCTTTTTCTTGTTCCAACTCATCGCATAGCTCGTAGTGCTCAATTGCAAGTTTTTTGAAAATCTCTATCACGAGCTTTTCGTTAATCGCCATGCGTCCACACTCTACCCATCTTTCGTTCCACCATTGGTAGCGCAGGTAGCTCAACTTGATGTCTTCCATTACACCCTCACCCTCATGCGTATATCGCACATACATACAATGCTTTCCATCATCTACCTCAACCTCACAGTTTGTGTTACCCTTTGTTGGATAATCGTCCATGCACCAATTGTCAATTTCTTGACCTAATAGTCCGATTGCTTTTGCTGTAGTCATATTCTTGTGATGATTAATGTATTCTCTGTTAGATTAACCGTTAAATCCATCTCTTCTCTATCACGTAATCTGTAGATACGTGCTTTCATCGCTGATGCCATTGCTGCATCACGCATCTTTAACTCCCGTGTTTCACCGGATTTCATACCCAGCAATGATGCTTCCATCTTCAACATTTCTGAGCGTCTTTGAATTCTGCGCTTTTTTGTTTCAATTGATTCTCTCATTTTTTTATGATTTTACTGTTGTTTAAATCAACTTTTATTGCTTAATTTGTAGCTGCATTTATAATTACAAGTGCAAAGATAAAGTAAACTTATTTTTACAGCAAGTAAACTTGAAGAAAAAGACAATGATTTAAGTATATTTAACAAAGTTCTATTGTCATGATTGGGTCAAAAATTGCAAAACTTTTAGAGGAAAGAAATATAAGCAAAGCGGAATTTGCTATGAATGTAGGACTTAGCCCGCAAGCAGTGAACAATATTATTAATGGCGCAGACACCAAGTCAAGTAACATAAAAAGAATAGCAGACTTCTTCATGCTTCCAGTTGGTTATTTCTTTGATGAAACTGAAAAAAGCGGCACAACTGTAAATGGAGATCGCAATAATGTAGCTTCCGGGACAAACAGTCGGATAACAATCCTTGAAAATAATATACAGTCACGAGATATCGAGATTGAGCATCTCAAACAGATAATTGAAGAAAAAGAGCGATTGATTCAGTTTCTCATGGAAAAATAATCGAATGAGATACTATCAAAAAATATTGTATGATATTAAAGGCAACACAGGATACACAAGCCAGGAGCTTAGTGTGCTTACAGGTATCGCAATAGATAAACTCAGAAAGATAAAAGAGGATGGTGATAAGGCAATTACCTTAGATGAATTAGAAAAGATATCTGTTTGTTTAAAAATTCCATTGTTGAAATTAATCAGTGAAAATGAAGAAGATATAAATATAAAAGGTGGTCCCGTTACTATAAACATTTACCCCCAATAGTATGTCTAATATTATCGACATAAAAGCAAGGGTGTTAAGGAAATATGACCTTGACATGGCAATTCGTTACGTAGCTGAGAAAACGTCTGCATTAACGGTAAACGATCCCATGCACATTTATTATTTTAAACTGACTATTGAATACATGATAGAAGGGGGTAAGGACTATCACAAATCTATCGAAGAGAATTTTAAAAACTTCTTTGCATTTATTGCTGCAAATAACATTGAATATCCGTGCATAAAGCAAGTAATCGACATGGAATTGGATTTTTATATGAGTACCGGACAAATCGACAAAGCGATAGATGCTAATAAACGCAATAAATTATTTGAATTATGAGAAAGACTTTCTTTTTACTTTTTATGGCAGTGATTTTATTAAGCTGTTCTGATAAATCAACAACGCAAGAATTCCAAATTTTTGGAGCAGAAGATGAGATCCCTTTATTTTATTTTTCAGGCGACAATATTACTGGCAACGTAAAAGGCACGTTATACGCAGAAATTAAAGCAGATGAAAATACAGAAGCTCAAATTTCATGTACCTTTCACTTAGCTCATGAAGTTGCTGGTAAATATTGGGAGAAAGATATAATTACAGAAACTTTTACACTTAAAAAAGGAGAGACTTTTAAACTCAATCGTGGTTTTTCATTTTATGGCAAAATATATGATAAAGCTGCTATCGTTTTAGATATAAAAACAACTGCAACATTTCATTTAGACACATCTCCTGTCAGAATAGTAAATTCAAAGGTTGAGATAATAAAATAAAATTCAATAAAGATGTAGAGCTAAAAGTATAATATGCAAAATAGAAACACCGCACCCGATGCGCGCACCGTAACGCTACGCTTTGTAAGGTCGTATGAAGAGTTGCGCTATTTGGGCAAAGTAAAAACAAAAAGCGAGTTTGCTGCAAAAGTAGGAATCGCAACAGCGAGCAATATAATACGTATGGAAAAAAACGAAAACAATGCACCGTCATTGAATTCAATTTGCTTATTGTTTTCGGAATATAATGTTAATCCAGATTGGTTATTTTTCGGTAAAAAGCCTTTTTTAAGAGAATAAGTTTTCCGTAAACTTGTCTTTATACAAAAAATATGTACACATAAATAGTTATAAATAAAACAACTGATAAGTAAATTCGACTTGGATTCATAATCATGAGGTCCCGAGTTCAATTCTCGGTCTCGCTACAACTTAAAAACAACTTGAAAACGAGGCTTGCACAGGAATTTACTTGAAAAAGTAGATTCCTGTTTTCGTTTAAAAAATCACG
>JAEZZZ010000012.1 GCA_023418255.1 Bacteroidota bacterium
TATTGGTGTCCGCTAAAAAACTTAAGTTCTCATTTCGGTGTCCTCAATGTTTATAGATAAGTATAGCGGATTCTTTTCTGAAAAAGGAAGCCCCGTCAATCAAAAAATGTTATTGTCTCTTTGTAATTCTAAGCTGCTAATATAAGGCATATTGTAAAAAGATTTTGAATCTGCGAAATACAACCCTATTTATTTCGATTAACCCTCGTGTATTTAGGCAAGATGTTGAAAACAATTTTATTTTCTTATTGTAAAATTGGTTCTTATCCGAGTGCGCGTTATTAAAATGCTTTCTTCATACCTTGGCCACATCTCAAAAAGGGAAGTGTGGCTGATATCTGTGATCATTACTGTTCGGCAAAAATTGACAGAAAACCGTATAAGCTTATACCTATAAGCAATACAGCATTTTTTGTGCTATGGGGACTTATCTTTTACATCGACGAGAAACCGTGACTAAAAACTACTTTTTTGTGATGATATGGCAAATAATCAATCAATAATGCACAAAAGATGGTTTTAAGCCCATTCTTTCTTATTGTGAGGGGGAGAGAAAAGTTTTACCGGACAACAATATAATAAAATATTGATTTACGCCTCATAATTGAGGACTTTTCATTCTATATTTCCTTTTAGTTTTATTATCAATGGGGAATTGTCTATATTCCCGTAAATGGAAACCGTTTTATTAAAATATCCCTTATCATCCGCGTTGTATGTAATATTGATTAAAAATCACGATATCATCTCAGTCGTAAAGCTGTGATAAGTACGAGTATTGTTTGCCGTCGTGGCAATAAGTTTTAATTCTACTTTAATCCACCCTAATCTTCAGAAGTTTTCCGGGCTCACCAAAAACAAGACAACCGTCTTTCATGGCAACCAATGCACCTAAGGATTCCAACGTATTCTTATCGACTTTAAACAATTTATGAGCCGACAGGGCATCATATCTAAACTTCATCACATAAAAATCTTCTTTACAGAAAAAAGAAACAGCCACATCGTTACCCTCCGAAAGCATATTTGTGGAATAAATCTTTCCATCTTTTACGATACCGCGCATTAATTCCATCGGGTTATCTTTTTTTACATCCGAAAAATCTGGCCACAAATCATGAAAATCCAGTTCACAAAGTACTTCGGCATACCCGCCATAACATTTATAAATTCTCGGCTCAACAGCCGGTAGGTACAGGATGGTATCATTCGAAACTCTTGCAAACACATTATAGCTTGCAAATGTCACATTTTCGACTTCGTGAGGCACTGCCAAGACTGATTTTCTGGAGTATCCATCCACATATATCAGTTTATCCTTATTCGAGCCATACGCCACATTACCACGGTCATACCACACACCGGCGGTGTTGCCACTCTCACATATGAAATGATTCGCTTTCGACTCGGCATCTTCTTTATATAGAAACGATAAATTCTGATCCAAATATATTCGTTGAGAGGCAGTGGCATCGAGAAGTACTACTCCCGAAGGTAGGACATTGAAATCTATAATTCCAACAAAATCATTCGGTCCATTCCCTCTTTTAGTATATGAGTTCACAAGCTCGCCTTCTGAATCATACAAATAAAGACCGGGGTCCTTCCATGAGTCCAGAATCAGTATTGCATCTCCCCTCCACTCAACTTTGGTTATATGCCCGGGAAAATGACTTGACAGGGAATCATTTAACATAAATACATTAATAGATGACGCTGCCTCTTTCAATGGTCGGGCATCATCAAGATTTACACTAATCATACCGGATTCCATATCCGAGCTTTTTTTCGTGCAGGATAATATCATTAGTGACATCATCATAGCAACCGCACTAAGTTTTAATAATCTTATACTAAACTTCATATGAACTTCTTATTTTGTGTCAAACTAATCAGATGGAAAGAGAAATATATATTTCTCTTTCCATCTAGTATTATTAAATATAAGTTAATCATTCCGTTTTATAATCATCCTCAAAAAAGAATGACTAAACGTTCCCCTTATTTATGATTACCGGGGAGTTCCAGGACAACTTGCACCACCATCAGGATCGCATCTCCAATGGTCCGGGGAATAAACTGTCACAACCCATCTTCCATGACCGATTTCATTATCAGCCAACGCCTCCACATTACTCAACGCCAAATCATTCAAATTAGCATCACTTTTCATCCTTTTGTTTACTCCGTAACCCGCGGTTGCCAAGAGTGCGAGGGCGAATACGCTCGAGAAAATTTTATTTTTCATACACAATAAAATTTAATCTGTTAATAAAATATTGATTTATGACCCATAATTGAGGACTTTTCATTCTATACTTCCTTTAAGTTTTATTATCAATGGGGAATTGTCTATATTCCCGTAAATGGAAACCGTTTTATTAAAATAACCTCTATCATCGACCTGTAAATCTTCAGCATAAAGTTTACCGATTAGGTGCAAATTTATTGTTTTTAATTTTTATAAAGCAAATTTTTCTGCAAAAATAATGTCAATGAATCTATTTTCTTTAATTAAATATCGTTTGTATTCTTGAAATAACTTTAATGATGTTTGTTGATATTATGCTCGCGGCTGAACATTCTTGTATTCCCTTTCCGCCCATAGTTCTATTGTTTCACGGGCTAGCGGGCGTTTTTCATCACATTTTCAGCCGGATAAAAAGTCCGACAGCCCTTTGAGCCAAACTTCCGACCGAAAAACTGACGAGAAGCTTTATTGGATATTAACCTGACAGCAATATATCGAAATTGTTTTGTGTCTTTGCACCATGAACAAGATAAATCTCCTCACATTATCAGAGATCGAACGATTTGCTTTTCGCCGTCAAGCCATTCAGCTAAAAAGCCAGGTCGTTCTCAAAAAGAAATTGCTCACATAATTGGTGTCAGAGGTGCTGCTGTTTGACAATGGTGTAAAGACTATAATACTGAGGGGTACAATGGATTGATAACCAAGAAACGTGGTGTAAAATTGGAGAATAGGGAACTCCTCAGCGACAAACAAGAGCGACATATACAAAAGTTGGTTACCGACTCCATGCCGGATGAATTGAAACTAAATTTTGCGTTATGGACACGCAAAGCTGAAAAAGAATGGGCGGAAAAGAATGAGAACAAAGTTGCATTGTTTTTTCTATCTTCCTATTCGCCCGAAATAAACCCGGATGAATATCTGAATTGTGATTTGAAACAAGGGCTCTCAGCCAAAAGAAATCCCCTAAAAATAAAGATATCTTACAAAACATGCAGAGCAACGTATGAATCTGCTTACAAATAATCCCGAAAAAGTAAAAAATACTTTAAATACAAGTCAATTGAGTATGCAACATAGCGCGAAACAATAAATTACTGTATTTATGCGTCGGGTTAATACCCACTTACAAATTTACCTTCATTTTATTTTTAAGGTTGGATACTATTTATTTTTGTATCTTTGCAATCTTAAACAACAATCATACAGAATTTACATACAAATAGATATGGCAAAGGAATTAAAGGAACTTACTTCACGCGAAAAAGATTATTCGCAATGGTATTTGGATTTGGTTATAAAAGCCGATTTGGCAGAAAATTCAGCCGTGCGCGGCTGCATGGTTATCAAACCGTATGGCTACGCCATTTGGGAGAAAATGCAACGTCAATTGGACGATATGTTCAAAGAAACCGGACATATGAATGCCTATTTTCCCTTGTTCATCCCGAAATCGTATCTTAGTCGCGAAGCCGACCACGTAGAAGGTTTTGCCAAAGAATGTGCCGTGGTGACACATTATCGACTGAAAAACGCGCCTGATGGAAGCGGCGTGATTGTGGACCCGGAAGCGAAGTTGGAGGAAGAGTTGATTGTGCGTCCGACATCCGAAACCATTATTTGGAGTACGTATAAAAATTGGATTCAATCTTATCGTGATTTGCCTATTTTAGTTAATCAGTGGGCGAATGTCGTGCGCTGGGAAATGCGGACGCGCCTGTTTTTGAGAACCGCGGAATTCCTTTGGCAAGAAGGACATACGGCACACGCCACCAAAGAAGAAGCGGTGGAAGAAACCGTAAAAATGATTAACGTATATGCCGCGTTTGCCGAAAAATATATGGCGATGCCGGTGATAAAAGGGGTGAAGTCGGCATCGGAACGCTTTGCCGGCGCATTGGACACCTACACCATTGAGGCGCTGATGCAAGACGGAAAAGCATTGCAATCCGGCACATCACACTTTTTGGGACAAAACTTTGCCAAAGCCTTTGATGTCCAATTTGCCGACAAAGACGGCAAACGCGATTATGTGTGGGCTACGTCGTGGGGTGTTTCCACCCGATTGATGGGCGCGCTCATCATGTCGCACTCGGATGATAACGGATTGGTATTGCCGCCTAAATTGGCTCCTTATCAAGTGGTTATTGTTCCTATTTATCGCAACGAAGCGCAACTTCGTCAAATAGACGAAAAAGTGAACGGCATTGTCGAAAAACTGAAAGCATTGGGTATCAGCGTGAAATATGATAATGCCGACAACAAAAAACCGGGATGGAAATTCTCCGAATATGAATTGAAAGGTGTGCCGGTGCGTTTGGCGATGGGTGGACGCGATTTGGAAAACAACACCATCGAGGTGGCGCGTCGCGACACGCTTACCAAAGAGACGCTTTCGGTAGATGGCATCGAGCAACATATTAAACAGTTGTTGGACGAAATTCAGGAAAACATCTATAAAAAAGCACTCGATTTCCGTACTTCACAAACGCGCGAAGTCAATTCGTACGATGAATTTAAAGAAGAAATCGAAAAGGGCGGCTTCTTGTTGTGCCACTGGGACGGTACTCCCGAAACAGAAGAGCGCGTCAAAAACGAAACCAAAGCCACCATTCGTTGTATTCCGCTTGATGGCGACAAAACTCCCGGCAAATGCATCGTTACCGGAAAACCGTCGGCACAACGCGTGCTGTTTGCACGGGCATATTGACATTTTGTTGATATCCGTGTTGTCAATATGATGTAATTCATTGAGGTAAAATGAACTATCAGAAAAACGTCTCAAAACAGAGTTCCATACGTGATTGGATAGGCGCGGCACGTCCACGCACTCTTTTATTGGCGACGGCCTCCGTAATTTTAGGCACCGGACTCGCCCTGCACGATGGACATGTTTCTGTATTAACGTTTATTTTGTCGTGGTTCCTTGCCATTTCCATTCAGATTCTTGCCAATTTCGCAAACGATTTGGGCGACTATGAAAAAGGGACCGACATCACGGGAAACAGACAAGGTCCTACGCGTGCTATGCAGAGTGGCAAGATGTCACGAAAAACAATGTTGCACGGAATATATTTCATGGTTTTGGTTAGCGTGATCATAGGTGTTTTAGATGTTATTTTCAGTTTAGAGAATGCAAAAGGACAACTTATCTTATTAGGAATTGGACTGCTTTGTATTTTGGCGGCCCTCTTTTATACGATGGGAAAACATGCATACGGATACAAAGGATTAGGCGACTTTTTTGCTTTTCTGTTTTTTGGTCCCGTCGCAGTACTTGGAACCTATTACCTGCACATTGGAACATTGCTCTTTCAACCTATACTCCCCGCCATTGGTTTAGGATTGATTAGCACCATGATTCTAAATGTGAACAATATGCGGGATATTGAAAATGATAAAAAGACAAATAAAATTACTGTTGCCGCGAGAATGGGACTACAAAAAGCACGTATCTATCACGCTATTCTCACAATTGGTTCATGTTGCACTTTCTTGGGATACAGCCTCTTGTACGCGTCTGCTCCGTGGTATCGATACCTGTATGCAAGCGTCTTTTTATTCTTTTTAAGCATTCTATATCATCTTTTCAATCAAAAAGAGCGGAAATTAGATATCTTTCTTGGTCAAACCGCCATCGCGGGATTGCTCCTTGTCGTCATTTTTTCCATCTGCATAAACATATAAACTATAAAAACATTCACATGAAAACATTAAAATCTTTATCATTTACCCTTTTGTGCATGCTGATTTTTGTTCAATGCTCAACAAAAACATCACAAGAGAAGGAAACTACATTATCATCCGGCTCATCGGACAAAATACGCGTTGGCGTTTTTGAAGGACACGGCGGTGCGCAAACATGTATTTGGGAAGCCGTTGCAGCCATCCGTTTGGATTCGGATATGAGTGTTCGCACCGTTACCACATCAGACATTGCACACAATGTTTTAGACTCGTTGGATGCCATTATCATTCCCGGTGGCGGTGGCAGTCGTCAATATTTGAATTTAGGAACAAGCAATCATGAACGACTGAAAGCTTTTGTCGCGGAAAAGGGCAAAGGTGCTGTCGGCATATGTGCAGGCGCATATCTATTCTCGGACACGCCGGAATACGCGTCACTGGCAATTAATGGCGCACAAGCCATTGATATTGAACACGACAACAGAGGGCATGGCATTTCGAAATTCACACTTACCGAGGAAGGAAAAAAGTGGTTTCCCGAAGTGGCCGACAACGACACACTCTTTGTGATGTATTATGAAGGTCCCGTGTTTATAAAAAATGAAAACAGCGACATAAAATACACCACTCTCGCCATGATGCAAAGCGATGTTCACGAAGAGGGCAACGCTCCTAAAAACATGACCAACAACAAGCCTTTTTTCATAGGCAACAGCTATGGAAAAGGAAAGGTTTTCAGCTGCATTGCACATCCCGAAGCAACGCCGGGAATGATGTGGATGATTCCTCGAATGGTGCGATGGACTCTTAATTTGCCAATAAAAGAGTATAAAACAGGCGTTGTTAATCCATCTATTTTTAACAAAGAAATATTGATGTCTATTGACGATTTGAAAAAGGAATCTTCTTTCTATCAAACTTTTTTATACGGCAGTGCCGAAGAAAAAATAGAAGCACTAAACTGGTTGCAAAACCATCATTCGTGGGACGCAAAACGTTGGGTTCAAGGTCTGTTGTTTGACAACAACCCGCATGTGCGTGTAAGAGCAGCAAAATACATTGCCGAGACTCACTATTTGCCATTTTTAAAAGACCTACGCGCAGCATGGGAAGCCGAAAAAGAGGATGTGTATAAAAACCAATTAAAAAATCACCTGGATGCGTTGGAAGCGTTGCTCCCGTAAAAGACATTGATTCTACTAGTTTTAACGCGAGTTCGCTTAAGCGAACTCGCGTTAATTATCATTTCCCCTTAGCCTTTTTCTTTTGAGTCTCTTCAATAATCTTCATGCAGTCATCAAAAGACAACTCTTTCGGCTCCGTTGTTTTAGGAATTTTGTAGTTTTTTTTCTCATAACTGATGTAGGGACCATAGCGCCCGTTTAGAACTTGCAAAATCGGCTCTTTGTCATCAAATATTTTGATGATTTTCTCTCTATCTTTTTTCTCTTTTGCCTCAATCAGTTCGATGGCTTGTTGCGCCGTGATTTCCAATGGATCAATATCTTTGGGTATGGATACGAATACGCCATTGTGTTGAATGTAGGGGCCAAATCTGCCGATTGCCACTTTCATTTCCTTGTCTCTGAAAAATCCCAGAATACGTGGAAATTTAAACAGCTCCAGTACCTCTTCCAACGTGATGGTTTCGATGGATTGATTTTTGCGAAGCGATGCGAACAGCGGCTTCTCCTCCTCTTCGGGAATACCAATCTGAGCCACAGCACCGTATCGTCCAATTTTTACCGACACTTGACGTCCTGTTTTGGGATCGCTTCCTAACACACGCTCTCCGGCTTTATGTGGTGTACGCAACTGGCTGGTTTCTTCCACAACGGGATGAAACGTTTCATAAAAGTTGGCAATGGATTGATTCCAATTCTCATTGCCTTCGGCAATTTTATCGAAATCTTTCTCTATTTTCGCGGTAAAATCATAATTGACAACTGTTGGAAAATGATCCACTAAAAAATCGGTAACTACCATGCCAACATCGGTTGGCACGAGTTTATTTTTGTCGGCACCGGCAATTTCTTTCTTATTTTCGTCCTTAATTTTATCATTTTTCAGCACCAACACATTGTAAGCTCGCTCTTTACCTTCGAGTGTTCTTTTTTCCACATATTCCCTGTTTTGTATGGTAGAAATCGTGGGTGCATAGGTAGAAGGACGTCCGATACCAAGTTCTTCCATTTTACGTACCAACGAGGCTTCGGTGTATCGTGGCGGACGTTGCGCGAAGCGCTCCGTAGCGGTTGTGTTCAGCATATTGAGCTTGTTTCCGGCTTTCATCTCCGGCAATTTATTCTTTTCGGAATCATCGTTTTCATCGTCTGTCCCTTCGGCATAGACGTGCAAGAACCCGTCAAACTTTATCACTTCACCCGTTGCTACAAATTTTCCTTCCACCCCATCGGCAAAAATGGTGGCAGTAGTTTTTTCCAATTTGGCATCCGCCATTTGCGACGCCATGGTGCGCTTCCATATCAGGTCGTAGAGTTGTTTCTCTTGTGCAGTGCCCGTTACCTCGTGTTGGTTGAGATATGTGGGACGAATGGCTTCGTGCGCTTCTTGCGCGCCTTTGCTGCGTGTTGTGTATCGACGAGATTTTGAATATTTTTCTCCGTAAAGTTCAGTAATTTCATTTTTGGCTGCTCCAACGGCAAGCGGTGAAAGATTGACCGAGTCGGTTCTCATGTAGGTTATTTTACCCGACTCATAAAGCCGCTGCGCCACCCTCATGGTCTGCGAAACTGAGAATCCAAGTTTGCGCGACGCCTCCTGTTGCAACGTGGATGTTGTAAATGGTGGCGCGGGTGATTTTGTGAGAGGTTTGGTGGTTACATCTTCAACGGTAAAGTTTGCCGACGCCATCAGTTTGGTAAGAAGTTTCAACGCTTCTTTCTTGGTTTGTACACGTTGGTTGTAGATGGCTTTTATCTCGGTCGTATCTTTGCCCTCTTTGTTTGTAAAGATGGCGACAATACGATAGGATGAAGAGCTCTTAAAATCTTGAATTTCGCGCTCGCGCTCCACAATCAAGCGCACTGCAACGGATTGAACACGTCCGGCAGAAAGTGCAGGCTTTATCTTTCGCCACAAAACGGGGGAAAGTTCAAAACCGACAATGCGATCAAGAATACGTCGTGCCTGTTGTGCGTCCACCAAGTTTTGGTCAATGGCACGCGGGTTTTTTATGGCCTCTTGAATGGCAGTTTTGGTGATTTCGTGAAATACAATTCGCTTCGTGTTCTCTTTTTTCAACCCAAGCACATCAAACAGATGCCACGAAATAGCTTCTCCTTCGCGGTCTTCATCGGAAGCAAGCCAAACAGTTTCTGCTTTTTTAACCGCGGCTTTTAGTTCCGAGACAATCTTTTTTTTGTCGGCAGGCACTTCATATATAGGTGCAAAGTTGTTTTCAATATCGATACTGAAGTCTTTCTTTTTTAAATCGCGAATATGTCCATAGCTGGACATGACATGAAAATCATCTCCAAGAAATTTTTGTATTGTTCGCGCTTTCGCCGGCGACTCTACAATGACCAAGTTTTTTTTCATTTCGTTATTTCTTATTTATGCATGGATTGCAAATCTTTTCGAGTGCAAAAGTAGTAATTTTTATAAGGAACAGCGAATTTTTAAGATTTTCTTGTTTTTTCACGCTTCTTTTTTACGTTTTTTCAGCCTTCACCCCATGAATGGATGAAAGCATATCCATGAGTTTTATTGATTGTGAACGACGTATTCGAAGGTTTATTTGGCAATCTTCCTTAAAGTCTTGTTCCCATTTTATTTCTTCAAACTGTTTCAAGACGCGCATCACATCGTTAAGCAGTGGATATTGAAAATGAAGATGGATGATGTCGTCCACCGTTTTTTCGATAATATCGGCATGGGAAATGGCATCGGCGGCGGCCTCTTTATAGGCTTTTATTAATCCCCCGGTGCCGAGAAGTGTACCGCCAAAATAGCGAATGACGATGATTAAAACATCCGTAAGCTCCGACGAATTTATTTGTCCAAGAATAGGACGTCCTGCCGTTCCTGACGGTTCTCCATCGTCGTTGGCACGAAAGTTTTCACGCTCCCACCCTAGCATATAAGCCCAACAGACATGACGCGCGTCATAATATTTTTTTCGATGGGCATCCACAATTTCTTTCACCTCTTCGGGCGAAGTAACGGGAAAAGCAAAGGAGATAAATTTACTCTTTTTTTCAGTAATATATCCCTCAGCCACTGCCGCTATGGTTTTATACCTATCATTCATCTGAAAATATCGCTTTTCTTTTCATCTGTTTATACCCTTTATTTTTGTTTACCTATGAACAAATCTTAGCACATGCGATGCAACTACTCTTCGTTGAGTTCATAAAAACGCACCCAATCAACATGCATCTCCACAGGCAACTCTTTGGCATCCACGCCTCCTACCCATGAACCGCCAAGCTGCATGTCGATGAGAAGATAAAACGAATGATCGGAAAAAGGGAATTGCCCCTCTTTATCGGTTTTTATGCGCGGATAGGTGTGCGTGCGCCTTCCATTGACCAAAAACACCAAGCTGTCAGGATATTTTTCTACGCCGTATACATTGTATTCATTGGGATTTAGATTTACAATGGTACCGGAGACCGGATTGTCCTTAATGCCCAAATTTAATGTGTAAGGTGTGTGAATGGTTTGATACACACGATTTTCGTAATTCAATCGCTCCATGATGTCGATTTCGCCACCAAGCGGATATTTTGCATTTTCGGGAAGCATCCAAATGGCAGGCCACGCTCCGGTTGCCGGATTTAACTTAGCGCGAATCTCAACGCGCCCATTTCCAAACACCTTCTTATCTTTGGTGTAAACCCCGCCTGTAAGATAGGTGGCTGTATCCGCAGCTTCCAATGTGTTCTCCATTCCGCGCAAAATAAGTTTGCCATCTTCAATTGCAAACAGTGTGTCGTGAGAGCTCATAAAGTTGTTCCAATCGCTTTTGCCACGAGGTATTTTTGACCACACCGACAAATCCAACACGTCGCTGTCAAAATTCTCTTCCCACACAAGTTTCCACTCTTTGCTTTTTAAATCGGATTGCGATTTTTCCACACACGAAGATGCAACAACAATCATCAGAGCTAAACTCCCAAATAAAAAAAGTTTATTCATTTTTCTGTCTTGAGATCTCATAATTACTACCTCCTTATATTAATAGCTGTAAAACGTTTTTTCTATTTTGCAAATTTACCCATTTTACGGCAAATTATAAACAACCGGAAAACGAACATGTAATTCACATATTGTGCATACTATAAGTATTAACATTATTTAACCCCGATTTTTCTCATCCTAATCTTTTTCATTATACTTTTGCGACCGGAACATTCGAACAATTTAATAAAACGTTCTAAAATTGGAAACAACAGATCACATAGCTGACATAAAAGACAGCATCATTGAAAAAGCATCAAGCTTATTCCGTCGTTACGGCTTCAAAAAAACGACAATGGATGATATCGCCTCATCAATGAGTAAAAAGAAAAGCTCACTTTACTACTATTTTGCGAACAAAGAAGATGTATTTAAAGCAGTAGTCGAGAAAGAAGCCCATTCGATGGGCGAAGCACTTCGGGCAAAAATCGCACAGGAAAAGACCCCTGAAAATATGCTTAAAGCATATCTTCTGGAGCGCACACGTCAGTTTAAAGACAAAGCCAACTACTATGCCGCTCTTCGTTCTGATTATCTATCGAACTTGGCATTTGTCGAAAAAATTCGCGAAAAATACGACAACAACGAAAAGCAAATCATTCAACAGATTCTCGAAAAAGGCATCGAAGAAAAACGATTTGAGATAGAAAATCCATCGTTGGCTGCTTCGGCTCTTGTTTCCATTCTGAAAGGATTTGAGGTATCGCTTATTCTGCATGATGAGGAAAACGCGGAGGTAACGGACGAGCAAGCAGATTATTTGATAAAAATACTCTTTTACGGTATCGCAAAAAACGATAATTAATAACAACAAATAAAGGTCAAATTATGAACAGCAACATATTACTAAAACGAAGAATACATTTTACCCTAATAGGAATTCTTGTCAGCCTTCTCATAGCACCATCCTTGCGCGCTCAACAATCGCTAAGTTTAGACGAGTGTCGAAAAAAGGCATTGCAACACAATCATCGTGTGATTATTGCTTCGGAAGCCGCGCAGGCCGCCAACGATATAAAAAAGTCGGCATTCACGCAGTTTTTACCCGACGTTCGATTCAATGGAGGATATCTGCACACAAATAAAAATTGGAATCTTTTCCAAAACGACATGTTTTTGCCGATAGTGCCATTTCAGACGATTGATCCACAAACAGGACAGTTCAACAAGCAAGTGTTGCAAGATCCCGCCTTGGCAATGAAAACACTCGCCATCAATCCCCAAACAGGACAACCCATAATGGACGCTAACGGAAATCCGGTGTTTCAACAATATGCTCTATTGCCGGCAGAAAAGTTAAAACTTGATCGTCGCGATTTTTATTTTGCCAAGTTCTCGGTTACACAACCTATATTCACAGGATTTAA
Organism: Bacteroidota bacterium; assembly: GCA_023418255.1. Taxonomy (GTDB): domain Bacteria; phylum Bacteroidota; class Bacteroidia; order Bacteroidales; family Dysgonomonadaceae; genus JAEZZZ01. The sequence goes on from JAEZZZ010000012.1 coordinate 12,514, forward strand.
AATTGTAGAAACCAATAACATTGCACGATTCACCAAAGAAATTGCCAATGAAAAAATACGCCTGACAAAAGCAGAGCTTCTCTATCAAACAGATGAGGCATATTGGCGTGTGATATCGCTAGAAGAAAAGGTAAAATTAGCCACTTCGTACGAAAAACTGCTTGATCAATTGGTGAGCGATTTAACAAACATCTACGAAGAGGGAATGATTACACGCAACGATTTGCTAAAAGCAAAAGTAAAACAAAACGAAGCGAAGTTAAAACTTTTGAAGGCCCGGAATGGATTAAAACTATCGCGCATGGCATTGGCTCAAATCATTGGCAGCACGACAAGCGATATCCATCTTGCAGACAATATTGACGAAGAACAAGCAAACGAAATGTTATTCGATCTCGCCGGAACAACGCCATACAACATCGAAAATCGTGCAGAAATAAGCATGTTGAAACAAAAGGTTGCCATTGCACAATCAACGGAGGCGCTTTCTCGTTCTCGATTTATGCCCAACATTGCCCTCACGGGCGGATATGGATGGCTCAACCCCAATCCCTACAACGGATTAAAGAAGGAGTTCGGCGGCGATTGGAACATCGGAGTTGTGGTATCGATGCCCATCTTTCATTGGGGCGACCGCGTGCACACACTAAATGCCGCCAAACGACAACATCAAATAGCACAGCACGAACTGGAAGAAGCCAAAGAGAAAATCAATCTGCAAATCCAACAAGCATGGTTTCGATACGATGAGGCAGCCAAAAAGATGGAACTAACCCAATCATCAAAACAACAAGCAGAAGAAAACATGCAATATGCCAAAGAGAATCTCTCGCAAGGCATGGGGAAACTTACCGATTTGTTAGAGGCGCAGTTAGAATGGGAAAAGGCAAGCAGTGAACACATTGATGCCATCATCGAAACAAAAATAACAAAATCGGAACTGGATAAAGCCACCGGCACCATTTATCATTATGCGGAAAAATATGCGACAGACAACTAAAATCATCAACAAACAGAAACGAAAAAAAATGAAAAAAGAAACCCTCATAGCACTATTCCTCTTATGCATCGGAGGCGTAGCCTGCACAAACAAAAGCGAAGAAAAAACATCACAGCAAGAGGCAACCACAAAAGTCACAACATGCGTTGCCCAAGAGATGGAATATACGCCCAAACTTTCGTTTACAGGAACGGCAGAAGCCAACCGGGAAGTCAATCTGGCATCAACCATTCCCGGAAAAGTAGAAAAAATGTATTACAGAAAAGGCGACTTTGTGCCCAAAGGCTCGAAAATAGCCACTCTTTCAGAAGAGATGCTCATACAGGCACAAGTTGAATACAACACACTAAAAAAAGACTACGAACGCCTAAGTCGTTTAAAAGAAAAAGGAAGCATCAGCATCATGGATTTCGATCATCTCGAAGCTAAATATGAAGCATCACGAGCCAAAGTGGACATGTTGCAAAAAAACACCACCATCGTAGCACCTTTCAGTGGCGTTTTGGTTGATATTATGGTGCAAGAAGGCGAGCATTTCTCTTTTGTGCCCTCAGTAAACAGCGACCTAAAAGTGAAAAGTGGCATTGTAACGCTTATGCAACTCAATCCGCTGAAAATAAAAATTGAAGTAAACGAAAAGCAACTGCCACTCATCCACAAAGGAAATGGCGTAGAAGTTGTTTTCGATGCCTACCCACAAGAGAAAATAAAAGGAAAGATAAGCGCCGTTTCACCCGTTTTGTCCACCACATCGCGCACCACAACCGTAGAGTTGGAAGTGCCAAACACACACAACAAGTTCAAACCCGGAATGTTTTGCCGAGTAATGCTCAATTTGTCGCCCACAAAAGCAGTATTTGTCCCACTAAATGCCATTTATAGACAATCCGGCACTGGCAACAACTTTGTCTTCACATTGAACAACGACAACACCGTAAAACGGGTTGCCGTTACGCAACAAGATGTTGTCGGCGACCTCGTACATCTCCCCGAACTGTCAGCCGGAGACGTTGTTGTCGTAAACGGCAAAAACAAGCTTAACGACAATGCCCCCGTCGAAGTCGTCAATCACAAATAGCAACTAATCCTTATAACATAAACCCCCATTCGCATGAATGCGATTACAAAATAAGAAATAATATGAAATTACCCGAGTTTGGAGTAAAAAGACCCATTGCCACAGCGATGTTGTTCATTGCCATCATCATGATTGGATTGGTCTCTCTCAAGATATTACCATTAGACATCATGCCGGAAATGGAGTTTCCGTCGCTCACCGTGATAACGGTGTATCCCGGAGCTTCGGCAAATGAAGTGGAAGAGCAGGTTACCAAACCGTTAGAAACGGTTTTGTCGGCAGCCGAGCATTTGAAAGAGATTACATCTTCGTCAAAAGAAAACGTATCGTTCATAAAAATGCGCTACGACTGGGGCAACGACGTAACCTCGGCAGCTAACAACGCGCGTGACTTGATGGAATTGGCAAAAAGCCGACTCCCCGCCGGAGCACATACACCTGTTATTTATAAAATCAACTCGTCTATGATGCCTATTCTGACTTACGGCGTCAACGCACAAGAGAGTTACGCCGGGATTGAGCACATTTTGGAAGATAAAATCGCCTCGCCACTAAAAAAAATCGACGGCGTGGGCACCATCATCTATTTAGGCTATCCTGACCGCGAAATCCAAGTCAGCGTAAATCCCGAGCAATTGGCAGCTTATCGTCTTTCGGTACAACAAATTGCAACAATACTGAAAGCAGAAAACATAAGCATTCCCGGAGGAAACATAAAAGTGGGTGTATATGATTTTTCGGTACGCGTGCCCGGAAAATTTGATTCCGTGGAACAAATAAAAAACACCGTTATCACGGCCATTGGCGGAAAAGTGATCCGCCTGCGCGACGTTGCACAGGTGAACGATTCGTTTGCGGAAACCGAGTCGTTTGCGCGAAATCACAAAGGCAGAGGCGTAGCACTCATGGTTCAAAAACAGTCCGGCACCAATACGTTGGAAGTTGTAAACGCCGTTCGAGCAAAAATGAAAGAACTGGAAAAAGAACTTCCTGCCGACATGGAGTTCCATGAGATTATAAGTACCGACGAAATCATTACCGAATCGGTTAGCAACCTCAGTTCAAGCATTTGGTACGCGCTTGTATTTGTTACACTGGTTGTGCTTTTCTTCTTGAGAGAATGGAAATCGAGCCTTATCATCTTCATCGTGATGCCCGTGTCGCTAATAAGCGCATTCATCACCATGTATATATTGAACTACTCCATCAACATCTTTTCGTTGATGTCGTTGGTTATCGCCATTGGGATGGTGGTGGATAATGCCATTGTGGTATTGGAAAATATTACGCAACACATCGAAAAAGGGTCAAAACCAAAACAAGCCGCCATCTTTGGAACATCTGAAATGGGAATGGCAATCGCCGCATCCACGGCCACGACCTTGGTTATTTTCTTGCCCATGCTCTTCATGGGCGGAATTGTAGGGATTATGTTTAAGCAATTGGCTGTAATCACATCCGTATGTCTTATCATGTCGCTGTTCGCGGCCCTTACACTCACCCCAATGCTCTCCTCACGATTGTTGAAACCAATTACCAAAGAAGGCAAGAAACGAAGCAGGTTTTATCGTGCCAGCGAAAAGATATTTGTGAAAGTCGAAAATGGATATCGAACGGTATTGGCATGGGCCGTATTTCATAAAAAAATCACATTAACGGCTGCCGTATTGATATTCGTGGTTACCATCTTCTTGGGTCGACAAATCGGGACAGACTATATCCCGGATTTTGATGCAGGAGACATAACCGTGATGTTCGAAACCGAGGTGGGAACAAGCGCGAACGTTACCGATAGCATCGCGCAACAAATCCTCGACATTGTACGCGAAGAGGTACACGAATTAACACCGGGAGGCCTCGCTGCCGTTTCGGGACAAACTAAAGACGGCGCATTAACAACCGTAGGATTTAGCGAGGGAAAAAATGTGGGAACCGTTATTTGCCACCTCAGCCTGCCAAATGAGCGCGCCCGTTCTGCCAAAGAGATTGGCGACGCGTTGGAAAAGCGGATAGAAAAAATTCCGGAGATTGAGAAACTAAGAATACAGGCGGGAAGTATTTTGTCCATGGCAATTACGGGAAATCAACGTCCCATTGAAATGCATGTATCGGGGAAAGATTTCGAAAAAATCAACAACACGGCACGTTTACTACAACAAAAGATGAAAGAGAGCGGAGCATTTTCAGGGGTGGAAACATCCATCGACAGAGGAAAATTGGAAGTACAGATCGAGGTTGACAAAGACAAAGCATCACAAATGGCATTGAACACATCGCTTATCGGCATGCAGATTCGCCAAAACCTGTATGGTACCGACGCGGGAGATTTTACCGAGCAGGGAAACGACTATTCGATCCGAATACAATACAGCCCGGAATATCGAAACGATATCGAGAAGCTCAACCAAATGCGCATCACCAACCTTTTGGGACAGCAAATCCCGCTTTCTACCGTTGCCGACATATCCGAAAGTTTTGGATTGAACGAAATACAACACCGGTCGCAACAGCGATTTGTGATGACAAGTGCCGAACTGAACAATGTTTCCTTAGGCGAAGGACATCACATTGCGCGGCAAATTCTCAACGAAACCGAGATCCCCGAAGGCGTCGAAGTTACCATTGGTGGACATGTGACGGAACAAGGACAATCGTTCGACGATTTATATTTAATCCTCTTTCTTGGCATTGCATTGGTTTATATGGTTATGGCGGCACAATTTGAGTCGTTCAAAGACCCGTTCATCATTCTATTTGCCATTCCATTTACCATTGTGGGTGTTATTTGGGGTTTCTTCCTCACCGGACTCACATTGAGCATCACCACCTTCATCGGCATCATCATGCTGGTGGGCATCGTGGTGAACAATGGTATCGTGCTGGTGGACTATACCAATATGTTGCGCAAACGAAACTACTTATTGCGCGACGCCATCATGGAAGCCGGACGGTCACGCTTGCGACCCGTATTGATGACAACATTTACCACCATTCTGGGCATGTTGCCCATGGCAATGCGTTCCGGCATGGGACGCGAAGCCTACTCCCCTTTGGCAATAACCATTATTTTCGGTTTGCTTATCTCAATGTTAGTAACGCTTATTCTGGTTCCCACAATATATACATTGCTCAACCACAAAGTGCTGATAAGCGACCGCGAGAAGGTGAGAAAAAAGAAAAATCAATCAACAACAAATTAAACAATCAATAGAGATGAAATTTATATACTGCACCTGCAACGTGAGCATGCTCGAAACGCTTATTGAAGCGCTTGAAGAGGTGAAAGTGCGCGAATATCAGGTTATTGATAAAGTGACGGCAAAAAACAAATTGGGCGATCCGCGCTTCAACACCCCTGTGTGGCCGGGATATAATTCGGCAGTACTGATTCAGGTAAGCCAAGACGAAAAAGCGAAAAATGTGATGCAGCGTATCCGTGAAATGAATAAAGAAGCATTCAACAATGGCGAAATAATCACCGCTTGCACCTGGACGCTTGATGATTATTGTTTTGAGTAGCCTTCTGTTAGGTGATGCACGATAAATTATCTTCTCAACTTCATTAAGTTGGTTTAAATAAAATGATGTAAATTTGCACCCAAGTATGAATTGATAAACATCAAGAGAACGTTTGAAAACCTACCGGCGCAATATATCCTACGCGTTATCCGACTTATGGATTAAGACTTTTTGGCAACATCCACATCGTCTGACGGCATTGAAAGTGACGGTATCCATCACCTTGTTGATGGTGCCGTTCGTTCTTATAAACAAAGCATTTGTGGGTATGACGCTGGCATTGGGCGTGTTGGCGGGAGCCATTGCCGAAACGGATGATCATCCCAAAGGAAGAGTAAAATCGTTAATACTCACAATTATCAGCTTTCTGGTTGCCGGTGCATCGGTGGAATTGCTCTATCCGCACCCGCTTCTGTTTGCCATCGGGCTGTTTTGCTCCACTTTTTTATTCATCATCATAGGCGGCATCAGTGAGCGCTATAGGGGAATCACTTTTGGAGCGTTACTTACAGGCGTTTATACCATGCTGGGCACACAACTCGGCAATCCGTGGTACTGGCAACCGCTTGTTTTGTCGGGTGGCGCGTTGGCCTATGGCATGGTGTCGCTGATCTTATTAAAAAACAAACCGTGGCGTCCTTTGCAAGAACGCCTTGCCCTTGGATATAAACATTTGGCGGAATATATCTATATCAAATCAAAATTTTTCCCGAGCGACGAAACCAGTCAAGATTACCGAAGAAACAAACTGGCTCAAAAAAACATTGATGTGGTACAGGCAATTGACAGCATCCACAATGTGTTGAGGAGTTATGCCTATGAAATAGGAAAAAAAGATGAAACATTGGGGCAATATTATCGTCAATGGTTAGTGTTACAACAGCTTCACGAACGTGCCACATCGAGTCACGAAAGTTATGACTTGCTTAGCAAACAAACCGATAGCATTATGTTGGTAGAAGGGTTGGGACATCTGTTGGTAGAACTATCACGCTCGCTCTCCGAATTTTCCACCTCGCTACTCAACGGGAAAACATACAGACATCCGATGGCATTGGAATGGACGACAACCGCCCTTTCGGAGATGATGGAAAATCACGACACCGATTTTCAATATCCCACGCTGTCGCTCTTGTATAAAAACCTGAAAGAGATGGAGCGAACCATGCGTGGCATCGACAAAACGGCGGCACCGGATTATGTTCCATCCGATTATGTTCCTCTTTCCGGAAAGCAACGTCTTAAAGCCCTGTTCAATCATCGGCATCCGCGATTTCGTTATGCACTGCGTTTAAGCATATGCTTTGTTGTGGGCTACGCGTCGATGATTTTTTTTCATATCCAAAAAGGAGAATGGATATTGCTCACTTCATTATTTGTGTGTCAGCAAAACTATATCAGCACTCGCCTAAGGCTCGGTCAACGAATCATAGGCACCATCGAAGGGGTCGTCGTCGGGACGTTGTTGATACAGTTGCTGCCAACTTTGGGAGGAAATATTCTGCTGTTGCTGCTGTCGGTCTATCTCTTTTTCTATTACACAAAAGAGGATTACGCCACGGCCGTTGTCTTCATTACCATCACCGTCATCAGCCTGTTTAACATACAGTTCAATCAAGGATTCGAAATTATGCTGCCACGAATATTCAACACCCTCATTGGCGGTATCCTTGCCTATCTCTCTGTGCGATATATCATGCCGGATTGGCAATATAAAAACTTGCCTCAACTATTATCCAACGCCCTGCGTCGAAACAATGCCTATTTTAAAGCCGTTTACGACGATACCATTCACTCGGAAAAATATGCCGTCAGACGGCAAAAAGCACATCAGGCAGATACGGCGCTCACCAACGCGTGGCGAAGCATTAAGGTGGAGCCTAAGGGGCGTGAAGAATTTCAACAAAAAGCATTTCGGCTCACCTATCTCAACCATAGCCTTTTGTCTTACATATCGGCCTTTGGCGCACATTGTCAAAACAAACGGGTGACAGCAACAGAATGGAAGGCATGCAAAAGCATCGGCAAAACGTTGAAGTGCGCGCAAAAAACGCTAGACGGAACATATCAATCTGCAAACGAACAACCCGAAACGGATAAATATCAAGATAAGCATGCGGCTTTCACTCTAAATACAACGGATGACTCAGTTTCCAGAACGGAACTCTTACTGTCCAACATCAAACGACTGGCAGAAGAGTTGCTGAATGAGTCGCGAACGATGATGGAGAAAAAACAAAAAAGGAGGATATAATAAGATGTGGATATATGATTTAGGAAAAGAAGCATATAAAATAAAAATGTTTGCTTTAAAAAAACATATAAAGATGAGATATATTTTCTGTTTAATAGTCGCCTTTACATCGAGCACTCTTTTTTCGCAAAAGATTGTGCATGCACCCAATACGCCCATATCACAAATAGAAGACAGCCTTTTGCTCTGTGAGCAGACAGTGTGCGACAGTTTGGTAAATTACACCAAAATGTTTGTTGGGAAACCGTATCGTTACGGACACAACTCACCCAAAACCGGATTTGATTGTTCTGGCTTGGTGTGGTATGTGTTCAAGCATTTTGGTATTGACGTGCCACGCTCATCCATGCACTACATGAATGTCGGAACTCCCGTGTCGCTATCGGAAGCCAAGATCGGCGATATTATCTTGTTTACCCGTCCAAAACATGTCGATAAGAACCGTGTAGGACATCTCGGAATTGTTTGCAAAACGGGCAACTGCCTGCAATTTATTCATGCCACATCAGGAAAGGCAAAAAGCGTAACCATCAGCTCCTTGACGCCTCATTACAAAAAACGATTCATAAAAATCACGCGCATACCAATAGGCTCTTCTCAATAGGTCTTTCGGAAATATAATTCATCAAAATATAGGTGTAAATATTGACACCAAACTCATTCTTCGGCGACAAACACTCCATCGACACGTGTCAAAGATGCATTCCGCGTGGACAAATATACTTTTGACACGTGTCAAAATCTATTCGTCATGGTAGAATATAGTTTCGACACGTGTCGAAACTATATTCGGCGACGTCGAACATACCTTTGACTCGTGCCAAAATCTATTCGGCGACGTCGAACATACCTTTGACTCGTGACGCGGGATAGTTTGGCGGTGACAAATGGTGTTTTGACAAGCGACAAACCTATGTGCCGGATGCAAGAAACGTGTTTTGATGAAAAAGTTGGAATGATTTGCACTGCAAACATGGCATCCGGGCAATGGTCAAACAATCGTTTATTGAGAATTATACTCTTTAATTGGCATGAATCGGAATTTATCGCGGTCTCCGATAGTTCCATCTCATCACTTCACGGAAAGATTCATTGCTTTTGTTGATATTGTTGTCGCCCCACTTCATAGATGCTGTTGCCACGACAATCTACCACAACAATCACGGGCAGGCGTGTAACATGCAACTTACGAATGGCTTCGGTTCCCAAATCATCAAAAGCAATTACTTGGGCACTGTCCACGCATCGCGCCATAAGGGCCGCCGCACCTCCGATGGCGGCAAAAAACACGCCCGTGTGTTCTTTTATTGCATTTACGACTTCTTGGTTTCGCGACCCTTTTCCAATCATTGCTTTCAACCCGTGGCGAATGAGCAGTGGCGAATAGGCATCCATACGCCCGGCGGTTGTGGGGCCGACCGAACCGATCGGTTTTCCCGGTTTTGCCGGGCAGGGGCCGGCATAATAGACAATTTGTCCCGTAAAATCAAACGGCGTCGGCTCGTTGTTTCGCAACATTTCGTACAATCGCTTGTGTGCCGCGTCACGCGCGGTATAGATGGTTCCCGAAATGTAAACCATATCGCCGGCTTTTAACGAACGTATGGTCTCATCGCTTACGGGTGCTTCTATGATTCGTTTTTCCATTTTCTCTCCTCTCCTATTTTGCTTACATTCTGCAATCTTTGTCGAAAAATACTGCAGCTACAATTCGCCTTCGGCATGTCGTGTGGCGTGGCAACCAATATTGACCGAAACGGGCAGTCCGGCAATGTGCGTGGCAGATGTTATGATGTGAACCGCCATGGCGGTGGTGGTGCCTCCGAATCCGGCAGGACCGATTCCCAGTTTATTGATTCTCTCCAACCAGTCTTTTTCCAGTGTGGCCAACATGGCGTCGTCGTTTAAGCTGCCCACGGGACGCAGCAGCGCCTTTTTGCTCATGTAGGCGGCCCGTTCCATGGTTCCGCCGATGCCTACTCCGACGATGATGGGTGGACACGAGTTTGGCCCGGCTTTGGAAACGGTGTCGACAACAAAATCGCGCACGCCGTCGATTCCCATGCTGGGTGTGAGCATGGTTAAGGCACTTTTGTTTTCGCTGCCAAAACCTTTGGGCGACACGACGATGTGAAACGTATCATCGGGGGTTATTTCGTAATGGATGATGGCGGGGGTATTGTCGCGCGTGTTGACGCGTCGAATGGGGTCGTTCACCACCGATTTGCGCAAATATCCTTTTTCGTATCCTCGACGTACTCCTTCGTTGATTGCCTCTTCGATGTATCCTCCTCTTATCCCTACATTTTGTCCCATGGTGACAAAAACGACGGTCATCCCGGTGTCTTGACAAATCGGGCTGCGCTCATCGCTGGCAATGCGTGCGTTTTCAATGAGTGTTTGGATGATTTCTCTACCCAATGGTGAACGCTCCGTGGTGAGGCAGCTTTTAAATTTGTCTTTGATGTCTTTTGTTATTACACAGCACGCCTCGACGCATAGTTTTTCAACAAGTTCCGTTATTTTTTCAGCTTCTATATATCTCATTCTTTACAGCTTCTTGCCAAGAAATATTTTGTGTTTCTATTATCAATGTCTTCAATATTGCCATCAATGAGTCCTGCCAAGCAAAAGGTCTTGGTTTTAGGGTCCTCCATAAATTCCTTAATCAAATTAAACGCTTCTATTTCGGATGTGTTGTGCACATGGAAGCGGGGTCCATCGCATGGCACAATGGTTTCTCCTACCAAAATATGGTCTTCGTCGTAATAGGATATGGGTAGGTTTTCGGCAATTCGCTTGCGCACACGCTCCTCTAAAAGCGATATGTCGAAATCGGGTTTGTAGGGAAATTTCAACACAAATCCATTTCGAATATCCGAAAAGTAATATGAGTTTATCGCGACATCAAACTCCTCTTGCAGCACCAACATCATTACCTCTTCGGCCGAATGTGCCATCTTTCGATATTTGAGTGACTCATGCACGATTTGGTAAATGCTTTCCGGCAACGGGCCAAAGATACTGGGACGCGTCACGATGATTTCCTCGCCTATGCCTACAATGAGGTCGGCATTTTTTTGCAACATGGGATAGAGGAGATTGAAATGCTCAATCACGACTCTGCGTTTTCGTTTCAACAGGGCGTTTACATAATCCACAATTTCGTACATCTGTGTGAATGCCATCTGAAAACGTATGTCGAGATGAAACGTGGAGGCATCGTGTATTTCTGAGAGTGCGTTGCGCACCTGCATCATTCGTTTGGGATTGACAATGTCGTCGTCGTTGGATAGTTGCAGACCGGGAAACATGCCTTTTATGAGGCACGATTTTCCGGCTCCCGAATCGCCAATTATGCCAATCAGCCGATCATTGATTGATAGATGCTTGGCAGAAATTTGTTCGCCCAGAAACATGAGTCGTTCTTTTCCACGCGGCGCGTAATATTGTGCCGACACCATATATTCTTGTGTGAGGTTTCGCATTTGTTTTTGTTAAACGATTGGTTATTCTGTCTTTTTTTTACGCTCTCATGTCAAATATAGGCAATCTTTATTCAACGAACAATGAGCAATGAGTCTTTAACAATTAGTAGTTGTTCTTTCTGATATGTGAGGGGACTTCCTAATTCTTGACATTTGTCGACGATTGCATGTTGGCAAGGTGTGTAAGCAAAGTTCCTCCGTCGCGATGTGCTCCCTTTTATCTCTTACAATTCAAATTCCACTCCCATCAGTGGTTGATGTTGCTGGGCACCGTACACATCGGTTTCTCCCAGTGCTCCTGAGGGGATGGGCCGAACAATGGTGGTTTTGATGGCTTTTGCCGGGTCAAAGTAGACCATGCTTATAATGTCGGACTCGGGAATTCCATATAACTCGGCAAACATCTTTTTGTTGAAGATGTTGGCATCTTTTACTCTCGTGTACATATCGAACTCCTTGAAAATTACATCGAACGTAAGTTCGTAGGGTCCGGAATTCTTGCTTCGGATAACGGAAGCCACGTCTGTTAATTTATATTTCATATCGATTTGTCTTTGTTTTCGTTGCCTTTTGAAAAATGAATATAGGATGCCGAGAAAAGTTTTTCGTTTGGCTCCACTTTTAAAAGATGATAGATGTTAAACTCATACACCTCTCCCATTTTGGCGTCGGACGGTGAAAAGGGAAACGCCAGATTGCCTGCCGTGGCAATGCGTCCTTCGTAACCAAAGTGCAACATGGTGCTTCGCGCAAATCCGCAAATGGTGTTTGCTTGTTCTTGTGTTGGTGCCACCGCCTCAATGATGATAAGCAACTCGTCGCCGGAAGATTCTTGCGCTTGTTCGAACATTGCCATCACGCCTTTCTTTCCATAGATTTTAAAGTCGAGAAAAAAGTCGGTGATACCATAGCTCTCAAAGTTGTTTTCAACGCGTTCCCTTACACTTTTGGTGATGCTGTCTATCTGAGAAATCATAATGGGGTCTTTCACGCCTGCGCACGAAATGGTTCGATAGCCGACTTTGCGTGCTCCTTCGAGTTTTACAAAATATTGGTCGGTTGGCACAAACTTGCTGCCTGCCACTTTCACTTTGTTTTCATCAACGGCCGTGAATGTGCAATCGTGCAGATTGATGGCTCCTCCGGGTCCGGGGAGTATATAAGGATTGGTTTTTTCATATAATGTATGCGCTGCCACGGATAGTGGTGTGCATTTTCGTTGTGGGGAAAGTGTTTCGAGGATAAAACAGTCTTTTTGCAAATAACCAAACATGCAGTCGCTGCCACTTCCCGGGAGCGCGGCGATGGCGGCGCATTCGAGTATTTTACCCATGTGGATTGCCAATCCTTTGTTGAAGCCTTCCTTTATGGCGAGTGAGGCAAATACCGATGGGTCGTAGGAACGTCCGGCAAGAATAACGTTGGCTCCTTGCTGCAGCGCGTCAATGAATGGTTCTTCGCCAATTTGCGCTACGATGTGTTCGGACTCGTCTACATCTTGCTCGGTTATTTGTTTTGCCGGAAATAGTGGTTCAACATCTCCCGCTCTGAGCTTTTTCTTTACATATTCTTTATCCATTTCGGATTGAATGACTGCCAACTTAAACGAAAGTTTTTTTTCGTGCGCGATTTCTTTGATGATGTCCAAAGCAAATTGAACATGTGGTGTGGCTCCACTTCCACCTGCCGTTCCGATGATGACGGGGATGCCGGCTTCGATTCCGGCAGGTATCATGATTTCTAAATCTCTTTTGACTGAGTTTTTATCGGTAAACGATTTTCCCGAACCTAAATAATAGGGACCGGGATCGGTTGAGCCGGCATCAACGGCTATCACATGTGGTTTCCGTTTCATCCCTTCGACAAATGATTCCATCGGGAATCCATATCCCAAAATTGCCGTTGGCGAAAGCACTCTTAATTCTTCCATGTTATTTGTTTTTTTACCTTAAAGGTATTTTTGTTTGTATTGATAAATTCTGTAAAGTTTTGTTTGTCTACCTATTTCAGGGTACGACACTCCTGGCTTCTACACTTGGTTTTTCCGCGCTTCTGCCGACGATTGTATGTCGGCATCGCGTACAAGCGAAACTTCTTTGCCATTCGATGTTCTGTTTAAAGCACTTCTTTAAGTGCTAAAATTCGTTGCATTTCGTTGAATACAATCATGTATCCTTCGTCGACACCCATGCCGGGTTTTGCCAGATATTGAATAGGTGACGTTGCCATGGCAATGTGGGCGCATATTTCGGCGGAACGGTTTGTTTCGTTGCATGTTCCTCCCAAATATGCTCCCATGCCGTGTTGCTTGCAGTAGAGAACCGCCTCGATGCTGTTGTTTATTCCTCCTAAATCGGGCGTTTTTATTTGCGCCATGTGTCCGGCTTTGTGTTTTGAGAAGTCGATAATATCTTGCAGGGTATTGCACCATTCATCGGCAACAATTTCTGCTTCAACACCTTTTTTCTCCATCTCTTGACGAATGTCTTTCAACTTCTCGATTTGGGCGTTTTTCTCTCCCATATCCACCGGCCCCTCTACGCGCAGCTTGAACGGCGCGGCAATTTCGGCCAATTCGCCGACATATTTGGCAATGGCTTCCGCGTCATCATCAAAGACAATTCCGAGCGTACCATACACATCAATATGAATGGTGGGCGCATAGTTTTCGTGAGGTTTGAGTTTCAGGATACGGTCTCTCAACCATTGAATGTATTCTTTTATTTTTTCTCCTTTGGATCCCACCTTGCTTTCAACATGGTTGAACAGGGCGTGTGGCAGTACATCGGCACCTTTCATAATCATTTTATCGGCGTTCAGATAGCGGTCGTCGCCGGACTGAGTAAAGATGGGAATGGTTTTTGACGCAATGGTGGTGCCATATTCTTGGGCAATGATTTGCGCCATCAGTTTGCCTTTGCTTTTAGCAACGGCGTCTAAACAGGCTTGTGTGACTCCATAACGAATGGCGGTGTGATAAGGTTTCCCGGTTGTGGGGCTTTTCATTGTATCGACGCGCTCTGCCATTTCGCGAAATGTGGTGATTTCTTTTCCTTTAAATAGCGGTGCAATTTCTTTTTCGATGATTGGTATAAAATTTTCCGCGAGGAAAAGCGGGTCGCGTCCTCCGGCACCCGAATATTGAACGGCTGCACAATCGCCATAGGCAATGGCTCCGTTTTCGAGTATAAAGAGAACAGAAATGGCTTCTCCCGCTTGTCTTACGGCAGTAAAGCCGGGCGTGGAGGGTGTGCTTTCATAAAAAGCGCCATCGTTTTTCGCGCCACTTTTGATCGCTTTTTGGTCGTCGAAGAAAAAACCTGTTTTTGCGGGTGCACAACGTACATCTATAATTTTCATGTGAATTGATTTTTTAAAATATGTTATGTATGAATCTGTTTACTTTATGTTTTTGTTTATTATTTTGGTCTTCCTACAAGGAAGCCTTTTCCGATGGCGTATACATCGTCAATTACCATTTGGAAACTTACGGGACGATTTTCGGATTTGGCTCGTTCTTGCAATTTGGATTGATGAAAGTCGATTAGCTCTTTACTGAACGGCAAGTTTCCGGTATCGAGTAAGCGAACGGCGCCTGCATTGTCACGGGCGGGTAAAACCTTGCCGGCATTGAATTTGCTGGGTGCAAAAGGAATATCAATAACGCCGGCTTCGAAAGCGGCAACCGTACCAATGGCATAGTCGCCTTTGCCCAACTCTTCAACCTTATCAAGGATGCAACGCGTTTCTTCCATAATAACTTCGGCTTCGGCAATCACGGCAGGAATATCGGTAAAATCTTGGTCTTTGAGCATGGAAATTACCTGCTTTGTCGCTCTTAATCCCGAAGCGTTCGCCTCTTTTGTCGGCACCCCCATGGCTTCGTGTGGTGTTTTCACAATCACTTTGGTTGCTTTGGCAAGTGCCGCGGCAGCGGCCCCCCATGAGATTACGCCAAACGATTTTGATTCGTCTTGCGGAAATCCTCCCATCCATTGGTGGAAAACCGTTGTAATGCGCACATCGTTATAACCAAACTTATCCAAGTAGTCTCGGGCAGCCATTTTCAAGGCACGGATGGCGGCAACGTCTTGTATCAAATTTCCACATTGTCCATAGCCAACAGTCACGTCTTTCACTCCCTGTGTGGCGGCGAGCAACGCTTCAATTACGGCGACACTGTTTGAAATACAGGGCGATATGAGGGTTCCGGTGAGCGGCCCAAATGGCTCGCGATTGATAGAAACACCCGCCTCTTCATATATTCCTACAAGGCGGTCGGTGTATTGCCAGTGCGCGATGGTTTTTTCGAGCGAGTGATTCTTGGAATATGGGATGTTGTAGGATATTCCTCCGCCTTCGTAGGAAGTGAATCCGCCGGCAATAGAAATTTCAGTGAGCAATCGCGCGTCAGGTGTTCCATGTCTTACCTGCACGGGATTCCGCATGGATGAGGTAACGGTTCGGCAGATGTTTTTTCCGTAGTTCACAATGGGAAAACCGTTAAGCATGGAACGCCGCGTTTCGCGGCTTTTCTGAATTCCTGTTTCGGCCTCGTTGTAGCGGTTCAGTCGCGTGTAGCTGTCTACGGTAGAGGGCAGTAGGTCTGCTTCACCTTCGTCTTCAAGATATTGAAGCAGTTTTATATGCTCATCGTAGAGCGCTACTCCGGCGCGTGGTTGAATCAACGTTACATTGTCCTTATCGGCTTGTGCAAGCTTTGCTCCGAATCGTTTGTTTTCGGGAATTGATTTTTGATAGGCTACGGCTTCGTCAAAATCAATATCCTTACCGGTATGCCAGTGCTGCAAGACCTCTTTTCTTTCTGCAAAAAAGGCTTCGTCTGTCAGTTTTGTGTTTTTAATTTTCATTATTTATAAGAACGTTTTTATTTATTATTTTTGGTTTATCGGATCTATTTTTGGCTCAGTCAAAAAAACTTATGTACAATATAAAGTGTAAAAAAAATTGGTGCTTTAAAGGGATACCTTCGATCAGTTGTATCCGGCGATAAATTATAAGTAGTGGTTATACTAAATAGTTTCAGCACTTATTTTTTTACTTCGTCAATTTTAATTTCTTTAATCTCCTTTTTCATCATCGTGAAAGCC
This sequence comes from Bacteroidota bacterium, assembly GCA_023418255.1. Lineage (GTDB taxonomy): Bacteria > Bacteroidota > Bacteroidia > Bacteroidales > Dysgonomonadaceae > JAEZZZ01. The sequence continues at coordinate 28,964 of JAEZZZ010000012.1, forward strand.
AGTTCGGGATTGACACTGCTGAGCAGTCCCATGGCAGCAAAAATATACTTTTTATCCAGCATATAGTTGGGATTTTTAGGCTTGGCGTGTTTGTAATTTGTCGCGTCTGCTTTCGCTCCTTCTAATATGTATTGGGGGCGACGACTGTTTATAATCACACCACCAATGCCAATAATGTGCGATATGTTCGACAAATCTTTTCCGGTAAGGGTAAAAATCTGTCCCCAAGGTGTGTAGGCAGGTTGAAAGATGCCACAATGCCGTTGCACAGCTATTTTAATGGCGTTTCGCGCCAATCCTTCTTCAATTTCTTGTTCTTTGGTGGATGTTCCTGCCAAAGTTTCCGGCTTTGATGAACATGTTTTCACCCAGTCTGAGACAGCTTTTTTATCGACACCAAGTTCTGTTGCCAAAAGTTCATTGTCCACTTCATCCGCCAAAAATGTAAGGCTGTATCTCATTCCCAAATCTCCCTCTACCGTGCGTTTGCTATACGGTTCGGGCAATCCTTTTACCATCACATTTTCAATTGTGGGCACTCCATCTGACATGGAATATACATCGGTTGTGGCTCCGCCAATATCCACAGCCATTAAATCGCCCCAGCCGGGTTGTTTTTTAGTTCCTTTGCTTAGTAGCTCGCATCCGTTGAGAACAGCCAAAGGCGTGGGGATGATAGTGTGTCGGCTCATTTTTTGGATGTCGCTTAGCCCTTTGGCATCGATGATTTTGCTGATAAAGAGCTCTTTTATTTTCTGCTTTGCCGGCTCAATATTGAGTTTGTTAAACTCGGGCATTACATTTTCGGTAATCACGTAATCTTTGTCGGAAGCAGCAAAAATCTTATCCAGTTCGTGCGACGCGCTCTTATTTCCGGCAACAATGACAGAGAAGTCGCGTTTTATTTCGCATAATCGTTTCGCGTTTGCGATAATAACCTCTTTGTTTCCTCCGTTGGTTCCTCCGCACAACAATATCAAATCGGGCTGAATTTGGTATATTTCTTCTTGTTCTTGTTGGGATATTTCAAACGAATAGGTCTTAACCACCTTTGCTCCGGCACTTGACGCGGCCATTTTTGCCGCTTTGGCAGTAAGCTCGGGCACCAATCCCAGAGCCACCATTTTGAGTCCTCCGGCGGCACTGCTACAACAGAGCATTTCGTCGTAATGAAACGTTCCTATCTGCTCTTCGAGCTTTTCCAAAGCGGCAAAAAAGCCGTTCATCACATTGGATTCGATGGTTGTAAATGCTCCGGCAGTAGCCAAGATTGTGCCTTCATCGGCATCAATGGCGGTCAACTTTGTATATGTACTGCCAAAGTCAGCCGTTAGATATTTCATACTGTTTTATATCCCGAAAAGTTCGTTTAAATCTTTGATGGTTGTTTCTAAATCGGTTCCCGGTGGATACACTTTGGTAAATCCCATATCCATAAAACGTTTTTCAACGTCTTCAAAGTTTTGTTTTCCTACCACAAGGTTTCCTCCGGCAAGTAAGGGAATGTCTTTCAATCCCGCCTCGTCGCATTTTTCTCTCAATCCGTTGCAGTCAATCTCGCCATGTCCGTAGAGCGACGAAACGAGAATGGCATCGGCGTTTGTTTCCAAAGCGGCTTCGATATATTCCTCTTGCGATACCATCACACCGAGATTGATAACATTAAATCCGGCTTGCTCCAAAGCGTAGGTTAAGATTTTATTTCCTACGGCATGTACATCCGCACCGATTACTCCGGTAACAATTGTTTTCTTATTCATATAAGTATTTTTCATTATAAAATATAAGCCATTGCAAATGTAGTTACTTTCGTGGTATCAACAAAATAAAAAGGGGTTTTAACATGCTTGATTTGAAAACTTTTCAGTCGTCACTATATCGATATGCCGGGCTTGAAATTACATCTTGTCATAAAAATCGCTCTTTATGTAACAAATGAAGATTGTTCAGCATAAAATACCACAATCATTCAATGTATTATCTAACAATAATAACAGATATCAAAATGTCAACTTGAGGGAAATTTTATTCTTTTTTCTTTATTTATTTTCCGTATTCTTATTTTGTGGTAAAATAAGATTAAGCACCACGCCGATGGTTGCCGCCAATCCAATTCCGGCAAAAGTGAAAGTGCCCATTTGAAAAACGGCACCACCGATTCCGGTTGTCAAAATCAGAGCGGCAATTACCAGATTGCGCATATCCGACATATCGGTTTTATTCTGAATCATGTTGTTGATTCCTGTGGCGGCAATCATTCCAAACAAAAGTAGCATAATACCCCCCAACACAGCCGATGGAATTGATTTGAGTAATGCGCTCACTTTTCCTACGAGGGAAAAAACAATGCCTGTGATGGCGGCAATCCGAATCACGGCAGGATCGGTCACTTTTGTGAGTACCATGGCTCCGGTAACTTCGGAATAGGTGGTTACGGGTGGTCCTCCGACCAAGCCGGAAATACAGCAGGCAATTCCATCTCCCAACATCGTACGATGCAATCCTGGACTTTTCACAAAGTCTTTTTTCGTCACTTCACATACCACATACACGTCGCCAACATGTTCAATAACCGGGGCGATGGCGACCGGTATCATAAACAAAATGGCCTCCCACGAGAATTGAGGTTTTACGAATTGCGGCAATCCCAACCATTGAGCATCGACGACAATCGAGAAGTCAATCTGGTTCATTATCCATGCAGCAACGTAGCCTACAATGATACCTGAAAATATAGGAATAAGCTTTAGCATACCTTTGGCATACATGCTCACCACAATAGCGGTAACAAGCGAAAGTATGGCTAAAAGCCAGTTTTCGGAAGCCATCTGAACACCTGTTCCAGCCAAGGATAAGCCGATGAGCATGATAACGGGCCCTATCACGACAGGTGGGAAAAGTTTTTTTATGAGCGATACGCCTTGCCATTTTACCAAAGCGCTCATCAAAAAATAGACTCCACCAACTGCCACCAATCCGGAAAGCGTGCCGGGTAACCCATACAACTCGGTTGCTTTTATTATGGGTGCAATAAAAGCAAAGCTGCTGCCTAAAAAAATAGGGACTTTTCCTTTGGTTACTAAGTGAAATACCAGTGTTCCAACTCCGGCAGTGAAAAGTGCTGTAGATGGGTCAAGACCAACCAATAAGGGTACGAGAACGGTGGCGCCAAATGCCACAAAGAGAAATTGAATACCTACAACTCCTTTTGTGAGGGGGGTTAGCTGTTTTTTACTTTCCATTCATCTATTATCTTGTGTTGTATTTTATGCAAAAATAGATAAAATTTGTTATACAGAAAACCTTTTCAGTAAAATGTATTTAAAAAAGTAGAGTATAAAAAGCAAGAGGATGTTTTGCTAAAAACGCCCTCTTGCAAATTATCTGTTACTATAATCTATTGCATTATGTATTATATCACATTCAGTTTTTTACCTACTTTGATGAAAGCGGCGATTGCCTTATCAAGTTGCTCACGGTTGTGTCCGGCAGAGAGTTGTACGCGAATTCGGGCTTCATCTTTGGGAACAACGGGATAATAGAATCCGATAACATAAATGCCTTCGTCCAAGAGTTCGGCAGCCATTTCTTGCGACAGCTTCGCGTCGTAAAGCATCACGGCACATATGGCAGATTGTGTTGGCTTGATGTCGAATTTGGCTTCTTTCATTTTTGCAACGAAATAGTCTACATTTTCATGTAATTTATCTTGCAGCTCGTTGGTTTCGTTCAGCAAATTGAAGGCTTTGGTTCCTGCAGCCGCCACAAGCGGAGGAATGGAGTTTGAGAAAAGATAAGGACGTGAGCGCTGACGTAACATATCGATAATTTCTTTGCGTCCGGTAGTGAATCCTCCAATGGCGCCACCAAAGGCTTTTCCGAGCGTTCCGGTAATAATATCTACTTTTCCCATGCAATTGAACTGCTCACTCACACCGCGACCGGTTTTTCCGACAACTCCTGCCGAATGGCTTTCGTCCACCATCACAAGCGCATCATATTTTTCGGCAAGTTCCATAATTTTATCCAAAGGTGCGACGTTGCCGTCCATCGAGAAAACACCGTCTGTTGCAATAATGCGGAAACGTTGTGCTTGCGCTTGTTTGAGTTTGTCTTCCAAATCGTCCATATCGGCATTTTTGTAGCGATAGCGTTGTGCTTTGCACAAACGAACGCCATCGATGATGGAAGCATGGTTGAGTGCATCGGAAATGATGGCGTCTTCGTTGGTCAAGAGAGGCTCAAAAAGTCCGCCGTTAGCGTCAAAGCAAGCGGCATATAAAATGGTGTCTTCCGTATGGAAGAAGTTGCTGATTGTTTTTTCCAACTCTTTGTGATAGTCTTGCGTTCCGCAAATAAATCGCACGGACGACATTCCGTAGCCGCGCTCGTCCAATGCCTTTTTGGCAGCTTCGATGAGTTTTGGATGGTCGGACAATCCGAGGTAATTGTTGGCGCAGAAGTTCAGCACTTCTTGTCCGGATTGCACTTTGATTTCCGCTTTTTGCGGTGTTACGATAACGCGTTCGTCTTTGTAAAGTCCTGCATCTTTAATGGCGGTTAACTCGTCTTGCAGGTGTTGTTTCATTTTTCCGTACATGTTTTTTTCGTTTTTATGTTTTAGTCTTTTATTATATCTTTAAAAAAATCATCACTAATAGTATCTTCATACAACCTGCAGTTTTTGCTCTCTATTTGCCGCATAAGCAAAGCAAGCACGTATTTGCACCTCCGATAATTCGGGAAAATCATGCAATACTTCCTGCATTTACATTCCTTGCGAAAACCAATTCAGCACATCATACACCGTGATGCGAGTTCCTTTAATAATCGGTTTTCCAAAGCGTATATCGGGATTAATTGTAATGTATTTTTCTATATTTTCCATTTTTCCTTTTAGATTGATTCTCTATAATTTATAACAAAAAATCATAGTTATAGTTTATTCATCCGAATTGCTCTCTTCCAATAGCGATGGCGGCAGCTCTTTCTTGGCTTTCACTCCTAAATCGCGCAACTTCTCGGCTTGTCCGATAAGGTTTCCCCTACCCGACGACAATTGATTAAATGCCGTATCGTAATGTTCACGCGCTTTTTGTAAACTCTTATCCAATCGGTCCATCGACTCCACAAAATTGACAAATTTATCATACAACGCAGCGCCACGCTGTGCAATGTCAATGGCGTTGCGATTTTGATATTCGCGCTTCCACAAATCCACGATCAATTTGAGTGCGGCAATCAGGTTGGTGGGACTGATAAGCAGAATCTTTTTTGCGTATGCATATTGCCAAAGTGTCTCTTCGTGCTGTAATGCGAGCAGATAAGCAGGTTCGTTGGGGATGAACATCATCACAAAGTCGAGCGACTCGGCATAATCTTGATAGCTCTTGGTACTCAATTCGTCAATATGCTTTCTGATGGAACGCAAATGCTCATTGAGCAAACGTTTTTGCTCATCGGGGTCGGTGCTTGCCACGTAATTGGCATATGCCGTGAGTGACACTTTGGAGTCGATTATCACTCGGCGATTGTCGGGATAGGCAATTATCACATCCGGCTGCATGCGACTGCCATCTTCGTTTTTAAGATAGTCTCCGTCAATATCTTTCAGATATTCTTGTACGAAATACTCTCGGTTAAGCACCAACCCGGAACGTTCCAAGATATTCTCTAAAATCATCTGTCCCCAATCGCCTTGTGTTTTAGAATTTCCTTTGAGGGCATTGGTGAGATTGGTGGCCTCTTCACTGATTTTTTGGTTGAGTTGTGCTAATCGTTTTACCTCTTCGCCAAGCGAAAAACGTTCTTTGGCTTCGTTTACATATACTTCTTCTACTTTTTTGCGGAACGAATCGATATTTTCTCCCAGCGGTTTTAGGATAGAATCCAGATTGTCGCGATTGAGTTTTGTGAATTTCTCCGACTTTTCGTCCAATATTTTCGAGGCAATGTGCTGAAACTCCAAATTGAATTGCTTGCGCAATTCTTCCATCTCCGTTTTTTGGGTTTCCAGTCGCTCATGCAGTGCTTTGTTGTCAGCGTTGGATGTAGCCAACGACTGATGCACTAGGTTGTATGCTTCGTTTTTTGTTTTTATTTCCGCATTTTTCTGTTCAATTTCACTGTTTTGTTTTTTTATTGTGTTGTTGGCTGCATCCAAGGTCGCAGATGCTGTGGATAAGTTTTGTTGCAAATCTTGATTTTTTTTGAGTAGCTCATCAATCGTTTCTTTATAAGATAAAATTTCGTTTTTTAGTTGCGTTTCATCTTTTCGCATATCGTCCATTTTTTCATTGGCAACTGCCAAATCGGTATTTAGTGCATGGTTTTTATCCGAAACCGTCGCAAAATCAGCTATAGAAACTGATTTCGATTTGGCTAATAGCGTGGCAATTATCCACGCCAGTACGCCACCGATAATAAAAGCGATGATAAGATACAGAAAATCCATTTTTTATTTTATCAAAATTGTTTCAATTTCTTCAACGTATGTCCCATTTTTTTTGCTTTTGTTTCCATGTAAAAATGGTTGTATTTGTTGGGCGTAACTTCAATGGGAATATTTTCCACTACTTCCAATCCGTATGATTCCAATCCTATACGTTTTACGGGATTGTTGGTCATCAATCGCATTTTGCTAACTCCCAAACTGCGTAGTATTTGTGCCCCAACGCCGTAATCGCGTTCATCGGCTTTGTATCCGAGATGCAAGTTGGCATCCACCGTATCCATGCCTTCTTCTTGCAACTTGTACGCTGCCACTTTTGCCATTAGTCCAATTCCGCGCCCTTCTTGGTTTAAATAAACGATGAGACCTTTTTGTTCTTTCTCAATAATTTGTAATGCACGATGCAATTGTTCGCCACATTCACAGCGCATTGAGCCAAAAATATCGCCCGTAACGCACGAACTGTGCATGCGAACCAAAATGGGTTCATTTTCGCTCCACTCGCCTTTAAGCAACGCGACATGCTCTTGCCCTGTTGTTTTTTGAAGAAAGGGTATCATCTTAAAATCACCATATTTTGTTGGCAAATGAATCTCCTCGCCACGCTCCACTAGGGATTCGCGCTGCAAACGATACTTTATCAACGCAGCGACAGAGATAATTTTTAGATTGAATTTTTCGGCCATTTTCATCAATTCCGGTAAGCGTGCCATGGAGCCGTCTTCATTTTTGATTTCAGCCAACGCTCCTGCGGGATATAAGCCTGCCAAGCGCGCCAAATCAATGGTTGCTTCGGTATGTCCGGCACGTCGCAGCACACCGCGTGTTTGCGCTTTGAGCGGAAAAACATGTCCGGGACGTCCAAAATCTTCGGGCTTGGTTTCTTCGCGCGTAAGCGCTAATATGGTTTGTGCTCTGTCGTACGCGGATATTCCCGTGGTACAGCCATGCGTCAATAAATCAATAGAAACAGTAAACGGCGTAGCATGAATGGATGTGTTGTTTGTTACCATCATCGGCAAGTCCATTTCTTGTGCGCGCTCTATCGTGATGGGGGCGCAGATTAGCCCACGTGCATGTGTTTCTAAGAAGTTGATTTTTTCGGGTGTAATATGCTCGGCAGCAATAATCAGGTCGCCTTCATTTTCCCGGTCTTCATCGTCCACCACAATAACAAAGTTGCCCTTTCTTATCTCTTCAATAGCCTCTTCAACAGTATTTAATGTAAATTCTTTCATTATAATATATGGTTTTTCGTTCTAAACATTCCCTTGCAAAACTCTATCGCAAGAACCAAAATTAAACTGATTGCTTTCAATTTACGTTAGTCTTAATCAATTCGCCTAATTCGTGATTGAGTTTTTTTATCTGTTTTAAATCTTTATCGGTTCGTTTCTTAAATGGCAAAGATAACAATTTTATAAGAAAACCCACCGGATAAATGGACATGAATATTTTTGCCATTCTGCTGCCACGGTTAACGAACTTGATTCGGTTAATCACCGGATATTCTTCTGCCTTTGCCAAAACAATGGATGTGTTTATATTAGACACCTGTTCCATCATTTGCTCCAATTTTATTTTTATCTTCCCAATCAGCTTGTCATAGTCTTCATCCAACCAAAACGCCTTATAACCAATGGATTTGTACGACGAAAAGTATATATCTATCATTGATGAAAGCTGCGAAAGAGACTCTTCAATAAATGAATAATCAGGCGAATATACTACAACTTCTTTCTTTGCATAATGTCTCTTTTCGCGAACAAAAAGTATTTTCTTTAAAAGATTTCTATATCCATCAGCATTCAAAATAACCGAATCATTCATTGCCTTGTAGGTAAGGAAAACACCTAACGGCAATAGAATAATGGAACTGAACCACATTCCCAACCAATGCACCCATACGCCATCACGCGTCATCTTGTACCCCACATTATCTAGAATGTAATAGATAATAAACAGTATCACCGAAATCACAATCGGCGTACCCAAACCGCCTTTGCGCACAATTGAACCTAACGGCGCTCCAATAAAAAAGAAAATAAGACAGGCAAAAGATAAAGTAAAAACTCGATGCCACTGCACCCAATGTCGGTTAATGGCTGCTTGCGTATTGGATTTATTAATGGAACGAAAAAGATATTTGTTGCTGTTGCTTTCGGCTTTTCTATATGCGTTTTGCATGATGCTGTTTTGTGTTTCCAAATCCTTTTTAATGAAAAGGGAATCCGGCGATTGGATTACCGCACCTTGTTCCAAAACCACAAGTGAATCCACTTTCTTTGATGCATACGAATTGCGGAAAGTCAAATAAGAATGTTTCTGCATCATCTCTCTGTCAACAAGGTCAATGCTGTCCACTTCATGTTTCATCGAATCAATGGACGACTTTAATTGCGAAAGATTTTTTGCCACATAATTGCTGGCTGTACTTGATTCAATCACCTCCTCATCCATTCGATTAAAATTTGCATCGAAAGGGGTAATCATGGTTTTTTCTTGAAAATTTTCTCGAGCATACGGAATAAATTCCTGATCCATACGACGGCTACCGTTTCCATCATTAAAATTTCGGAACTGTTGACCATGATACATCGTAAAAACAAGCGATAGCTTGTCTTCCGACATTTCCATTTTGGCCGAGTCACAAATGATAACAGTCATATCTTCAAAACTTTGACTAATATCATAAATCTGCACATCGTATAGCATGCCGGTTTGTTGATTCTTTTTTTCCACATAAATATTCAATCCATCAATATCTTTATAGAAAACACCGGCGGGAATTGCTACTTCCGGACTTTTCTGACGAATGGATATCAGAAGAGAATAAAATTTGGTATTGATTTTTGGCATCGCATCATTCTGAAAGAAAAACGCACCAATGCTAATCAAAGTAACCAATATAATGAGAGGACTCATGGTTTTCAGCAACGGGATACCGGAAGATTTAATGGCAAGCAACTCTAAACGCTCGCCCAAATTTCCAAATACCATCAGCGATGCCAACAATATGGAAAGTGGTAATGCCACAGGGATGAGACCTAAAACGGCATATAAAAACATTTCGCCCAAGACATCAAATCCTAAACCTTTGCCAACCATATCTTCGATATATTTCCAAAGAAATTGCATCAATACCAAAAAAAGGCAGATGGCAAAAGTCATCATAAATAGCGGAACAAAGGTTTTTAGTAGATATCGGTATAGCCGTTTTATGTATAATTTATTTTTCATTTAATAAACAAGAACATGCTTTTAAAAAATTATCTACAAATGTACATGATTTTCCATAAAAAACAGCACAGTAGCCCCATTAACAAGCATAAAAAAAGAAAAAACAACATTCTTACATGCTTTCTTTCACTATTGTCCGATAAAAAATAATCCAAAGTGCAGGGACAAAAATAAATTTTCATCCCTTACACTTTTTTAGTAGTTTTGGGTTTACAACAACTCAATACTACAATGAACAAAAATACACATTTTTTCGGACAATCTGTTTTCGGACAGCCGAATAAAGCAGGTAATTAACAAACAGATAGAAATCTTTGACAGCACCACCATCAGCTTGTTTGAAGACATCCTCAAGTGTATAGGAAGAATGCCTGCGAACGGCAAACGCAAAGGCGGAATAAAAATGCATACAGTTATTAATGTCGATGAAATGGTTCCAAAGATGGTTTGGTTTA
>JAEZZZ010000025.1 GCA_023418255.1 Bacteroidota bacterium
ACACCCTAAAATGATTCATTACTTTGTTTTTGCGGAGTAAGAAACGTTCAAAAAACAATCATCGAATTAGAAAATAGTAAAACCATTCATCCCACAGAGGAAAAGAGGGGCAAAGAAAATGGAAAGTGTTCTTCATGAATAATGCGGGATAAACTGCTTTAGTGTAATAACACTCAGCAGGAGTTTTTATAGTTGAAGGATTCATGCGAACGTTCCTTGTTGTAGAATTGAAAGTATCTCTACTATCCCTTTTCACAAAGATAAACCATCCCCGTAAACATTCAAATAAATATGCTCAAAGATTACGCTGCGCCGCAGACGTTCTGCTAAAATGCTGTCCAAAGCACGTCATTTTCCATCCATTGACATTTTCTTTTATTCTCAGCTCATAACTTGTTGTCGAGTTTTAGAGGTGTAGCATAAAAAGCTGACAGCTTTTCTCCGTTGGTGGAATTTATAAAGTTTTCACAAACTCCATATCGTGACGCATCATCCGCTTGACTAATTCGGGAAATGGTGTTTTTGTGGGATTCCAATTAAGTACGGTTCGTGCTTTCGTGGGATCCCCTAAAAGTTGCTCCACATCAGCGGGACGAAAATATTTGGGATCGACCTCTACCAATACACGCCCTGTTGCTTCATCAATGCCTTTTTCCTCAACGCCTTTGCCCTCCCAGCTTAGATTGATTCCGGCTTCAGCAAAGGCTAACGTGCAAAATTCTCGCACGCTGTGCGTTTCGCCGGTGGCGATAACAAAATCTTCGGGTTTGTCGTGCTGCAACATCAACCACATGCACTCCACATAATCGGGAGCATATCCCCAATCGCGCATGGCATCGAGATTTCCGAGATAGAGTTTGTCTTGCATATTTTGAGCAATGCGAGCGGCTGCGATGGTGATCTTTCGGGTAACGAATGTTTCGCCTCGACGTTCGCTCTCGTGATTGAACAAAATGCCGTTCACGGCAAACATGCCGTAGGATTCGCGATAGTTTTTTGTAATCCAAAAACCATATAACTTCGCCACTGCATAGGGACTACGCGGATAAAATGGTGTGGTCTCTTTTTGTGGCACTTCCTGCACAAGGCCAAACAGCTCGGATGTGGATGCTTGATAGATTTTTGTCTTTTTCTCCATGCCGAGAATGCGCACTGCCTCCAACAAGCGAAGCGTGCCTACGGCATCGGTTTCGGCAGTATATTCCGGCACATCAAAGCTCACCTTTACGTGGCTTTGTGCGGCGAGGTTATAAATTTCGTCGGGTTGAATCGACTGTATCACACGAGTCAATGAACTGGAGTCGGTCATATCGGCATAGTGCAAATTGATTTGCCGTCGCTGCTTCATATCGCGAATCCATTCGTCGAAATAGAGATGTTCGATACGTCCCGTATTAAACGACGAAGAGCGTCGTAATGTGCCGTGTACTTCGTAACCTTTCTCTAAGAGAAATTCGGCTAAGTATGAGCCGTCTTGTCCGGTAATTCCGGTGATTAGTGCTGTTTTTTTCATTGGATCTTTATCTGAATCTATCGCTTAACAAGTGGATGCAAAAACTTCATACTTTTTGATATAGAATCATTTGGAAAGCCCCCTTCATTATAATGTGCCCTCAAACAATAACACCGTCGAAAGAGCTACTCTTTATTTCGGTCGCGTTCAAGAAAATGCGTTTTAGTACTGTTTTCAATGGCTTTTAAAGCAATGTCTTTTACAGTTTTCTCAGAATTATCCACTTTTGAGGCCGCTTCTTTCAATTGAGCTTCCATCTCTTTTATTTTGGCTTCCAACGTCTTTATTTGATGATCTTTAAGGTTGAGTGTACCCTGCATCTCTTTTTCAAACAAAGTCTTTTGGTATTCATATTCGGTGCTCAGTTTATTTGTTGTTGCTGTTGCCGTTTCTTGTATCGCTTTTTCAAGTTTTTGTTCAAAAGAGGCTACTTCGTCACGTAAATTATTGAGTTCTTTTTCACTTTCTTTTATTGCTTTTTCTCTTTCGGCAAATTCTTTTTCAAACGCGACGCGTTGCTCTTTTAATTCTGCCTCTTGACGTGCTTTTGTAAGCGTGTATTCATCCTGCTCTTGTTTGCGTTTTTGCTGTAAAGTATAGGTGTACTCTTCTTCCTCACGTTCGCGCATGCGCTTAAACGATTTGTTTTCCGCGTCGCGCGCTTCCCGTTCCTGCTTTTTTTCTTTTTCCCAATTTGCCTTTGTTTCACTAATTTCGAGGTTAAGCAACGCTTTCGTCTCTTCCATCTCCCTTTCGAATTGCTCTTTTTGTTCTTTTTGAGCCAGCATGATCGCTGCAAGCGCGTCGGCGTTGGCTTTTAATCCGTATAAATCCTCTAAATATTTCTCTTCAATGGCAATGGCATTTTGGATGGTTGAGAGCCTTTTTTGCTCAACACTTAGATTGTCTTCTACCGCTTCGAGTGCATTAACAAACTGTGCCTTAATTTCACTGATTTGTGCAAGAATAGACTCTTGTGTATTCTTCGATGCCTCTTTCACCGTATTTTTTTCCTCTTTACGTTGCTGCACCTCTTTGGGGTTATCATTCGATTTTTCCTCAACCTGTTTTAACAGTTTCTCATATGCTTCCAGAATTTGAGCTTTGGTATTATTTTTATTTACAGTTGCTGTCATATTGAATTCGTTTTTGTTGATTTATTTATTTGATTTTAGGCAAAGATAGATTTTTTTTCTAAAAAATAACCGAAGATATAAAAAATCTTCGGTTCTAAATCGATATTTTGATTATTCTCTTTTACTTAATAATATCACATTTCTTTTATTATTCTTATCACACGTTTAATATCTTCATTTGTGAGAGATGAACCTGAAGGCAAGCAAAGCCCTTTATCAAAGAATTCTTCTTCTATTCCATCGCCATAATAAGGCGCATTGGCATAAACAGGTTGTAGATGCATGGGTTTCCACAATGGACGCGTTTCAATATTAGCTTCTTCCATTTTTAAGCGAATATCCTCACGAGAAAAACCGGTTACTTCCTGATTAACAATGATACACGTCAGCCAATGATTGGAATTAAAATCGGCATTCGGATTATCGAACACGGTAATTCCGATAATTGAATTTAATGCTTTTTTATAAAGACCGTGGATTTCCCGCCTACGAGCAACGTGGTCGTCCAATACCATCATCTGACCGCGACCAATTCCGGCGGAGATATTACTCAAACGATAGTTATAACCAATTTCTGAATGTTGATAGTGTGGAGCATTATCGCGTGCTTGGGTAGCATAAAACATGACGCGTTTGGCTGCTTCTTCCGAAGGACAGACCAAAGCACCACCACCCGAAGTGGTAATCATCTTGTTTCCATTAAATGACAAACAGGCAAATTTTCCGAATGTGCCGCTTTTTTGTCCTTTATATTCAGAGCCTAATGCTTCGGCTGCATCTTCCAACACCGGAATTTCATATTCATTAGCGATAGCCATGATTTCGTCCATTTTAGCCGGCATTCCGTAAAGATGAACCGGGATAATGGCTTTTGGCTTTTTCCCTGTTTTTGCGATGCGATCTTCGATGGCTTCTCGAAGAAATTCAGGAGACATATTCCATGTGTCCGGTTCGCTTCCTATAAAAACAGGTTTCGCGCAGCGATAAGTGATTGGGTTGGCAGATGCCGCAAACGTAAAACTTTGGCACAATACCTCGTCGTCCCGTTCAACACCGAGTTGTACCAATCCGAGGTGAATGGCCGCGGTGCCTGCGCTTAGCGCGACAACGTGCTTGTCACGTTGTAAATATTTTTTTAAATCTTCTTCAAAGCCGTTGACGTTCGGTCCCAACGGAACAACCCAATTTGTGTCAAATGCTTCTTGTATAAATTTTTGCTCGTGTCCACTCATGTGAGCGAGGGAGAGCCAGATTTTTTTTGTCATATGACTAATTCGGATTTTCGTTTAATAACTACATCATCATACATCATCATAACTATATTTTCATCATATGAACCAATATCTTCCTGATTTGACAAACCCAACGTATTATTCTCTATCATTTTTATAAAGTCAACTCCAGCTCCATAAGCGTGAATATAGGCACCACCAAATCGTGGATTAATTTCAGATAAAAAGTATTTTCCATTATTATAGAAGAAATCCATATCTACAGGACCGTAGAATTCAAATACTGTCAATGCTTTCTTTATAAATGAAAATAATTTTTCATCTTTAAAGGATACTGTTTTATTTGCACCTCCGATTCTTGTTTCTAGTTTCTTTTTTGCAAAAACACTGACAGGTTTATTTGATATGCAATCAATGTATACGTCTGCATCAATATCCCCACCCTCCATAAATTCTTGAATTAGATACTTATGTGTTCCTTCCTCTAAATAACTTTTTAATTTATTTATGTTTTCTACTTTATGTGCACCAACACTGCCACTGCCGTCTCGAGGTTTTATAAATACTGGGAAACTAATTTCTTTTTTCTCTAAACCTACCTGAAAATCAACAAAGTTATCATATGTAAGCACTGTGTCTATATTTTTACTTTTCAGATGTTTATACATTTCGTATTTATCAAAACATAATTTTGCCGTTTTTTCAGAAGGACACAATGGAAGTATTCCATTATCTAGAAACATCTGGCGATTTTTAGATAATAGTTCAATTTCAGGATCTATTAGAGTGGTAATTGCTTTTATGTTTTCTTTTTCACAAATTTTCAATATAACCTTCAGATAATTGGGTTCTGTTATTTTAGGAACGATATACTGTTTATCTGCAAAATATAACGCAGGGGCGGTATTGTCGTTATCCGTTGCGATAAGACGCGTTTTATTACCTAATGTTTTTTTGAAATCTTGTAAAAGACGTCCACGACGTCCAACACTGCAAAATAAAATGCTATTCATAAATTTATTTTTTTTGTATTATTTTTGCTGCATTCCAACTTTCCCTAATTAAAGTATAATTATTGGCTTGTTTTAAATATACTTTTGGAAAGTATCTTATAAATAGGGATGTCAATGTCATAGTGTAAGCACCGACAGATTTGTATAATATTCTATCATTTACTTTTAACTTTGGATGATTACTTAAAATGAATAGCTTATCGTTTTCTAAGCATGTGCATCCTCCAATAATTTGTTTACTAATGGATTTACGTATAGAATTATCACTATATATTATTTCTTTGAAATAGTCTTTTTTATGAAAAAACGGATCAATATCAATTCGACTTCCATCGGTTGTATATACGTAATGTGTACCCATGTTTTTCTCATCTATTATTGTTGATAGAAATGCAAAACAAGAGGCCACGATTGCATTGCCCGGCTCAATAACAATTGCAGTTTTATTTAAATCTAAGTTTTCGTTGAAGACAGAATATATTGTTTCCGCATATTCACCATATGTCGGTTTATTTTCCATTATGCCGTAATAACCCCCACCTATATCAATATACTCCAAATTAAGATTATAGTTTTTAATAAGATCAATAATCCAATGTGAAAGGTTTCTATACATGCCCAAGCTTCTTGTCTTGGAAGTTCTATGTACGTGTATTCCTGTCAGTTTTATGTTTTTTAATTTCTGTATTGTAGAAATGACTTCTTTAAATTCACCAGTTTCCTCATTATAGCCAAAACGACTTTGTCCTTCCCCTTCTTTGGCATCATTCGGCGATATTTTGTCTAGGTTTATATTTAGACGTACACCTAATCGGTATATCCTATCTTTGGGCAGTGACATAAGCCATCTGATTTCTCTTTTAGTTTCAATATTTACGATAGCACCTTCTTCAATTGCCTCAATAAATGTTTCTTTTGACTTTAATGGACCGTTATATATTATTTTATTTATCGGAAATCCACATTTTTTTGCTAGATCATATTCATCATACGAAACGACTTCTGCATAACAGCCAAAATTCTTTATCTTTTCTAATAAAAAAGGCAGTGAGTTTGT
The DNA here is from genome assembly GCA_023418255.1 of Bacteroidota bacterium. Taxonomy (GTDB): domain Bacteria; phylum Bacteroidota; class Bacteroidia; order Bacteroidales; family Dysgonomonadaceae; genus JAEZZZ01. The sequence goes on from JAEZZZ010000025.1 coordinate 5,952, forward strand.
CTTGACGGAGTAGCTTAATATGTTTTTTGGAAAAAACTCATTAAGTGCAGATTTAAATCCTGACAAAGATTTATGTAGTTCTTCATAATCTAAAATGAAACAAGGTGTTTCTAACTTAGCGAGATTTATATTATCTAAAATCATGTTTGGGTGGTCTTTTTAATTCGATGAAGACTTTGTGTTTTAAACTTTTATTCTCTGAAATATTTAATTGATTTTGCTATTGTGCGAAAATGAATCTCGCCTAATCAATTAATTATCAACAAACTCAGGCTTCTCCCGTAAAATCTTCCATTGTAATACTCGTCTTAGAACTTATTCCCTCTCGTTCAAAAACTTTTTTAATTGTTCTTACTAATATTTTGAGATCCAAAGATAGTGAAATATTATCCACATACCAAACATCAAATTTAAATTTTTCATTCCACCCTATGACATTTCTCCCATTAACCTGGGCCCATCCAGTAATGCCCGGACGCACTTCATGACGGCGGCGTTGAAAATCATTGTATAACGGTAGATATTGCACGAGTAATGGACGAGGCCCAACTAATGACATATCTCCTTTAATCACATTAAGTAACTGTGGTATTTCGTCTAGTGAAGTAGTACGCACAAATTTTCCAACTTTCGTTAAACGCTTTTCGTCCGGCAGCAGGTTGCCTGAAGAATCTTTTTCATCAGTCATTGACTTGAACTTAATTAATTTAAATATTTTCTCATCTTTTCCGGGACGTTCTTGGAAGAAAAAAGCACCGGCTCCTTTGTTGGCAATCGTTAGACATATCCATAGGATTATGAATATAGGACTAATAATGATGAATCCCATTAAAGCTAACAAAAAATCAAATAGGCGTTTAAAAAAATTCTCGTACATTTTTTAAATTTTACATATCTTTTCTAGAAAATCAACAAACTGATTGGCTAACTCATTTCTTGCAAACTTTTGCTCAGCTAGTTTTCTTGCATTCCTACCATACATTTCTCGTAAATTTGGATTATCTGCTAATTTAATCACAGCATTTCCAAATTCTTTCGGATTTTTTGGTGGGACCACTTCACCACACTGATATTCTTTAATCATGTCAGCTAACCATCCAGGATAATTATTTAATATAGACAATCCTGATGAAATATAATCAAAAAACTTATTAGGTGAAGTGCCATAATAAAAAGCTGGAACATTTGCTAAAGCCATTATACCAATATCTGCCGAAGCTACAATTTTATTCAGCTTATTTTTTGGCATAGGATTATAAAAACGACAATTGTCGATATTCTCGTTATTAACTCGCGTCATAAGATGTTTTTTCATTTTACCTGAACCTATAAACACAAATTTAATATCATCTCTACCTGTTTTTAGAACCTCTTTCGCTCCATCTAAAACATTGTCTAATCCATTAGCAACACCATGTGCTCCACTAAAAATAGCCACTGTATCTTGGGGAGAAATACCCTCCAATTTAATCGATGAACGATTTTTGGGATTGAATATTCCCAAATCACATCCATTGGGAATCATTTCTATTGTTTTATCAGGGACAATACGCTTAATCCCTTCACAAATACCTGGAGAAAGGCCAACGCATGCATCCGCTTTTTTGTAACTTAGTTTTTCAAGAACTGCCATCCCTACAAGAAAAATCGGATTTTTTAATCCAAGTGCTTTAGGTAATTCAGGCCATAAATCACGTACTTCAAAAATGAATTTTTTCTTTTTCCCGAATAACTTTATCCAGATGCCAGGAATTCCTGCTGTAAGTGGTGTTGATGTAGCAAAAAGTAAATCGTATTCTTCTTGCATCGCAATTTTGTTTCCGATATATGCAAACTTTATAAATGTAATTGCACGTTTTAGTAAACTATCATTGTTTGAGTATGGAAGATCAATTTGTATAACATTAATCCCGTCTATCATACCTCTTCTGATTCTTGTTCTATCTGTTTTTGGAAGATTCAACTTTGAGACATCTCCGCCACAAACCATTGTAACCATATGTCCTCGTTCAATAAGTTTTTTTGCAAACTCATAAGAACGTGTCGCGCCACCAATTTGAGGTATTGTGAAATATTGATGAAAATAAAGAACTTTCATTGTTATATTGATATTTTTGTTTCGATTGTTTCAGAAATAGTTTTACATTCAATTTGTTTTATTTCTTCTTTTTTCCCATAATACAACGATTGCCAAGCCTTCTTTGTTACAAAGTTATTTTCGACAGAAAATATGACCTCATTACTACCTGTGTGCCAAAGTTGGCGTATTTCCATGTTGGGTGGTTTATGAAGAATTTTATCCTTGATTATCCATGTCGGCTTATTTTTCACTTTATTAACACTACGTATATGCATAATATTTTTATCTATATATGAAAAACATTTTATTTTACCATTAAAGATATACTCGTTCTCAGTTTCTTTAATATCACTTTCTATTGCCTGTGACCAATAGAGCCAGATAAATCGGGCTCCTTTCAGCATTTGATCATAGTTGTCGAGCATTACTGTATTGTGAGATTCAGTTCCGGAAAAATATTTCTTAATATTTTTTTGTGTATTATATTTATATGAACCTCCATCACACAATATATTTTCACCTTTATGCCATATATCAACATGTAAATTGTCAGCTTGTGAAGGTCGATTATTATATTTCCCGCATTTTATGAATGTAAATGATTCCTTTTCGCGAATAAGATAATAGCCGCCTATTTTAAATTCAATAATACCATATATCCTCTTTATTGGAGGAAAGTTTTTATGAATTTGGATCTTATCATCAATTCCAAGCCATAAACATTCTTCTTTCATAATAGACGATGAAAAAAGAAATTTGCCCGTCAAGAGTTTATGTAAAGCATTCAGCTGTGGTCGGTAATCCCTATAATCTGTATCAGAAAGAGGAAAGAACCACGCTCCATCATTAGCACCATAGTTTGGTAGATACCCTTTATCTTCTTGCATGCATTGATATAAGAAGTTCACACTTTTATATGCTTTATTTTTTACTTCTGTGGAAAATGGTTGACTAGTTTTATCAGTTATTGAAATACCAAATGATAATAGTTGTATAACCACTCGGTGATAATTCATCGAGAATTGCAAGAACGTTCCATCATTATAAATTTGATATTCAATTTCCTGTTCAAACCACTTTCGACCAGCTTTTGCCCATTTTTTTGTTTCAGGAATAAAAGGGAATAATATATTGCTTAATGTTAAGAAAAGCGTTTCTGTAATGGCATGATTGTTTCTCACAGCAATTCGTGAAAAATCAATATGCTTATACACATGATGAAGCGACCAATAGATTGTATTTTGTATCTTTTTCCAACGTGAGGCTGAAAGTGCTTCGGAGTTTTTATAAAAATGCAATACATAACACCAATTAAAAATACGCAGTGAGATTTCTTGGCTACAACGCCAATTAGGCCCCTGATTTATAGGGTTTGAATCAATCCAATTTTCTATTTGTGAAAAAACAAAGTCTGAGTGATCTTCTTCAAAATGGTAATCGTAACGTATGATTGTTAACACCCATGAAAAGCGTGATTTTTCCCATACATATTTTATGTCACCAGCTTCTTCTGATAAATCAGGTATTTTTGACCAATGTTGTTTGTTGTTATATTGAAATCCAGAGTCAGGATTAGTTATCCAATCGTAATCCAACCCTATATTTCTCCATTCACAAGAAAAAAACTTTATTTTCCCCGACAAAATATTTTCAGCATCTGATTTTAGTTGATTATAAGGGCTTTTTATAAAATTAATTTTTTCCCGAACAGGAATGACAAATTCAATAGGATATTTCCGCCATCCGTCACAAGAAATAAAAGTTTTTCTCTCAGGTTGTATAGGGTGTCGTTTTACAAGTATTCCGACACGTTTTTCAATTTCGTGACAAAGACGATACAAAGTGTATCGCCAACCCATATTACTGATTATTTGAAGAGTTTGTTTAACCATTACTTAATTTCAATCCAACGGTTTTCTTTTAAACTGTCTATGCACGCAAATGCCGCTTTTGTCGTATTCACAATGCTTTCAAACGGAATTAATGCTTCACCCCCTTTGGTGATTTTCTCATTCAAAAGTTCAAATTGTCGTGCATGTCCTTTGTCCATCTTTTTCTTCATGGTTGAAAAATTTTTAAATCCATAACCTTTCAAATGACGCCAATTATCGAGAATTAATATTTTTTCTTGTGAGAATACTTCAACTCGCTCTTTTGAATATGCTTTTGAGCCATTTGAGAAATAATTAATTACGGCATTTGAACCATTGGCATAACGCAAAAGGATGCTAGCATTATCTGTGTTTTCCTGAGGATTTGGGCCCAAAGCATTCATACAAACGGACACGACATCGCTACCTGCAATAAAAGAACATAAATCAATGAAATGGCATGCTTCTCCTACGATACGCCCCCCACCAACTTTTAAGTCGTGCACCCACACATCTGCCGGGATAAATCCGGCATTCATTGTTGCAATAATGTTTTTGGGACCATTTCCTGTTAAGGATTTAATTTTTTCTGCAAATGATGAAAAACGACGATTGAAACCAACGGTAAGCGTTACATTATCTGATGCGTTTGCATAAGCAACTTCAATTTCTTTTAATTCATCTTTTGTTAAACACAATGGTTTCTCTACAAATATGCTTTTTCCTGCATTCAAGGTTTCTAATATCATGGATGCGTGCAAATTGTGTCGGGTAGTAATCAAAATCATATCCACTTCGTTGTCATTGAGTATGGTTCGATAATCAGAAGTGGCGTACTCGGCATTTGCTTTCTGTGCCAGCATTTTTGCATTTAATCCTTGTGCGCTGGCAATGTATTTGATTTTTGCTTTGGCTTTCATCAATGCCGGCAACATGGTGGCTGAAGTGAAATTGCCTGCTCCCACAATACCCATTTTGCCTTTTCCTTGAGCAAATGTTTTTTCCGTTACCTTGACTGTTGATTTATTCTCACTGGTTTCTGGATAATGGATTATTGAGGCAATAGATCCATGCTTGCGCATATCTCCATAGATTTCGTTGTAATTTTCTAATTCCACTTTTTCTGTTATCAATGGTTTTACATTTAATTGCCCCATTGATATTGCTTGAAGTATGGTTTCGAAATTCCGTTTTTCTGTCCAACGCACGTAAGGTAATGGATAATCAATTCCCTTGTTTTCATAATCCTCATCATAACGACCCGGACCATAAGAACATGACACCTGAAATGTCAATTCTTTTTTATAAAAATCATCTCTTTGAATGTCTAATCCAATTACACCGACTAAAACAATTCGCCCACGTTTTCTTGACATTTCGGCTGCTTCGTGGATGACATCATTACTTTTAGTGGATGCTGCAATTAGTACTCCATCTGCCCCAACGTTAGCGGTTTGTTCCAACACGAATTTAATGGGGTCAACACCTTTAGACGGATTAATCGCAATAATTCCTTTAGAAGATGCAATATCTACTTTTTGTTGATCAAAATCTACTCCGATAACCTTACAGCCGTTTGCTTTTAATAATTCAGCAGAGATCAACCCTATTAAGCCTAATCCTATTACGACTACTGTCTCTCCTAATTGAGGCTTTAATAATCGAATTCCTTGTAGACCTATTGACCCGATTACGGTAAATGCAGCTTCTTCATTGGAAACGTTTTCAGGAATTTTTACCACAAGATTTTTAGGGACACAAACAAATTCAGCATGTGGTCCATTGGATGCTACTCGATCACCAACAACAAATTCAGTAACTCCTTCTCCAACTGCTACTACTTTGCCTACGTTGCAATAACCTAAAGGGATTGGTTGCCCTAACTTATTGAACACTGTTTCTAATGTTGGGGTTAATCCATCTGTTTTAATTTTATCTAAAACTTGTTTTACTTTGTCTGGTTGTTGACGTGCTTTATCTATGATATTGGCTTTGCCGAATTCTACTAACATTCGCTCTGTGCCTAAAGACACTAATGAACATATAGATTGAATTAAAACGTATCCTCGTTTCACTTGCGGCACGGGTACATCTTCTAATATAGTCTGTCCTGTTTTAAATGATTGGATTATTTGTTTCATAAATTAATCAATTTATTTGTGATATTACAAATTTTAGTTTAGCTGATTTTGTTCTTTCTAATTTATCAAAATATTGAATTTCATATTCAATATTATTCCCTAAATACGACCTAGCTTCTCTTTTTTTATTTACCCATAGGAAATCACATAGAACCATTTTTGTATTGCAAAGATAATCTTTTGTATCTACTTTTGCAATGCAGGAACAACGGACGGATTCTTATACCGTAAGTTGTTAGATGTATTGGCACTGATCATCATTAAGTTTTATATTATTAAAAAAACCACATAAGAATCCAAACAAGATAGCTGTGTATGGGGCTCTTATAGGAACATTTACATTACATGAAATTAAAATCAAACAGAATAGAACAAAAGAAAATCCATATATACAGTCCTGCATACTAGTATTTTTATATAATTTTACATTCTTTACAATATTGCATAATGTCTTAATTATAAGAATAACAAAAATAGCTAAGCCCAAAGCTCCTGATCGAAGTAGAATTTCTAAATATTGATTATGAGGCGAACGAAAATCACCTAAATCCATCAAATATCCAGTTCCTATAAGTAATTTAAAATCTTTTTTAGAGTTGGAAAAAACTTCATGTATAGCCCCCGTTCTGCCTGCTGTAATATCTCCAGATTTTTTCAAGTTTTTTATTTTTGTTAAAAAAATAGCTGAGTCAAGCATCTCTTTAATTGGATCTATAAAATAAATAACTAAACTACTTATAATAAAAGCTATTATAATAAACTTACCCAACGCCAAGATTGATTCTTTCTTTATAAATAATATAAAAGCAAAGATAATACCCAATAAACAAATAAAAATAGCCTCTCTTGCTGCGACCATAAATACATTTATCAAGAGAATAAAAGAATAAATGTACTTATATCTTAAACTTGACATCAATGAGAAAATAAACAAACAGGCTAAAACGGTTGGATAGTATACAAACTTTTGATAAATTGAGAACAAACCAAATATACTATCCTCACCTCTATTAACAAACGAGCCTATAAAGCCAAGAGAAACAAATGATGAAAGGAGATGAGCAAGAGAGAATAAAGTAAAAATGACAACCATTTTATCCAATACTTTATTTAAATTCTTTTCGAGCAGAACAGGTTTTAATGAGTATCCTACGCAAAAAGAGATGGTCAATGGAATAATAGAAATAATTAATAAATTTGGGTTCATACTACTCCCAGAAAAGATAATGGTTATTAGAAATATTAAAAATGAATAGATCAAATTAATTAGAATTATAAGGTTTTCTTTAATTAATAAAGTCTTAAAGAAACGCATATCAGCTAAAAAGGCAACTATAAAAAAGATTAATGAAACTGGAAGTGCAAATAGATCATCAAATGAGCTCCCCTTAAAAAAACCTCTAGTAGTAAAGAAAACAGGTATGGGAATAATATAAATTAAGAATCTCCATTTAGTTTTCTGCGATAAACTCATATTACACAACTTTAATTTATTAACTTCTTCTTAATAGTATTATTTACGAGCAAATGCGAATATAATGTTATACATAGATTAACAATAATTATTCCGATTATCATAGTCTCTATATTAAAATAAATCAACGTTCCTGTAACTACGATACCTGTAAAAATCATATTTAAGAAGTTTACTAAGTTTGACAGATTACTCTTTCCACTTGAAAGAAAAAAGGCAGCATTAATTGCATTTAAACATTTAAAAAACCATACACCCAACAGAAACATAAGATAATGAACTCCTTCATCAAATTTATTGTTATATATTAGTTTAATGAAAATTGGGAGAAATATATAAAGAGCAATTAGAAATAAAATTGCACTTATTAAAAGGATTCGATTATATTTTTTCAGCAAATAAGTAGTTGACATATAATCATTTTTATATTTAGCTAAATAAGGAACTGCCACTTGAACGACTGTTCCTTGCACCATATTCAAACCCATTATAAAAATTGCAGCAAAACTATACTGCCCGATAGTTGTTAATTGATCTTTAAAATAGAAGCTTAACAGGATTATATCAAAATCGGAAGCTATCATTCCAAAAAAATTTGTACCCAAACCATGAATTCCGATTTTAAAGTGATCTCCAATCTGTGTAATCAGATTAGGAATTCTTCTAATAATATAGAAATTAAACTCTTTTTTTACGAAAAAGATATTAATAATTAATGAGAAAAACAATCCTATACATGTTCCTGCAAAAAAGCCATAAAACCCTCTCAAATAAGTTAACAACACGATTAAACCAATTGATAACAGTTTAGTAGTACTGACCAAAATTGAATATTTTTTAAATATCTTAGAAGATTGAATGAAGGCAGTATAAACTGCAATTATAGCCGTGAAAATCACAAGAAAAGAGTACTTATCAAATAGTATTTTAACTTCTGAAATTTTTGTCCATATACCAAATTGATTTGCAAAAAGAAATAAAAACAATACGATAAAAGAAATTGGTACAACAGCATACAAAGCAATTGAAAAATGCTTGAACTTCTGCTGCAATTCTTGGCTACCAGAACAAAAAATAAGTGCTGACGTACTAAATCCCATACCCGCAATTAAAGATAGAATTTGTGTATAACTCTGGAATATTTTAATATAGCCTAATTGTATATCTGTTAACACTTTTGCAACAAATAGTTGAGAGCCGAAAGCAGCTAAGGCTATCAGCACATTAGCTATAAAAACATGAAAGAAACCTTTATTCCATGTATTGTATAAAAAATCAATTATCTTTTTCAAACTTTAATAATAATTGTGTGAGATTATTCTCAAATTTATATTTACTTTGAATTATATTTTTTATTTGAATTTTTTCTTTATCACTCCTAATATTAACGCCCAATATTTTATTCTTCATTTCTACTGCTATCGCTTTTGCATCTAAAGGAGTAAGTTCCAAATCAAAACCAAAGAAACTCTTAATATATTTATATGGAGGAATGTCGGAAATAATTAAATCTTTTTTATTAATAAGTGGTTCAAAAATTGTTGTCGAAATGCCGTCTCTTTCAGCTATTTGTAAACCACAATCAATATTTCTCCATATCAAATTCAAATCTTCTGTTTTAAAGAACTTGGTTTTAGGAAGAATAATAATATTTTCTGTTAGACGATAATTTGATATTAAATTATTTAAAAACTCAAATCTCTTATTGTCAATAACATTTCCCCCGATAAAATACACTTTATACGGAGGAAGCTCTTCTTCATCGTTTAATATACGGACAGCTTCTATGACAAGGTCATGTCGACTTGAATTAGTGAAGGATTTAGGATAATAAAAGTTATAGCTATCTTTATCTATTTTGTTGATAAGATTGGCAATCTCTTTGTCTGGATATTCAGAGATCTTATAGAAATCTTCATTTAAGCCCATCGGAAAAATAAGAATCTTTTCTTTTAATTTTGTATTCAATAAATCAGCGATACCATACCAGCCACAATGAATTATATTGAAAAATGACAGTGCTTTAGTCGTTAGGTATCCTTTCAAATTTTTCTCTTTTGTCCTTCTAGGTAATTCCTCACTATAAGGATAAATAACTAATTTAGTTTTTGAACGTATAAATAATTTTAATATGGCAACAATATATAATAATCGCCCCCCCCCATAAGCCAAATAATATCATATTTATGAGCATTAAAAAACAGATGAATTAACTTAGTAGGGATAGAAAAAAATTTAAGATTTTTAAATTGGCTACTAAAATTATCATTATTGTGATAATAAAAATCTACCTGATGTTTATTTTGTTTATCAAAATAAATTAAGTAAGGTATGATATTGTGCCCATAGCCTGGGCCAATTAATGCTATTTTCATTACCAATTGCTCTTATATAGTTAATTCTTTCAAATAAATATCCCATTCACCTATATCTTTCCATGATTTTTCACTTACCGGAAAAACACCAACTCTTCCATTCCTGTTTTTTACTTTCTCTATAAGATGAGTTATATGAAAAAACTCATTATTAGGAATCTCATCTATTAAATGTGGTTCTAATATGTACATACCACTATTTATTTTGAAAGTAAGATTAGGTTTTTCTATCAAATCGATTAACTCTCCTTTTTTTCCTGATTGAATCGTACCATAGGGAATATTGTAGCTTTTCATTGCGGCAATTACAGTAATTTCGTTTTTATTATGTCTATGATAATCCAAAATCTCTGAATAATCTTGTTCTATAAGAATATCGCAGTTAGTGACAAAAAATGTATCATTTATCTTACCTTTTAATAATGATAAACTGCCTGCTGTTCCCATAGGTTTATCCTCTTTGAAATATAATAATTTGTAAGGCAAATTTTGCTCACTTAAATAATACTCTATCAGTTTAGCTTTGTAATTTACAGATATGAAAAAATGATTGCAACCGTGATAATGAAACCGATCGAATATATGTTCAATAATCGTCTTATTTCTAATAGGGATTAATGGCTTAGGTATGACATTAGTCAATGGTCTTAATCTAGTTCCAAAACCACCCGCCATTATAACAACAGGTAATTTAAATTGATTTCTGGGTGGTAAAGGAAAATTTTCAAATAAGTCCTCCCAGTAAATGACTTTTACAAGTTTCTTTTTATTGTCTAATACAGGCATAAATTCTGCCCTAATCTGAAACATTTTCTTTTTAATTGATTCTATACTTTCATTATGTCTAGCAAGAATAATGTCTTTTCTCAATATTTCTTCAATCGGTGTGTTTAGATCGATGTTATTAATTATGGCTCTCTGTATGTCCCCAATGCTTAGTAACCCTATGAATTCAGAATCCAAAAAAACCATTAGTAGTTTTCTTTTTTTAGAATCCATTTGTTTTAATGCATTTATAATACTACTATCAGCTTTTATTATTAAATTATCATACATTGCTTTTTGTTTTTATTAAAGGTTTAGCAGGACAACCAACAACGGTTGTGCCTCTTGATACATCTTTAGTAACTACAGCCCCTGCACCAACCACTGAATGGGCATCTAAATTAATTTGCGGCAATATTGTGGAGCTAGCACCTATATAAACATTATTTTTTATATTTAAATGACCTAATAAAACACTGTTTGGAGCAACTGTTGTAAAATCACCTAAATTCACATCATGCATAATATTGGCATTCGTATTAATTTTAACAAATTTACCAATTTTTGTATAAGATGAAATATTAACACCATTTTGAATAACGCACCCTATATCTATGGAGGCTGTTTTTGACACAATTGCTCTTTTGCCAATTAATGTGTAAAATCTAAAGCCGATATTTTCATATAATGAAACTAACTTTTCTCGAATATTTGGATTATCCGGACTAATTATAAGAGGAATATCTTTGTATTTCTTATAAAGGATATCGGCATCTTCATCTGTACCTATTATAGGATAGCCGAAATAAGTTATTTCTTTGATATTATCAATAATTCCTATTATTTTTAAATTTTGCTCTTCACAGAGTTCAATTATTTCATGAAACCCTCCTACAAGAATCACTTTATTCATATTTGCTAAAAAAAATTTTTATCGTTTCAGCTATATAATTGATGTCATTCTCAGATAAACTCGCATACATTGGAAGTGTCACTTCATTTGAGCATACATATTCTGTAATAGGTAAACTTGTGGTGAAATTTTCATAAATTGAAAACTTATGAATAGGCGGATAATGATTACTTGTCTGTATTCCCTGTTCATGAAGAAAAATCCTGATTGCATCTCTTTTTTCTATAGAAGACTTTTTTAGGACAATTGGCATGATGTAATTTGAAGCAAATTCATTATGCTGTTTGAATGGAATTTCTATTTGCTGAATATCAGACAATGCTTTTAAATAAAGTTTTCTCACAGTCATTCTTTGAGTGAGGTCTGAATTTAATTTTCGTAATTGCACAATACCTATCGAAGCCCTAATATCATCCATTCTGAAATTATATCCTAAATCTATTATATCATATGCAGTAGCATGGCCTATAGCCCTTTGATATGACATAGTAGTCATTCCATGGGAACGTAACAGCCGAATTCGTTTAGCATATTCATCGTTATCTGTAACTATCATTCCACCTTCACCCGTACTGATATTTTTGTTCGAAAAGAAACTGAAACAACCAACATCGCCAATTGTACCTATTTTTTTTCCTTTATATTCTGATAATGGGCCATGACATGCATCTTCAATAACTTTCAAGTTATGCTGATTTGCTATTTTCATTATCCTATCCATTTCGCAAGGGAATCCAGCCATGTGTACTACCAAAATCGCTTTTGTCTTCGGTGTGATTTTTTTTTCTATTTCCCTCGGGTCAATATTCATGTTATCTATACCGGTAATATCACAAAATACGGGAACAGCTCTAACGTATCGAATACAATTAACAGACGCTGCAAAAGTTAATGAAGGGCATAAAACTTCATCGCCCTCACCAATTCCACTTACGACACATGCCAAATGTAATGCATCCGTGCAATTTGACAAACTTATAGCATGCTTAACATCTAACATCTCTGCAAACATTCTTTCTAATTCCTCACACTTTGGCCCTGTTGAAATCCATTTACTTCGAATCGTTTCCGTTACGGCCTGAATTTCTTGTTCGTCAAAATTTAGTTTAAAAAGAGGTATTTTATAATCCATTTTTTAATCTATTAATTTACATTTTTGCATCTAAATACTTACCTTTTTCTATATAATCGAAATTAGGAATCATTTCATAGAATAAGTTAACAATTTGTTCCTTTTTCCAAGTTCTGTTTTGTTTTAATTGAGTAATTGTATTCATAAAATGTTCCAGTAAATGCTTGTCATAAATGGGCTTGTTTTTTATAATTCCCAAATTCTTGTAACTTGTCAAATCAAGTTCTTCATTGTTAGTAAAAAACTCTTCAAAATCTTTTTCTCCAGTTGTGTCACTAGAGGTAAATAAGCATGGCCATAGTTTTTTCTCAGGTAAGCTATGAATCAATTCTCGTGCTTCTTCTTCATTAGAGCAGAGATAAGGCTTATAGCCGATTTCTTTCAAATAACGCATCGCAATATCAGAGAAAGTAATAAGATGAAGGCTCTCACTTAATTGAGGAAAGAATATGTCTCTATTCTCACCAAAAACAGCCGACATTAAACACAATTCGCCCGACTCTTTTGGTGTTACAAAGTACCGCTTTACATCATTAGGTGCGACAATTGGCTGTTTCTTTTGAATCCTTTGATTAAACCCATGAAGGAGTGAACCGTCAGAAAATGCAACATTTGCAAAACGGGCCGTTGAAATATTTATATGCTCGCTTAACTGCATCAGAAACATCTCCATTATCCGTTTAGATGCTCCCATCATATTAGCAGGATTTGCTGCTTTATCAGTTGAAACACAAAAATATTTTTTTACTCCTTTAGCTGTGGCCTGGTGGATGGTTTTGATTGTATTAAATATGTTTACATCAATCATTCGCATCAAAGTATACGGATCTTTCTCACTTCTCACATGTTTTAATGCAGACAAATTCAATATATAATCATAATCACCATTGTCATTCCAGAAAACATCATATTCGACTGATGAGACATCTAAAGCAAACGTTTTAAAATCTCCTTTAATATATCCAAAAGAGCTTCGAATATCACGGACTAATTCTACCAAATTATTTTCACTGATATCTACAACATGTAATTTCGTTGGATTCCTTTTGAATATCTCTTTGGTTACAGCTTGGCCAATTGATCCGGCACCTCCTATAACTAAGAATTTAGATTTATGTACTGTATGAGATAGTTCTTTTTCGTTATTAGAGATGTCATCTGCAAAAAGCTCGTTTTCTCGTCCTATCAGTTTTAATATTTTCATATCGCACCTATTTATTTATATAAAAATGAAAGCTATTATAATAGACTTTACTCGTAATTATCAACAGCATATTATCTCATTTTTTATAAGCTGAATTATTCGCTCGCAGGCTTCTCCATCTCCATAAGGATTATTGGCTTGCGCCATTATATTGTAATATTTTTTATCATCAAGGAGTTTAGATACTTCCGAAACAATTAAATCATAGTTAGTACCTACTAATTTCACCGTACCGGCATCTAGTGCCTCTGGACGTTCGGTTGTATCACGCATAACAAGCACTGGCTTTCCAAGTCCGGGAGCTTCTTCTTGAATGCCTCCACTATCTGTTAAAACTAACGTTGATTTTTCCATCAGATAAACAAATGGCAGGTAATCTAATGGCTCAATAAAATGTATATTATTTGCAATGGTATCGCCAAATATTTCTTGAATCGGCTTGCGAACATTGGGATTCAGATGCATCGGATAGATAAAGTCCACTTCAGGATATTTCGCTGTCAACGTTTTAATTGCTTTGCAAATGTTGATAAATCCTTCTCCAAAATTTTCACGTCGATGCCCTGTAATAAGCACGAGTGGACGTTTTTGAGAGTCCGAAAAAAGTCTGTTAATGTTGTCTTCGGGTAAACCACTTTTTTTTAAATCCTCTTTAATCGTTTGTTTTAAAGAGTCATTATTCTTAATTCGATTGACTACCATATACAATGCATCAATTACAGTATTACCGGTAACTGTGATGGATTGTTCGTTTACGCCTTCACGTAATAAATTTTGTTTACTTAACGGAGTAGGAGCTAAATTATATGTGGCTATACGACTGGTAATCTGTCGGTTAATTTCTTCAGGCCATGGACTATAAATATTATATGTTCGCAGTCCCGCTTCAATATGTGCAACAGGAATTTGTTGATAAAATGCAGCTAAAGCCGCAGCCATCGAAGTTGTCGTGTCGCCATGGACAAACACTAAATCTGGTTTTTCTTCTTTAAATACATCACGTAGTCCCAATAATACACGTGAAGTTACATCATACAAGTCCTGACCTTGTTTCATAATATTCAGGTCAAAATCAGGTTTAATGTCGAAAAGTCGCAGCACTTGATCCAACATTTCTCGGTGTTGTCCTGTAACACATACAATTGTTTCAAATTTCTCTGATTCTTTTTCAAATGCTTTTACTAATGGTGCAACCTTAATCGCTTCCGGTCGAGTACCAAAAACAAGCATTACCTTTTTTCTACTCATAGTTTATTTTTTAAATACGCCGCTAAAATCCAATATAATTTTATCTTGGCAATATGACAAATGCTTAAACTCTTCATGAGCAACCAAAAATACGACTATGTCCGCCTTTTCGTAAGCATCTTTATAATTTGTGAGTTTAAATACTTTATGTTCTGTAATATTTGGTTCTACAATAAGAAAATCCGCATTGTTGTGAGATTGCATTACTTTTGTTGTGATATATTTTGCTGGAGATTCACGCAAATCATCAATATTGGGTTTAAATGCTAAACCCATAAGTGCAACTTTAGGCTCTCTACCATATTTTATCTCGAACTTTTTAATTTCATCCTGAGTTTTTGCTGCACACCAAAAAGCTTTGTAATTATTTATTTCGCGAGCTTTACCAATTATTTGAGATTCCATCGGGAATTCTGAAGTTATAAAATATGGATCAACAGCGATACAATGACCTCCAACACCACTTCCCGGTTGTAAAATATTCACACGAGGGTGTTTGTTAGCTAGATTGATAAGTTCCCATACATTGATGCCTGCTTTGTCGCAAATGATTGAAAGTTCGTTGGCAAAAGCTATCTGTACATCACGCGAAGAATTTTCTGTTAACTTACACATTTCTGCTGTGCGAGCATTTGTCCTATGTAGCTCTCCTTTTACAAATCTTTTATAAAAATCGATAGCTTTATCTGTAGACTTTTCATTTACACCACCTATTACACGGTCATTGTGTACTAGTTCATATATTACATTTCCAGGTAAAACCCTTTCTGGGCAGTAAGCTATGTGTATTTTATCTACTAACTCTGGTCTTTCAGTGAAAATTAATTCCTGCATTCTTTCAGTTGTACCCACGGGTGATGTTGATTCAATAATGTAGAGATCATTCTCTTTCAACAAAGGTATAATCATCTTGGTGGCAGATTCTACATATGATATATCTGGTTCATGATCCCCTTTGAATGGTGTCGGAACAACAATTAAATACACATCACTTTGTTGTGGTTTTGTATATGCTCTTAAAAAGCCTTTTTCAACCACTTGTTTGCATAAATCTTGTAAGCCGGGTTCAACAATATGAATTTTTCCCTCATTGATCGTGCCTACGACTTTAGGGTTAATATCTACTCCACAAACTTGAATATCGTGTTGTGCAGCGACTATTGCAGTCGGCAAACCAATATATCCTAACCCCATAAAACATGCTTTCATAATAATCCTTTATTTTTTTCTACCTTTAACATCTCCCTAAAAAACGGCTTCACCAACACCCATCCAATTGAAATAAAAATACCCAAAAACAAAGAAGCAACCATAATTATTCCTCTTTTGGGCGCACTTTTCTGATTGGGTACTACCACGGGGTCAATTACCGTTAATACAGGCGTAGATTCTTTCAGCGCGAGTTTTGCTTGCTCCCGTTGTTTAGCCATTTCATTGTAGACAGTAAAGGCCACATCGTATTCACTGTTAAGCCTTTTTTCCGTTGCGCGAGCGGTAGCTGAAATCAAATTCCGATTTTCATCCTGAAAAGAGGCTAATCTTGCTTGCTTCGCATAGAAGTCTTTACGTGCCTCTTCATATCCCTCTTCAACAAATTGCAGATTATCCAACTGCTTTTGTGTTTTAAAATTCTTCACATACTTTTCCAACACGTTGTATAGCTGCTGCGAAATAATCGCAGTGGCTTCGGGTTCCCCGAAAGTGTAGCCAAAAGTGATATACCCATCTTTTGGAAAACTATCAAACTGAATATTATTCTTTACGATTTCAAAAACCGCACGTTCTTTTTTAGTGAGAGAAATAACTTTACCTGAAATAGAATCAGAGTAGACAGCCAAATCATCTGTTTCAGAACTGTTTGAACGCATAGCTGATAAAAGGGTTCCGGGTAAGCCGATGGTGTACTTCTTCACAATCTCTAAAACACTTGTTTTATAATACTTTTTATTGGTATAATATTCATAGAGAGTAACCGAATCATTCGGAAAATCTTTAAGCACAATCGGTGTATTCATTATTTCCTTACAAAACGGGACACTGTTTACAATGTTTGGATAAACCGTGGGCGAGAGTGTTTCTGCCGACATATTGGCTCCCAGATTAACTCCCATGATAGACGCCAATCCGCCTAAGTTTCCTCCTTTTTCTCCTGCCTGTGGCACCACCGTGCAACTTGCCTTATAAGAGACGGGTGAAGTAAAAGCAATGAAAACTCCAATTAGAAGAAAAATACCTGTAACAATAAGTATAAATCTGCGCTTGTTCCACAATTTTGCAATTACCTCTTTCAAATCAATCTCATCACCGTCATTATCAATACCTCGATAAGGTAGATGATTTTCACCTTTGCTGTGCATATCCTTTCTATATTCCATCCGCGAGATTATTTTAGTAGACTGACAATAACATAGGCTAACGAAGCAACGGAGGTGGAAACGCTAAGCCAAGCTTGCATAGACATAGGCTCTCTTTCAGGTTTCTCGGGCACTACGATTTCACATCCGGGTTCAATTCGAGCCCAACGTCCGGAAGCAACTTTCCCATTCATATAGATCACGTACGGCTTATTTTTCATCGCAAGCCGAGAATAGCCTCCCGCTTGACTAATATAGCTTTGTAAACTCATGCGTTTGTTGTAGGTTACCATATTGGGATAGAGCACACCACCCGAAATTTTTACAGTTCCAACATATTGAGGAATTGTAATAATATCTCCATCACGAAGAATTATGTCACTCTCTCCTCCCGGACTTTTCATTGCTTTTTCTAAATCTATTCCTACATATTGCATACTTAAATCAAGTTTATCAACAAACGAAGAGTCGCTCTCCACCTTGGATTTTGCCTTTAAAGCATCTTTGGTCCTTTGAATTTCATCCTCACTTAACCTTCTTGCAAGTCTCGCTCCTTTGGCATATGCCTGATTGGTAAAGCCACCGGCTCGTTTTATAAATGAAGATAATCGTTCATCCTTATATAATTTAGCGTAGCGACCACCAAACAACACTTCTCCTTCAACTCGAACAGTCTGCTGCTCTCTATATTCGGGCGAACGACGCACCATCACTTGGTCAAAAGGTTTTAAGGTGAAGTCGGATTGATTAATGGATAATCCTTCATCTAAGCTAAAGGTAAAAAACTCTCCCTGCATATTCGACAACGATGTTCCCGCCGGATTTTTAATTCGTCGAAACACATCAATTCGGGCTATTGAGGCAGCCTCGGTAAGTCCTCCCGCTTGCAAAATAATGTCTTCAACAGACATATTTGAGGCATAAGGATAATCACCGGGATTGCGCACCTCACCTCCAACATACACCGTTAAGCTATCGGTTAAGCCGATAATAGAAGGCACAAAAAGGCGGTCATTTTTACGTAATGCAATGTCAGGAATACGATTTGCCATCAAATCGGATAGATTAACGGACTCCATCGTACTTGTTAGGTCATCCTTTTCTCTATACAACAAAACCCTTGATAAATAAGCATCTTCTGTTGGTCCTTGTGCCATATTCACAAGGTCTTTAATGGTACGCACACGATCACCTATAGCATATTTCCCGGGACGATTAACAGCTCCATCTATTTGTACTGCATTGGAATACTTTGTAAGAATTTCACCAACTGAAACCACATCACCATCTTTAATTGCAAAGCCCGTATATAGGTCTTCAGTAACGGTGTAGGACTCCATTCGCGATTTACCTTTTCGATCCAATTGTACGTTCGTTCGATAAGCATTCCCTGCAAAGCCACCGGCAAAGCGAATCAAGTCGTCAAGCGTTTCATGTGAACGCATTTCATATTTCATGGGACGTTTCACGGCCCCCTTTATTTGACCAATGATTCCGAATGGCTCCACCTTAACCACGTCGCCGTCACGAAGTGTGATGTCGCCCATATTATTCCCTTTCATCAGGTATTCATACAAATCAATAGTAGCGGCAATTTTGCCATTTCGAAACACATGAATATCACGTAAGCTACCGATTTGATTAGGGCCTCCGGCGGCATACAACGCGTGAAACGCGCTGGCGAAAGATGTAAGCGTATAAGTACCCGGTCTTGAAACCTCCCCCATTACATTAACCTTGATGGTACGGATATTTCCGACAGATACCCCTAAAAACGTACGCGGCTGATCGGAATCTAAATCGGAGTAGATGGAAGAAAATGACGTTTTAATGCGCGAAGTGGCTTGCTCCACCGTCATTCCACTCAGTTGAATACGCCCAATACCCGGCACCGTAACATATCCATCCGGAGCAATCGTATAACGTAGATTGAGTTCGGAGTCGCCCCACACATCTATAATAATCTCGTCGCCGGCTCCCAAAACATAATTTGCCGGTGTTGGCATATTCATATTGGGCGCAAAAGAGAGCCCCTTTTGTGAAAAGAAATCCTGTCCAAAAAGACGGTTTATCTGAGAAGTGGTGTCCACAGGTTCACCTCTTTTGTCAGAATTAAACAAGTTTACTTCATCTTCATTTCTATAAAATCCCTGACTTGTATCATAATTTGATTGAGTTGTGGGCCCTCCGGCTTGTTGTTGTTTCAATTTTGCTTGGATGCGCTGAAACTGCACAGCCGAAACACCTTTTTTTGCCAATTCCTGAAATATTTGCGATTGACTCATTCCCTCGTGGCTATATCGCATAGCCTCTTGGATTACCTGATCATCACTCAATTGAGCAAATAAACCGGCGGATATAGTAAATAGGAGCACCACTACAGCCCTAGCTTTTCGTACTATTCTTTGCATATAATAAATTTCCTTTATTGCACTTCGTTTTTATTTAATAAAATCTCTTACACTTCTTGTCCTAAATAAACACCGTACAGATCTAATTTACCGACAAAAGTAATATTTTAAATCCTTGCATGCAATCAATAATGTATAAATTTCATGTTATTGCACTTCCATCCGGTATGGATTCTTTTTTGGAAATGAAACAGATGAGGTTTCACCAATTTAATTTCACCAATTCAATTATTTTACCGCGACGATCTGTAGGTATACATTTCCTCATAATATTTCTGATAATCTCCACTCGTAACGGCATCAAGCCAATCTTGATTCTCTAAATACCAACAAACCGTTTTTTCAATGCCTTCTTCAAATTGCAAGGAAGGCTTCCAGCCCAGTTCGTTTGTTAGTTTCGCAGCATCAATGGCATAGCGTAAATCGTGCCCGGCACGGTCGGCAACATAGGTGATAAGGTGTTCGGATTCACCTTTGGCTCGTCCTAAAAGACGATCTACGGTATTGATAAGCACTTTAACAAGATCGATATTTTTCCACTCGTTGAGTCCACCAATATTGTATGTGTCACCCCACTTTCCTTTATGAAAAATCAAATCGATAGCGGCGGCATGGTCTTCAACATAAAGCCAATCACGCACATTCTCCCCCTTGCCATACACGGGCAAAGAGCGATTATGGCGTATATTGTTGATAAAAAGCGGAATCAACTTTTCAGGGAATTGATACGGGCCATAATTGTTTGAACAATTGGATATTACGATCGGCAAACCATACGTATCGCGATAGGCACGAACAAAATGATCAGATGCCGCCTTGGATGCAGAATAGGGTGAATGCGGATCGTATGCGGTCTGTTCCGTAAATAGCGCGTCATCAAACGACAACGCACCATAAACCTCATCCGTAGAGACATGAAAAAATAGATGCGAATCGCCTGATTTAGGTGATTTAAGCCAGGATTGACGAGCCGCTTCAAGCAGATGCAGCGTTCCCATTACGTTGGTTTCGGCAAATGAAAATGGGTCTATAATCGAGCGATCAACATGGCTCTCGGCTGCAAGATGAATAACGCTATCAATACGATATGTCGAAAAAATCTGCCGAGTGGTTTCATAGTCACAAATATCTGCCTTGACAAATGTATAGTTGCCCACATTTTCAATATCTTTCAGATTGGCTAAATTACCCGCGTAAGTGAGCTTATCCAGATTGACAACGTGATATTGCGGATAATTATTCACAAACCGACGCACTACATGCGAACCGATAAAGCCGGCTCCGCCTGTGATAAGGATATTTCGTTGAAATTTCATGTTTTTACTTTAATCGTTTCGCTTTACACTTGAGATATATAATAAACAAATCATGCTTGCCTTTCGAAGTCGTTTTTTATTTCATCCGCAGTCTATTTTTTCAAAACAGTGGTGGCATTGACGCTAACAATTTATTTTTTTTATCCTTTTCGGATAGAATAAGGGCATCTTCGGGAAGTTGCCAGTCAATTTTCAATGCGGGGTCACTCCATAAAACTCCCGCCTCATAATCGGGCATATAATAATTATCGCACTTATATTGAAAAACAGCCTCTTCACTCAACACAACGAAACCGTGTGCAAATCCGCGTGGAATAAAGAGCTGCCTTTTATTCTCCTCAGAAAGCACCACGCCAACATGACGACCAAACGTAGGTGAACCATATCGCATATCCAATGCCACATCATACACACTCCCGCGAACAACACGCACCAATTTTGCTTGCGCAAAAGGCGGCTTTTGAAAATGCAATCCGCGCAAAACGCCATATTGCGACTTGGATTCGTTGTCCTGCACAAAAATGGCATCACTCACTTCTTCGCAAAATCGCCGCTGGGAGAACGACTCAAAGAAATATCCTCGCTCATCTTCAAAAACATGGGGCTCCAATATCACCGCTCCATCAATCTCTGTCTTTATTTGCTTCATCTATAAATTGGCTTATTAAGACTCCATCAATTTTAGAAGATATTGTCCATATTGGTTATTCTTCATCGCTTCAGCCACTTCACGAAGATGTCGACTATCAATCCAACCGTTCCGCCACGCAATCTCTTCGAGGCACGAAATCTTCAATCCCTGCCGCTTTTCCAACACTTCGATAAATGTAGAAGCTTCGGACAGCGATTCGTTTGTCCCTGTGTCCAACCATGCGAAGCCACGTCCAAAAAGTTGCACCTTTAACCGCTTTTCTCGCAGAAACATCTGATTAACAGACGTAATCTCTAATTCGCCGCGTGCCGAAGGTCTGATTTCTTTTGCCACATCCACCACCTTGTTTGGATAAAAATAGAGACCGACAATGGCATAATTCGATTTAGGATTGGCAGGTTTTTCCTCAATACTCAACACATTTCCCTGTTCATCAAGCTCCGCTACGCCATATCGTTCCGGGTCGTTCACGTAATAACCAAAAACGGTCGCGTTTCCGTTCTGTTCGGCCTCTTTCACGGCATTTCGCAACATCGACGGAAAGCCATGCCCATAAAATATATTATCACCCAAGACAAGACAAGTGGCATCGTCGCCAATAAACTCCTCTCCTATTATAAACGCTTGCGCCAATCCATCCGGTGAGGGCTGTTCGGCGTATTCAAATCGCACACCATAATTGCAGCCATCGCCTAAAAGGCGCTGAAAAGAAGGTAGATCTTGGGGTGTAGAAATAATCAGTATTTCGCGTATTCCGGCAAGCATCAGCGCCGAAACAGGATAGTAAATCATGGGCTTATCATAGATGGGGATCAATTGTTTAGATATGCCCTTTGTGATGGGATAAAGTCGGGTGCCGGAGCCTCCGGCAAGTACAATTCCTTTCATGCTTGATTAAATCATATCGTATTTCTAAAAATGACAAACGCAACCCTACATTACATGCAGTTACTACACATTGATGCGGATTGCATTATTTATGTTATCACATAAAAATATCATTGGTGTTTTTCTACAAATTTACATGAATTTTCGTTCAAAACAACATACCGACGAAAAAAAAATTATCAATATCGCTATTTAACCATCATCTCATGTCCTAAAAATAGACACACAAAAAAAAGACAGGAATAAAAAATAACCTCTTTTTGTTTTGACCGTTTTTCTTTTTATATTATTTTTGTAGCATTTAAATCAAATAACCTCATAACATACAAATTTATGGATTTTTCAAACTATCCCGCGGAGCCATTCCGCATCAAAGCAGTAGAAACTGTAAAAATGATTTCTCGCGAAGAACGCGAAAAAGTAATTAAAGAAGCCGGCTACAATACCTTCCTTATCAATTCCGAAGACGTGTACATCGATTTGTTGACTGACAGTGGAACCAACGCTATGAGCGACAAGCAATGGGCAGGTATGATGATTGGCGACGAAGCCTATGCCGGAAGCAAAAACTTCCATCATCTGGATGCCACCGTGAAAGAACTTTTCGGTTTCAAACACATGGTGCCAACACATCAAGGACGTGGCGCGGAAAACTTACTGTCGCAAATCGCAATCAAACCCGGACAGTATGTTCCTGGCAACATGTATTTCACCACCACGCGTTATCATCAAGAACGCAATGGCGGCATCTTTGTAGATATCATACGCGACGAAGCTCACGATGCTGGTTTGGACATTCCTTTTAAAGGAAATATCGATTTAAACAAACTACAAAAATTGATTGATAAAAAGGGCGCTGAAAACATCGCGTATGTTTGCCTCGCCGTCACGGTTAATTTAGCAGGCGGACAACCCGTTTCCATGGAAAACATGCGTCAAGTGCGTGAACTGACAAATAAATATGGCATTCGCGTATTTTACGATGCAACGCGCTGTGTAGAAAACGCATACTACATCAAAGAACAAGAAAAAGGATTTGCCGACAAAACGATAAAAGAGATCGTACACGAAATGTTTAGCTATGCCGATGGTTGTACCATGAGCGGTAAAAAAGACTGCCTTGTGAATATTGGCGGATTCTTGTGCATGAACGACGAAGACCTCTTTTCCGAAGCCAAAGAAATGGTAGTGGTTTACGAAGGAATGCCCTCCTACGGAGGAATGGCAGGTCGCGACATGGAAGCCATGGCAATTGGTTTGCGCGAGTCGATGCAATTTGAATACATTGAACACCGCATTAAACAAGTACGCTATTTAGGCGAAAAGTTGCTCGCAGCAGGAGTTCCCATTATTGAGCCGGTTGGAGGACACGCCGTATTTTTGGATGCGCGTCGTTTCTGTCCACATCTATCACAAGATGAATTCCCGGCACAAAGTTTGGCTGCCAACCTATATGTGGAGTCAGGCGTTCGGAGCATGGAACGTGGAATTGTTTCTGCCGGACGCGATTCAAAGACAGGCGAAAACCATCGTCCCAAGCTGGAAACCGTGCGCTTAACCATTCCACGCCGTGTGTACACATATAAACACATGGACGTGGTCGCCGATAGCGTAATAAAACTGTATCAACACAAAGAGAAAATCAGAGGACTTCGCTTTGTTTACGAACCCAAACAATTGAGATTCTTTACGGCTCGTTTCGAAGAAATTTGATTATCAAAATAAAAACAGTTAAAAAGAGAGGGCGTTCGAACACTCTCTCTTTTTGTCTATCAACAAAAGGAGGGAAAAACAAAACCCCATAAAATTACATTCACAATAAAGATATTATTTTAAATGCATAGTTTTACACAGAAAATGGATAGGATATTCGTATAGTGACAACAACAATTAAAAATGAGAACACTGCACAATCCCTAAAAATTGGTATTTTTTTAACACCAAAATCCCCATTTTTAGGGATTGATATGTATTCACACTGCCACTATCTTTGTAAAACCGTTTTTATGTAAAAAAAAGCAACATATATCCCTAAAGACAAAACAATTATCAATTAACAACAATGTTCAAAATGAAAAAAGTAGCTTTAATTTTATTTTTAAGTGTTTTTACCTTATCACTAAGCAGTTGTCAAAACAAAAACAAAGGAAAAAACACAGAATCTCAACAAACGGAAACAACTATTTTATCAGTTGATGATTTACTGGACAAAGCCGAATCCCTGACAGACCAAACCGTAACGGTGGAAGGTGTGTGCACGCACATATGCAAGCATGGTGGCAAAAAGATTTTCCTTATGGGAAGCGACGACACAAAGACCATTCGCGTTGAGTCGAATGACAAAATCGGCGCCTTTTCGCAAGAATGCGTAAACAGCATGGTTACCGTAACCGGCAAATTGGTTGAAAAACGTATCGACGAGGCATATTTGACAAATTGGGAAGCCGAAGTGAAAGCAAAAACAGACGAAAAACATGGCGATGGAGAAGGTGCGGGCTGCAGCAGCGAACAAAAAGCACAAAATGAAGCTCCTGCCAACACCGTAGAGACTCGCATCGAAAACTTTCGCAAACGCATTGCCGAAGAAAAAGCAAAAACAGGCAAAGAATACCTATCATTCTATCACATCGAAGCAGATTCATACAAAATTCAATAGAAAAAATGACTAAGAAGACAGCTTCAAACAAAAGAGGCGGAAGACTTAGGAAATGGTCGCGAATTATCCATCGCGACCTTTCGTTCTTCTTCTCGGGTGTAATTTTGATATATGCCATATCAGGAATACTGCTTAACCACAGAAGGAATTTCAACTCGAACTATTCGATAAAAAAACACACGTTTGTCGTCGAAGGAACTTTGCCTCTCTCAAAAAACGATTTCTCCGAAAAAAGGATTAAAAACGAATTGCTGACACCTTACGGCGAAAGCAAAAATTACACCAAGCACTACTTCCCCGAAGAGCTCACGATGAAAGTGTTTCTCAAAGGTGGTTCATCCATGGTCTTGGATTTGAAAACCGGACAGGGCGTATACGAATCGGTAAAAAAACGCCCCGTTTTCAGCAGTCTTAATCGTCTGCACTACAATCCCAACCGCTGGTGGACCATCTTTTCCGATATTTTTGCAGCGTCACTCATCATCATCACCGTCACCGGATTGATTATGAACAAAGGACGCAAAGGCATCATGGGACGCGGCGGTATTGAATTGATTATCGGCATCCTGGTTCCGCTGTTGTTTATTTTTTTTAGTTAGTAACACTACCGATACTCCATCGACACAATGTATAGGAAAATAACAACGATTGTTTTTATATGCTTCGCGACTATTCTTTTTGCACAGAAAACGCAAAAAAGATATAATCTGCAAGGCACTGTAATCGATTCTCGAAGCAAGGAGCCGATAGAGTTTGCAGTGGTTTCCATTCCGGAAATAAATTATTGGGCGACAACAAACGAAAAAGGTGAATTTACTCTCACAAACGTTCCCAAGGGCACGCATCAATTACAGACACATGTGTTGGGATACAACGACGCATTTGTCTCGTGTGAGGTAAATAGCAATATTGAGGATTTACAAATTTCCCTACAATTCAGTTCTCTAGCACTTAAAGAAGTGATAGTTACAGCTGTGCCATCAAAACAGAGCTCTACAACCAGCTATAATATTAATGAAGACGCGCTTCAACACATGCAGCTTTTAAATATAAAAGAAATTGCAAGTCTTTTGCCCGGTGGGCAAACAAGCAGACAAAACACATTGATGGGCGCATCAATTTTTGCGTTAAGAAGTTCTGAAAGTGGCGAGTCAGACAATCCTACTTTCGGTACAGGTGTAGAGTTAGATGGAATGCGTATATCAAATAATGCCACATTTGCACGGGCTAACCATCAACACACATATGGAATTGACACACGAAACATTGCTTCGTCAAATATCGAATCGGTAGAAGTAATCACTGGAATTCCATCGGTAGAATATGGTGATATCTCAAATGGAATCGTCAAAATAAAAACTCGAGAAGGAAAGTCTCCCATTCAAATTAACATTGCTACAAACATTAACACAAAACAGATTGCAATAAACAAAGGCATTGCTTTAGGAAAAAACCGAGGTATAATAAATTTGAGTTTGGAACATGCAAAATCAATCAGCGACATCGCTTCTCCATATACAGCTTATCAACGCGATAACCTCTCGTTGAAGTATAGTAACACGTTCAATAAAAAAAACAAAAAACCGATTATTTTTTCCGCGCTTATTGATGGTAGTATCGCGGGCAGTAATTCAAAGCATGACCCGGATGCATTTCGTGATACATTTTCGCGACAGAAAGACAATTCTATACGAGCGAGTATAAACTCAAAATGGCACCTGAACTTGCCTTGGATAACCAATTTAAGTTTCTCATCCGCATATATTTATTCAAATAAAGATTACACGCAAAAAATCAACAAGTCGTCTTCGGCATCATCTACCTCATTGCATGGAAAAGATGAAGGTTATTTTGTAGCTACTCAATATGACAAGAATCCGGAAGCACATGCACTGATTGTCCCCCCCGGATATTGGTACGAGATTTTATATGAAGACAATCAACCGTTGGATTTATCGATGCATATCAAAGCCAGTTTATTTAAAAGATTGAAAGGCAAACTATACAATAATACTAAGATAGGATTACAATATTCTTCCAGTAGAAATCTGGGCAGAGGATATTATTATGAAGACTTGCGCCTTGCGCCAACATGGCGTGAGTTCCGCTACGATGAAGTGCCTGCCATTCACAATTGTGCATATTTTGCCGAAAACAAAACCACCATTCCTATAAACAAACATAAATTAGAATGGATGATGGGTGTTAGAGCCGATATAACTTCTATCAGTAAGTCAGAGTATGGAACAGTGAATAGCTTTTCGCCACGCCTTAACTTGATGTTTCAAACAAAATATGACAACAATAAGTTTGTACAGCAAATTTCAACCCATGCGGGATATGGCAAAATGGTAAAACTGCCATCTTTCAATGTCTTATATCCAAAGCCCTATTATATTGACATTCTCACCTTTACTCCCGGAACAATGCACGATGGGACAACATATTACGCCTACCACACAAAGCCAACAAAAGTGCTGTATAACAACAGTTTAAAATGGCAAAAAAACCATCAATTCGACATAGGATTAAAGGCAACGCTTCGTGGAAACACAAAGATATCTTTATCTGCTTTTTATAACAAAACACAAAATCCATATAAAAAAAACACAATTTACACACCATTTAGCTATAAATTTACCGGACAGTCAGCATTAGAAAATTCTCCAGTACCATCGAAAGATAGAATATATTCAGTTGATCAAACCACAGGAATAGTAACCGTGGCAGACAAAACCGGCATGCATACAGCTTACGAACTAGCATATACTGAGCGCGATAGATTCAGAGGAACCGGCATGACCGAAAACGGGACGCCCGTAAAACGTATGGGATTGGAATGGATTGTTGATTTCGGTAAAATAAAATCGCTCAATACCGCACTACGCGTAGATGGTGTATATTATTACTATAAAAGTACCGATGAACGAATGATCGCGTCCACCTCATCACTGCTCACGGCCGATGGCAATCATTATAAATATATCGGATTCTATAAAGGTGGGCCCGGCATAGCAAATGGCAGTATTAGTAAAGAGTGTAGGACAAATGTCACATTAATCACCCATATTCCTCTCGTACGACTTATTATTTCGCTGCGGATAGAAAATTCTCTTTACTCTTTTACACAAAACTTGAGCGAATATGCCAACCAACAACGAGGATTCGTACTGGATGACATTCATGACTATCTGCCATCTTCAACAAAAAAAGATATTTACGCGGGTAATCAGTTTGTTGGACTATATCCCGAATATTATGTAAGTATGGAAGATATGGAAACAAAAATTCCGTTTGCCGAAAAAATCCGTTGGGCAAAAGAAAACGACAAAAAACTATTCAATGAGTTGGCAATGCTTGTTGAGAAATCAAACTACAAATTTATATTCAATCCGGCTAAAATTTCCGCCTATTATTCTGCAAATATAAATATAACAAAAGAAATCGGTGATATAGTATCACTCTCTTTTTATGCTAAAAACTTTTTAAACAATATGCATTTAGTAAAAAACTCGAAAGACAACCGAAAAAACTCCCTATACAATAGTGGCTACATTCCATCATTTTATTATGGACTTACTTTACGGTTAAAACTGTAATTTATTTTTATTATTAATAACTAATTAAAATTTTGAACAATGAAAAAATTATTTCACGCATGGCTAATCAGCGTATTGCTGATTTCATTTTCTTGTAAAGACGACAAAGTAGATGAGTACAAAACTTACCCTCTGAATATAGAGTTGGTTTATCCCGCTACAAATAATTATCAGCCCGTTGCCGGGATAGTTGTTTCACTTACCGATGCAACAAGCAATCAGAGAATAGAGGCGAAAACAGATGATAAAGGAGTCGCTCAATTCACAGTTGCTGCCGGAGTATATGATGCCGCAGCAACAGACAATCGCCAAGGCGACGGAGTGGCTTATGTATTGAATGGCACAAAAGCCGGTATCACAATTACAGAAAGCTGGAGTGGAACAGAAAACATAAAAATGGAACTTGTAGAGTCCCAACTAAGCCAAGTTATTATAAAAGAGTTGAATTACGGCGGCACACCAAAAGATGACGGTTCCGGTTCTTTTAACTATGACAAATATGTAATACTGTACAATAACTCAACCCTTCCTGCATCTTTGGATAATGTGTGTTTAGCCATTACCTTACCTTATGGCCCTAAAGGCTCTTTCAATAAAGATTACATTAATGACAAATTATTTTATGAAGCTGAAAACTGGGTTCCCGCGGGACAAGCCTTTTGGTACTTTAAACAGCCTGTTACATTGGAACCTTACTCAAAACTTGTCATAGCCCTTAGTAACGCGATTGACAATACAAAAACATATAGCAAATCAATAAATTTTGCAAATCCAGATTACTATTGCACTTATGATATTGATGTTTTTAATCATAAACTGACTTACCCTGCACCTTCAGAAGTAATTCCAACATCTCATTATCTGAAAGCTGTAGCGTATGGTGCGGGAACTGCATGGGCTGTAGCTATACAAGGTCCCGGATTCTTCTTGTTTAGCCCAAAAGGACAAACAAAAGAAGCATTTGCTGAAAATGCTGAGAATATTGATGTATATGGAGGCTTTGCTGCTTTAAAAAGAAAGAAAGTGCCGGTAGAATGGGTCTTAGACGGTGTAGAAGTATTTAATTCGGATTGGGATGATAACAAGAAACGCTTAAATACGGTTATTGATGCCGGATATGTTTTCGGAACAATGAAAAAAGGCTATACCATCTACCGCAATGTGGACAAAGATGCTACGGAAGCCATCAAAGAAAACGAAGGCAAACTGGTTTATAACTACACATACGGAACAGCTGAACTTGAAAAAGGAAGTACCGACCCAAGCGGTATTGATGCAGAAGCTTCCATAAAAAATGGAGCAAAAATAGTATATATGAATACAAACAACTCAACCACAGACTTCCACCAACGCAAAGAAGCTTCGTTGAGATTCAATCCATAAAATGAGACAATTAAAAAGAATATTTCTTTTGATTTTGACAATCGGAGCCATCGGCTCCGATTGTTTAAATGCTCAAACCATTAGTGATTCAAAATGGTATGACTTTGATTTTATTCGACAAAGTGATATCCGACTAACTGCAGAAAATCCTGCTCTATTGAGCACACTACCCAACATACGTATATCAACAGCTCAAATTTCTTTTGTAAAAAATAACGGAGAACTTATCAACTATTACCAATCACCCGACAGCTATACAATGGATGTACAAACAGCATCATTTTTCAGAGTACATGATCAGCTTGTGTTATACGGATTAGTAAACTATCAGCAATTTAATGGAAAAAAAATGGGAGGATCCGCTTTTATCAACCCGAACATAATGCCTTTTAACATTGTAGAAGCGACCGATACCACACGAGGCACAAAACAAAAAGAAAGTTATCATATAGTTGGAGGAATTGCATACAATGTTGCAAAAAAAATAACCATCGGGGCACAATTAGATTACATGGCTGTAAACTATGTAAAACGAAAAGATTTACGACATAAAAATAAGATGCTGGATTTGACAACAACAGCAGGCATTAATTATAAGATAAACAGAAAAACAGAACTGGGAGGAAACATTTTTTTGCAGAAAAGGGTGGAAGGCGTTTATTTCAACATATATGGTACTAGCGACAAGCGTCATGTTTCGCTGATTGATTACGGAACTTTTTTTGGACGAACAGAGACGTTTACTGAATTGGGTGACGGATATACTTCAGGAAAACAAGAACGTCCTTTGGTAAGTAATGTATACGGCGGCGCCGTACAACTTCAATTAAACTTGTCTCAAAAGATCAAAATATTTAATCACTTTTATATTCGTAATGAAACAGGATATTACGGGGAAAAATCTTCTTACTCAATCGTGCACACCGAATACAAAGCATATATGGCTGGATATCAAAGTGGTATTCAATTACACTCACACAAAAACACGCATCGATTTGACATAAACATAGACACTAAAACACTGAATAACTTTAAAAACATATATACTATTGAAAACGCACCCGGAGAAATGTCGTATGTAAAATATCACGACAAAAACAAAATGCTACATCATTCACAACAAAAAATAGCACTAGAGTATTTAGGAAATATTGGTATCAGCGGCTATCATGCGCGTTGGATGCTAAATGGATCTGTAACATTAACGCACCGGGACCGCCAAACCTCATTATATCCATTTTTTCGGAAACAAAATCTGACATATTGGGATTCGTATTTGTCTGTTAGGAAAAACTTCTTTCGCCAAACAGATTGTATCGGTTTGTCTTTTGCAATAAATTACGGTGCCGGGAATGGAAATCCATATACAGATGGTACTTATACAAACCCATCCGACACAGAAATTCCACCTAAAACAACACCATCCAATTTATACACAGAACATGATTATTTTATATCACCTCACTATGGGATTGAACCGAATTTTCTTTATAGTATGAAATTAAAGAACAATAAAATAGCTACTGTTTCACTAAAATATAACTACACTAAATCTTTTGAAACTGTCAGTAAAGTGAATAGTTATCGTCAACAACTGATGTTTTCTTTTAGATATGACTTTTAAAAAACACAATATAGGTGTAACTTTGGCACATTATTACAAAATTAAGACTCAAAATATATGCAACCCATCATTCAGTGCAAAAATCTGACTCACTACTACGGCAAACGACTGATTTACGAAAACCTCAGTTTTGAAGTGCCGCAAGGACAAATACTCGGACTGTTGGGAAAAAACGGCACGGGAAAAACAACCACCATCAATATCTTGAACGGCTATCTGAAACCGCTTAGTGGACAATGTTTTATGTTTGGTGAAGACATTCAGCATATCAATCCGATAACCAAACGACGCATCGCCTTGCTCATCGAGGGACACGTGCAATATTCTTTTATGAATACAGAGCAACTCGAGCGTTTCTATGCGCCATTCTATCCCAAATGGAACAAAGACGCGTATTACGAATTGATTAAAAAGCTGAAAATCACACCACGTCAGCGACTGTCGCAAATGTCGTGCGGACAACGTTCGCAGGTGGCACTCGGACTTATTTTGGCACAAAACGCCGACTTGCTTATTCTTGACGACTTCTCGATGGGCTTGGATCCCGGCTATCGCCGATTGTTTATCGACTATCTACGCGATTATGCCAAAAGTGAACAAAAAACGGTGTTCCTCACATCGCATATTATTCAGGATATGGAAAAACTTATCGACGATTGCATCATCCTTGACTATGGCAAAATTCTGGTGCAACAATCCATTGAGTCGTTGATGAATACATTTCGTCGCTATACATTCACACTCACGCACAGTATGAAAGAATTACCTAAAAACAAACAGATATTTTCACCGACAATTTTTCGCGACAAAGTGGAGATTTATTCTTTTGCTTCTCAAGAAGAAATCAATAATTGGCTTGCAATGCACAATATTTCGCACACCAATATGATAATGGAGACAATGAATCTCGAAGATATTTTCATCGGATTGACAGGTAAATATTAAAAGCAAAAAAGAAGGAACAATGATACTATCAATTTTTTATAAAGAATGGATTAAAACACGCCGAATGGTGTGGTTTTGCCTTATCGCGTCGTTAGGATTTCTGCTTTACACACAAATGCGCCTTTCGCGCGTAGTAGAGTTGCAAGGTGCCGCGCATGTTTGGCTGATTATTCTCTCAAAAGATGTCACATTTATTGAAACGTTACGGTTTGTGCCCATGGCAATAGGCATTCTCCTCGGGTTGGCACAATACGTACCCGAAATGCAGCACAAACGCCTCAAGCTCACGCTACACCTTCCCATTCACTATAACCGAATCATCATGCTCATGTCGGGTTATGGCTTAGCTTGTTTGTTGGCGATTTTCCTTATTCATTACGCATGGCTCTGGATATATTTACATCAACTGTTCGCGACACCAATCACTAAACATATTTTGCTAACATCGCTTCCTTGGTATATAGGTGGAATTGCCGGATATGCTTTCACCGTTTGGATGTGCGTCGAACCCACATGGAAATATCGAGTGGTCCATTTTCTTTTTGCAGCGATATCACTTCACCTGCTCTATATTTCACCATACCCCTGCGCATACAATCGTGTTTTAGGGATTCTCATCCTAGTGTCTGTCTTTTCCATTGGATATATCATTTTGTCGGTTTCACGTTTCAAACGCGGCGAGCAAGATTATTAACAACACACATCACTTTATTCACCTATTATATCAAAAAAGATACAAAATGAATCAATTTTTAAAAAGCATCATCATAGCCCTAGCAATAATTCTGTTGGCATGGCTACTGCCAACAATATTTCATTTTGCCACCACACAAAAAAAGGATCGCCCGTTTGTAATTTACAGTGGTGTGCTCAATGATTTTCTTATTCGCGACAGCGAAGACAAAACCTTGTTTTATAGAGACACAAAAGGGAATCGTTACACGCGCGAGCAGGCGGACAGCCTCGTTCCGACACTGTTTTATCGCCAACTGATTACAGACAATCGCCTTCCCGACAGCCTGCACAGTGTTAAAATAACGCCTAAAATGCTTAGCCAAACTCAATTTTTTTTCCATCATCGCCCGCAACACATCAATACCACAACTATAAAAATGTATCCATTGTTGGAAAGCCGATCTAAACGTGTGGATTTGTCAATGCCTGATGATGTTTGTCTTTTTACCAACAACCGAATCTACTTCATAGATATGGAAACAAACCGCATAAATAAAGAAAAATCTGAACGTTTTTGGAAGCTTTTCAAACGCAAGGAAGTCGCGTTTCCGATAAAAACGATTAGCGGAGACCCAACCACAAAAAAGGAGTACGACGAAGGATATTTCTTTACCGACAACAAGAACCGATTGTTTCACTTCAAACAAATGGTGGGAACTCCATACCTAAAACAAATTGATATAGACCCAACAATTGAAATCAAGCATATTTTCGTCACCGAGTTTAGCGCGCGCGCGTCATTTGCTTATATGACGGATAAACATCACAAAATGTATGTACTCACAGCACCCGATTATCGTCTTGTTAAAACAGGCATTCCGGCTTTTAATCCCGAAAAAGATAATTTGACCATTATTGGAAATCATTTTGATTGGAATGTACAACTTTCCAATTCCAACGGTGTGCATATCTATGCACTCGATGCAAAAGACTACCACCTAATGGACACATATAGCATCGCAAACCATGAAGCAAAATGGAAAAAAATTGCACAATACATTTTCCCGTTTGAGTTGCACGTAACATCGCCGATACACAAATATTTCCGTCCTCAAGTGAGTTCTTTCTCAACAAAAGCCCTATTTTTAAACATATTACTTGCCTTGATTTTTTACATATTACAAAGAAGAAAGAAAGACCCTAAACTCGTTGGTGAAACGCTTGTCATCCTTGTTTTAGGAATTTTTGCTTTTATTCCGCTGATAATATATCAGAAATATTAGCTCTGCTTAAAAAAGCGATAATCAATAACAGCACACAACAATAATATATAAGGAATAATAAAAAAATGGATGATTTAAACCCACACACATCACCAACAACACCACCACCTAATCCCATTAATTTTCAAGAGGAAGAGCTTAAAACCGCCATGGTTGCGTGACAACTTGGTTAACCATTATGATTGTTTCCAATGCGATAGTAATATTACAAATTTCAGTATCCCTCAATAAATTAACAGAGCATTATCAAACCTCATCAGCACCTTTCGTTGCTCTTATCACACTGGCATTCGCAAATATTGCCTTTTCCATTCTACTGCTAAAATGGAAGAAAATCGGTTTGGGGGATTACTGGTTACAAGCATCATTGCCACAATATTCAATGTCGCACTTGACATTAATGTATTCGTTTCAGTCACAGGATTACTGGGAGTGGCAATACTTTATGCTGTGTTACAAATCAGGAAAGACAATGTGCCTGCATGGAAATGGATGAACTGAAAATGATTTACACAAAAATAAGATAAGTAAAATGTGAACGACGAATGCATATTGTCAAAACGTGACTAAATACCCTACGACTATCGTATAAAATAGCTATTTTATGGGATTTTTCTTGCGAAAAATCCCCCTATTTGGGGATTGTCCCAATTCTTGATATTCCCTATCTTTGCAGCAAAATTTCACCTAACAACGACTAAGTTGCACGACTGAAACTTATATCGTTTTTAGCTCATAAATGCGTTGATGAAAAATCTATTTTCATAAGCATTGTGGTCGTAAAACTATGCAAAAAAAAATCAAAAACATGTGGTTCAGCCATATAAATTAAAACTCATTACACTATTTTGAAATGACAACAAGTAATAATAAAACGCGACTTCTGCTTTTAGGGATTCTCTACTTCTCGCTTAGCGGGAGTGTCTTGTTGGGACAAAAAAAGTATTCCATTCGAGGCGTTGTTTACGAAAAAAACTCTCGTACGTCAAAAGAAGCACTGCCGGGCGTGACACTGTTCTTACCAACATATGGTGTCGGCACTGTAAGTGATTTTAATGGCAACTATCAGCTACAAGAAGTGCCCGAAGGAAAGGTACAATTACAAGTTTCGTTTATCGGAAAAGTGACCATCGACACACTGCTGTCTATATCTTCGGATATGCAACTCAATTTTGTGATGCATAACGACAATTTCAGGTTAAAAGAGATTGTAGTAACGGCAAAACCGGGTGGCGAACAATCGGGACAATCCACATCGTCCACCATTTCGAGCAAAGCGATGGAACACTTGCAATCGGCAAGTCTGGAAAATGTGATGGCACTACTGCCGGGAGGAATAACCTCTAACCCAACACTTAATTATGCATCGCAAATCAATATTCGCTCAATAAACGAATCAAACTTGAATGCGCTGGGATCAGCTATTATACAAGATGGCGCCCCCATATCGAACAACGCCAACCTGCAAACCATGAATCCGGCTGTTGTTGGAAACCTTGCCGGACTGAGTGGCTTGGCTTCGCCCGCCGGCGGATTTGATACGCGTGCCATTTCATTAGAGAATATCGAATCGGTGGAAGTGATACGTGGTATTCCTTCAGTAGAATATGGAGACTTAACATCCGGTGCCGTATTGGTTAAATCCAAAGCGGGAAGAACGCCCCTCAACGTAAAAATGCGTGCCAACCCCAATGTGTATCAACTTTTTGCACAAAAGGGGGTTCGTCTTGGCAAAAAACGAGGCGACTTAAACCTCAGTGCCGATTATGCGTACAACACAAACAATCCTGTGGAATCTTATAAATATTATCAGCGTTTCACGACCAAACTGTTTTATTCCAACGCATTTTTAGACAATCGATGGAAAAGCAATACCATTGTGGACTTTATGTTTGGAAAAGATAACCGAGACCTTAACCCCGATGACAAAATCTCAGAACGAATGTCTTCCGGGAAAGACGCGAGACTCTCATTGAATACAAACGGAATAATCTATCTTAACAAGCTGTGGCTCAAAAATATAAAATACACACTTTTGGGCAGCTACGCTGATAAAAAGAGCCATTTCGAACAACTGTATGTGGCAGCCAATGCCCCATACTCTATGACAACCGTGGACGGAGCAGTAATTGCAAACAAACCAAATTTTGAAATTTTGGATACAGATGGCAATAAAGTAACAGATTACACAGGAGTTGAACCAAGTCATCATGCCGTATTTCTACCGTCAACATACAAAGGCGTTTACGACATTTGCGGAAAAGAAATTAGTGCCTTTACCAAATTATCAGGCACATTTTTTAAGCGTTTCGCAAAAGCTGACAACCGATTTATGATTGGTGCGGAATATCGTTTCGATGCTAACGTAGGTAAAGGAAAAACATTTGACCCGCTGGCACCTCCCTATCGAAATCTGCAAGCACTTAATGCCTCTTTTCGTCCTCGAGAATATAAAGATATTCCTTTTCTGCATCACGGAGTGCTATACATAGAAGAGAATTTAACAGCGAGATTTTTACCACAACATGTGCTCCGTCTACAAGCGGGGTTACGCTACGATATGATGAAGGATGTGAAGCATGTGCTTTCACCACGTATAAATACGTCGATAGAACTTTTCCCAAAGAAGATCTTCCTGAGAGGAGGATACGGCATCACCGCCAAAATGCCTACGCTGGCCTATCTATATCCCGAAAAAGCCTACTTTGAATATATCAATATCAATGAGATGGCTAACGATAAAATTCCTGAAGCAGAACGAGTTTTCATGACCACTACGCGCATTTTTGATACAAAAAACAAATTACTGAAAGCGGCAAATAACAGAAAAGCCGAAGTGGGAATGGATTTTATTTTTGACAAAGCACGCCTCTACTTAACGGCATATAGAGAAAACCTTAAAAACGGTTACTCTATGACGCCTGTTTACAAACCTGTAGCATTCAACGAGTACAGCCGTGTGGGAAATGGCAGTAAACCCATTTATGAATTAACAGCTAGCCATCCGGTGCTGGCAGAATATTTCACACCGTCCAATCATCTCGTTATGAACGGCAAAGGAATTGAGTTTGATCTAAAACTAAATCGTATTGATGCCATTCGCACCTCCTTTTCGTTTTCAGGTGCTTATATGCAAAACGAAAACTATTCCGACTCGTACACATATTATGATAACAGCGGGGAAGGTGGCGCATCTCGCACACATGTAGCACTGTATGAACCAAGCATGTCAAAACACATCAGCGAGCGATTCTCAACCGCGCTACGGGCCACGCACAATATTCCGGAAATCGGATTTGTGGTAACCCTTACAGCCGAAACAATCTGGAATGAACGTGACCGGTATTTGTTTGGCAACGATACTATTCCCATAGCGTATATCTCAAAACATGACGGTTTGCAATATGATTTTGACCCGGCAAAAAAAGACGAACCGGAATTTAGATCCATTATTCGCCAACGAGAAGATTCAAAATATATAACAGAAACATTTCCACCGTTATTCAACTTCAACATCAACCTCACAAAGGACATACGGGATTTCATGCGTGTATCATTCTTTGCAAACAATATGTTCCGCAGCTATCCTATTGCCGAGTCTAAACGCCATCCGGGAAAACTTTACAAACGAAACAAGAGTTTCTTCTTTGGCTTGGAAGTGAATATTTTAATACGATAAACAACAAATTAGTATAATGATACAGATGAGAATAAGAAACCTATATTTAACAATTTTCATTGGTTTTCTATCCATTGGAATGTTCAATAATTGCAGCTCATTTTCTGATGCGTTGGATACCAACGAAGTTACACCCGTTTCCGTAAAAATAGAGAGTAAAATAGGACTGGAAGGCTTCGAAAATGTGGAGGGACTGAAAATCACATTTCACAACTATACGGAAGATTTGCATATCGAAAAGCCGATGGCTTCCTCTAGCATTGAGGTTGACAGCCTCATTCCCGGAATATATAGTATCATCATTTCCGGAAAAGCAAAAAACAAAGACGATGTGTGGTATTACATGAACGGAAGTTTGGTAAATCACCCCGTGTTGGAAGATCATGAAACAATAGAAATTCCCATTTCCGGCATGCGGATAAGTCCATTGGTTTTTAAAGAAATTTTTTATTCCGGCACAGCCAACTTCTATTTCAGAAATCAATTTTACGAAATCTATAATAATTCCGTTGAAATGCTCTATTTAGACGGTATATATTTCGCGTGCCTACATCCGTTGAAAGCAACATCAAAACTACCTGTTTGGCCACAAGAAGACGGGAATAAATATGTTTATACCGACAGGCTATGGAAATTCCCGGGTGATGGCACAACCTATCCGTTGCAACCCGGTGAGAGCTGCATCATTTCACAATTTGCAGCCAATCATCAATTGGATATATACAATCCCGATTCGCCCATTGATGGTTCCAGCTCAGAGTTTGAATTCAACATGAATAACAAAAAATTTCCCGACCAACCGGCATACGATATGGAACATGTTTTCTATAATGGCAAAGCCAATATGGGACGAATTCCTCAATACTTGACATCGGTACTTGGTAGTGCATACGTGATATTTAAAGTGCCGGAAGGAAAAGAGTATGACCCGGTGAATAACCCACAATTGCAAACACGCGATTTATCGTCATCATCACCTAAATTATATGCCAAGATACCCATTGAATATGTTTTAGATGGCGTGGAAGCGGTGGATGACGAAACAAAAATAGATTCTAAACGGATGCCGGGCGTATTAGATGCCGGAATAACTACTGTTGGCGCGACTTACAATTCATTAGGGGTAGCACGCAAGAAGATTGGCGAAAATCCTGATGGGACACCTATTCTACAAGACACAAACAACAGTACCGATGACTTCGAGCGAGGTGTCGTCCCAATGTTTCGGCGCTATAACTCAAAAATGCCAAGCTGGAATCACACATTACGTTAAATATAACTTCCAAAAAAATAGAAATACAATGCAACGAACAACGTATAAAAAACCGATATTTTTATTGATTTTCATTTCTGTTTTTACTGTTCTTTTTGCACAAGAAGAAAACCATTCGCCGGCGGCGATAGAACAAATGAAAATAAACCGGCTTTGGCAGCAAACATCCAATGCCGCAGGACTAAAAATTGAACAGCCAAAAGATTATTCAGTAATTGCAGGTAATTACCGTATGGAAAATGGCGATTTTCATCGCGTGATGAACGGCAATAAGAAAAACAATCTTATTTTAGATACCGAAGGCGGCGTAAATGTAGGTAACACCTACTTTTGGGGACGCTTCAATTATTCACGCGAAGCGATTAAAGATGCGAAATTCAATGCTTCACTGATTGATCCATACCGCGGTATGCCTTACTTTGTGGCAGATACCAATTCAAGCAATTGGAACAATCAATATTATGAATTGGAATTTAAAATCAACTTTCCCACGATTGGCGACAAAATTTCAATAGGCATAGGTGGCGAATATCATGCTTATACCGGTGCAAAACAACGCGATATACGTACAGAAAATGCCTACATGAAATTGGCATTGCGTCCGGGACTGGTCTATTTAATCAACAAAAATCATCGTTTTGGATTCAATCTGGAATATTTCTCGCTGAAAGAAGAGTCACACATGAGCAATGTAAATGTATACATCGATCAACCCTATTACGAACTTTACGGTTTAGGAAGAGCCACAATCGGCATTGGTAGTGGAAGAGAAACAAACTACGTAGGAAACAGCATCGGCGGGGGCTTACAATATCATTATTCGGGAATAGCAGATTTATTGCTGACAAGCAACTTCTCGACAAAAGTGGAAGATACACAAATATCGTTCTCAACACCCAAAAGCGAAGGCACTATAATTGATGCGGTATGGCACAGCAAGGCCTTATTGAAAACAAAAAGCATTGAAAATACCCACTATATTGATCTAGAATATTTACAACGTCACATCAAGGGAATTGAGTATATTTCAAAATACGACGATAGCGATTCGTTCAAAGGATACGTTAATCTGAAAAAAAACATCCGTTCAAAATATGCCAATCGGTTGTTATCAGCCGGATACTCGTGGACAAACAATTGGCGAAACGAATATCGCACACGCTTGGGTGGAAAAATTAAATTCATCGAATATAAAAACAAATACATCTTGCCCCAAAGTGACAGAATGGCAAAAAATATGGCGTTCGAAGTTTTCGGCAAACATAATATTATTCTATCTGACGCGTTGGCACAACGATTGCTTATTGGTGCGAATTGCACGTATGAAAAAAACATTGATGGGAACTATTTATATGGTGGCGCGTTTAAAGAATATCCCATCAACTCGCAGTTGGAAAAAAGAGATAACGAATATGACTCATCCGGATATTTGTCTGCGCATCTATCGGCTGTCTATTCTCAAAAAATCAAACGTGCAAACGGACTCAATCTGTTTATTGGAACGGATTACATCTATTCCAAAGCAAGCAACAAGAGTTTTGGTAGTCGAAACGATATATCACTAAGTATTGGCTGTATTTTTTAAACCACGTCTCACGTAAAGCAGTGAGCAAAAGAGTGTAAAAAACACTTCTTTTGCTTATTTGTCGCTTTGCAATCTGCCATTTTTTTATTTTTTAAAAATTAAAAATTATCTTTGTGATACTCTTTTTCGATTTTCATGTAATGTTTTATCGAAAAAGAGATGCCTCGCTCGGTGCAACGAGCGAGGCTTTGTATAAATATCAAGCCACGGCACACGAATTGACATTTTTGTAAAATTATTTGAAATGAGAAAACAATTATCATTACTCATTATTGCATGCATTGCAATAGTAAGCAGCACACAGGCACAACACATTATTAAGCCATCGGTAAAAACAGCAACATCGTTTGCTATCGTTATTGACAGCATCAGCTACTCAAAAGCCAAAACAGCAGTCGATGCATACAAAGCCGTTATCGAAAACGATGGGCTATCGACATATATCATCAGCAAGCAATGGACTTCACCGGAAGAAATAAAATCACTCTTGATAAGTTTATATAAAAAGAGTGCTTCGCCGTTAGAAGGTGCCGTTTTTGTGGGCGATATTCCCATTCCGATGTTAAGAGATGCACAACATTTGAGTACTGCATTTAAAATGGATCAACAGAAGTATCCATGGCAGCGCTCATCCATTCCATCCGATCGATTTTATGATGATTTCGATTTAAAATTTGATTTCTTAAAACAAGACGATAAAGAGCCTTTATTCTTTTATTATTCGCTACGACATGACGGAGCACAAAAACTGCATTCCAACATCTATTCGGCGCGAATAAAACCTTATGACAATGAGAAAGGTGATAAATACACACATTTGAGGCACTATCTTGAAAAAGTTGTGCGGGAACGTACATACAACAAGCACAATCAACTCAATCAATTGTCGATGGGACGTGGACACGGCTATAATTCAGAGTCAAAAGTGGCATGGGCAGGCGAACAAATGGCGCTTAAAGAGCAATTTCCGTTAGCCTTTTCGTCCAAAGGCAACGTGAAGTTTATGGACTTTGATTCACGATGGCCCATCAAAGAATATTTCTTGCAAGAGGTGCAACGCCCCGGTTTAGATGTGATGCTTTTTCATCATCATGGCGGCAAAAACATGCAATATCTGAATGGATATAAAACCGGAAGCGACCCTGCCACCTCCACAGAAAACATCAAGTTGTATGCACGCAGCAAGATACGTTCCGCCGCAAAGAAAAAGGGCAAAGAAGCGGCTATAAAACAATACACCGAGTATCTTGATATCCCCACTTCATGGGTTGAAAACAGTTTTGACTCAGCGCAAATAAAAAAAGATTCGCTATTGGACGCTTCGCTTGATATTAACATTCACGACATAAGAAATATTGCGCCGCAAGCGCGGTTCATTATGTTTGATGCATGCTACAACGGCTCATTTTATGCCAAAGAAAACATTGCCGGTGAATATATTTTCAATCGTGGTAACACATTGGTTACACAAGGAAATACCGTAAACGTCATTCAAGATAAATACCCAGATGAGTTTCTTGGTCTTCTTTCCGCAGGAATGCGTGTGGGAAATTGGCATCGACTTATCAATCATTTGGAAACACATCTAATCGGTGATCCTACATTTCGTTTTGCGCCCAATATTGATGTTTCATTTGACATCAATGATATTATCCATACAAAAAAACAAGACACCTCATTTTGGCTGTCGCAATTGAAAACATCACAATTAGTCGATATGCAAGCACTTGCGTTAAGGATGCTTTTAGAAAATCAATATTCTGATATTTCAAATCTTCTGAAAAGAGCTTATACAGGTTCCGAAAGCATGATTTTACGTACACAAGCATTTTTCCTTTTAAGCAAGTTGGATGACACCAATTTTGAAGAGGTGCTTTCACTGGCCGTTAAGGACAGTTACGAACTTATCCGTCGTTTCGCGGTAGAATTTATCGCCAAAAATGGCTCCAAGCATCTTATTCCCGCTTATCTTCTCAGTGTTTGCCAAGACGACACATCGGAACGCGTGGTGTTTAAGCAAGAAAATTTCATGCCAATGCTGACCCTAAGCGAACTTGAAAAGTTAATCAAAGAGTTTGAACGCGAAAATATGCTCGATAAAAACAAAGCCGCGCGAATCAAAAAAGATATTGAAAGAATGCAATACTCTTTTGATAAAACAATGCGCACGCTTTTGCCGAATGACACGACCAGCAGCACGAAAGACAAAATATTTGAAATAAAAAGGTTTCGTAATCACCCCGATCACAAAGCCATTGACACCCTTCTAGAAATCATTGCAGATAATACACAAGATCAGCTTGTTCGGATAAACACGGCGGAAGCTTTGGGATGGTATAATTATTCACACCGCAGAGAAGAGATTATAGAAAAATTGCAACAGATGGTTCCAAAAGAAAAATCCATCGCTGTACGTAACGAGTTGCTTAAAACAATCAACAGACTATCATCAATATAAATACCCGATTTATAAAAAACTATAACACCCATGCACAGAAAGAGAATTCTTCTCATACTTTTTATTTTGCTACTTTTGCAAGCTTGCAAAAACAAACAAAATATTTTTACAAGTTACAATCCTCAGCCTATCTCCCAAAGGCAACTTGCTTTAATCGATTCCATTCTGCAAGATGGCTTAGACAAAGAAGCACTCTATACGTTGCTAAGCGACATTAAACCGATAAGCTCTTTAACATTGCACCAAGTGCCGTTGGCAAATAGCGACAGCACTAAACGAATTTGTGCAAAAGTGGTCGATTCGGAAGAAAAAAGAATTCATATTCAGCGTTTGACCGAAATTCAAACGGCTATAAATAAAATAAATTTACCCGATTTGCGTATTGTGATGGTACCATACCTTGCTGCACAAGACAGCGTGCGGCTTATGCAAGTCAGTGCGGTTCGCATTAGTTTGCTGGACAGCTTGCTGAAAGCAAAAGAGAGTTTTTTTGCACAATTCGGACTTGTGCCCGGCACCGACCCGGCGGTGGTTCTTTCAACAATTGAAAATGCGGGCGATTATGAACGCCTTCGCGGATATGGATACCTCTTCGGTTATCCGGATTATGCCGTCGATTTTTTTGTTGAGGCAAGCTACACATCATTACAAACAGGCAAGTTTGTTCCACGTAACTTTTTTCAAATCCCAGTATATCAGGGGAACGATGGATATTTTGTATATGCATACCCCAAAAATCACAAACCGACAATGGAAACCGATTCAACACTATATTATCGCTCGATGGATGTGCTGAAAAAATACAG
Source organism: Bacteroidota bacterium (assembly GCA_023418255.1). Lineage (GTDB taxonomy): Bacteria > Bacteroidota > Bacteroidia > Bacteroidales > Dysgonomonadaceae > JAEZZZ01. The sequence continues at coordinate 50,742 of JAEZZZ010000025.1, forward strand.
AACTTTCCGTAACAATTACCTCAATCCCGACAGTACGCTGCAAGCGTACAAATTGCTTCGAGATGTAGCGCGTTGAACAACAACCTTATCTTAAAAAAACACAAATAGCCGATAAGTAGGACTAAGAAATTAAAGGCAACCATTATATTTATCAAACACATACAAAGGAAGCATAAAACTCCGTTAAACTTCTCCAACTCATAAAAAAATAAAAATAGAGCGATAACGCTCTCTTTTTATTTACAATTATTTAACGAGTCGATTAAATCATTTGATTAAACTAATTGTTAATACTGTAAATCTAAAATATAAAAAGAGATATTGAGAATTATGAAAAGGACAGCAATAATAACAACACTTTTGACACTGATCCAATCACTTTACGCGGCAGATTTAACGGTTACTGTGAGCAATATTAAAGAGGTGAAAGGAAATATCGTTATTGGCATTTTCAATTGCCCAAATGCTTTCCCATGCGAAAACAAAGAATTAAAACAGATTATTATTCCGGTAAATGCCAACGAAGTGAGCAAAACTGTTTCACTGCCTAAAGGCATATACGCCATTGCCCTATTTCACGACAAAAACGAGAACAACAAGTGCGACCGAAACTTTCTTGGCATACCGACTGAAGGTATCGGTTTTTCTAACAACTTTAAACCTAAAATGAAAGCCCCAACTTTTGATGATGTAAAAGTGACCGTGAAACAAGATACAAACATGTGCATCAAGCTGCTACACTTTTGAAACACACACAAAATTTAGGTAGTATCAATCACTTTTGTTATGAATAATCTACAAGCGTTGGAGAATATTTTTTGGCAAATTTTCAAAGAACGATTTTTATAATTTTTCATTGCTGTCCGATAAAACGACTACTTTTGGACATAGCTTAACGCGTATTGGTAAAAGAAAACAAAGTTAAACATAAAAGTATGATGCCGAATACTTCTGTAAGGGAGACTCTCCGATTAAAATGCTCGGTTTTACTTGATAATCCGATCATTGACCCGAACAATTCGGGCAAAGACGTAATTTTTGAAAATATGCCAAAGAGCATGCCGAGCAGATGGTCTTTGGCGGTGAACTTTTTCATATAGTAGCCTGGCTTGTGCTTTTGAGCGTTTCTTGAGATTATTCTGTAGCTAGTAAAAAATCAACTGTCCGAAAACAGATTGTCCAAAAAAATGTGTATTTTTGCTCATTGTAGTATTGCGTTGTAGTGAACACAAAACTACTAAAAAAGTGTATGGGATGAAAATTTATTTTTGTTCCTGCACTTTTGAATATTTTTTATCGAACAATAGTGATTAAATTTATTATAGAATGAAAAAGACTCTTCTGCTGTTATGTGTTTGTTTATTTGTAAAAAAATCTTTCGCATATGGCCAAACAGGGGAAGCAGAATTGAATGTCTCCACAAAAGCTTATATATTATCGCGTTTTTGCACAGAAGTAAAATATAATTTCGCTTTTTATGATAAACTAAAATTCGACTGGGATAGTTTATGTGTAGCTTCGATACCACCTTTGACGGCAACTTCATCCGATGAAGATTTCTTGAAAGGAATGCAAATTCTTTGCAATAAACTTCATGATGGACATACATATATTTTCCCGATGAATAATCCCAAGGACCAAGCTGATTGGATTCGGCCGTTTCCGATGAAAACTAAACGAATCGGAAATAGAGTATTCGTAACGGATGTTTATAGCTCAATTCTACAACTCTCCGGAGTAAATCCTGGATGTGAGATTATAAAAATAGATGGCGAAAATGTACTGGACTATGGGAATAGACATATCCGACCTTATTTAGCCTCTTCAACTCCTCAATGGGCAAAATATAGACCATTTGCAGAGTTTGAATTGACCAAGGACAAAGGTTCTAAATCAAGTAAAATTTTATTCAAGAATAAAAAAGGAAAGGAGTTTATAATAGAGAGCAATAGAAATCTTTCATGGGACTTACAAAAAGATACTCCTTCGATGAGCTTTAGGGTAAAGGAAGATAATATAGGCTTGTTAACAGTGAGCAGTTTTCAAAATTCCGATTTCAATCGCGCATATTTCGATGAATTATATGATGAAATATTAAAAACAGATGCTTTAATTATTGATATTCGTAATAATAGCGGTGGAAATTCATTACATGCAGATTATCTTATCAGCCATTTTATCCGCCTACCCATTCCACAAGGAACATGGAGTTCACCAATGTACATAGCCGCCCATGCTTCCTGGAATTATCCGCGGGAATGGTATATGCAAACTCCCGACCCCGTTTTACCAATGAATGAAAAAGAAATTTATCAGAAACCGATTGTGTTATTGGTAAATGCTACTACTTTTTCTTCTGCGGAAAATTTTTGTGTATTATTCAAAGGTGCTAAAAGAGGAAAAATTATCGGGACTCCAACCGGAGGAAGTACAGGAAATCCAATCTTTATTGACCTTGGATTTGGATTAGGTTGTTGCATTTGCACCAAACATGAATTAGATACTGATGGAAATGAGTTTATAGGCATTGGGATTCAACCAGATATTGTAGCTGAAGAAGATATTAACACGTTTATAAATAATGGAGATAGCGTAATAGAAAAAGCCCTTGATTTTTTGAGAAATAAGTAAATTATCGATTAAAATAAGAATCAGCATAATCTTAAGGCTGAATGCGATTCCAGTATCAAGTACAACAATTCAAGTTTAAGATAGGGTCTGCTGAATAACAGACATTAGTGATGAAAATCAGCAAATTAGTTGTTGTAAAATATGACCATCCGTATTTGTACCTAAATTCATTTTTGTAACTTACACATATCACGAGTAATCTTCCGAAAAGAGCTTCTCCAAAGTATCTTCGATTAAATTTATAGCAAAATTCATCTAAATAGTCGCTCCTTAGAAATTCACATTTAGGAGGGTGAAACATTGAACATCTGAGTTGGAAAATGCATTTGAGAATAAAAAAACAAAAACTCTTCTTTGAATTTTTCCATCATTTTCTTCAAATTCCATGCAGTTGCTGCCATCATAGCATTAATTTGTTTGCCTTTTTAGCTCGTTTGGGATGTTCCCCGTTGTGAGTGTCCCGTACCAATTGCTTGCTTTCACGCGTGTAACGACGACGCTGTGTGATTCCCTTTTTTGAGCTATCGCATTGCATTTGCCAATCGCCTTTTTGCACAATTTCGCATCGGTAGGAAATGTCGTATTGTTTTCCTGAACGGTGGTGTCCGATAAAACAAAATTGGTTTTTTTGCTGACTTCTTTTCCGTGAAGTCGGACACTGTAGGCAAATATTTTCTCTTTCCCTTCTTCTCCCACTCGTTTACGGAAATGAACAAAATCGCTCGGATCAAAAGGAAATGTGTGTTCAAAGAACTCTCCTCCACAAAAATACTGAAAGTAAATATCGCAAACCCAAACCTCAGGAATTCGCTCATCACCAAGATTGTACAAATGCTTCAATACAAACATCCGACCATCAGACGAATGGGAACACTCGGAGCGCCTCTCTCTGAATAGAAGCACGAAAATTCTTCTTCAAAATAGTTCCAATCAATTTTTTATGCCAGTAGAACTAACTCGTGGCTCATATCAATAAAGTCTTTCAACATCGGACGAAACAAGTCTCGTTGTCCTTTTTCGGGTAATTTTCCTATCATAATTTGCAAGATTTTACTCTGTAAAGATACGAAAAACGGCAAATATATACAAGGAAAAGAGGAGTTATTTTTCTGATAATCAGAGGAGG
>JAEZZZ010000003.1 GCA_023418255.1 Bacteroidota bacterium
GATTTATTTGCGTGTCTGGCATAAAACCGAACAGAAGATTAAATGATAAACTTGTTAAAGAACTCGTGGAGTTTGCAGCCATTGCTGCATGACTCATATAGTAAATTTTTAACGGACTATTGATAATATAAAACAGATATTATAAATAACGGATTATTTTACAATTTGAACAGTGATTAAAACCAAACTATTCGTATTATAAACTTTATATATAACTCTATCTGAATAAGAACTACTATTTGAAAAAGCAATTAAATTATGTGAACAGTTATTGTTAGGATTAAAAAATGATGCACAGCCATTATTCGCATAATATTGATGTTTTCCTGAATATCCACTTATGTTTTTTCCAAAATTTAATACGATATAATTACTTAAATTACCTGAGGGATTTGAATCATACACACTTTTAAGTGCATTTAGTCTTTGTGCATGAGACATATTCAATAAATTGTAAGGAAATGAACGTAAATCATTTTTTTTTTTGCTGTTGTACAGGCATCATATAAAATCCACCTTTTTCCTCAGTTATTACTTTATACCGTCCTTCTTTAAGAGCGATATTCCATTCTTTGACGAGAACATTTGTAAGATAGTCAAATAGATCTTCAGCCATATTTATTTCGGCTCCTGTTTTTACCGAAACATATACTTGATTATCTTTAATATAAGCGTTTTTTTTCAAACGTTCAACCGCATACATATATACCTTTCGATTATAAGCATTATCTCCCACCAAACCTGTTTCGTCATCAATGGGGTCAATAACTCGTGAACTCATAGGTTGTTTCGTTTTGAGAAAATCAGTATCGGTAAATGAAATTGCTTCCGCTTCATCCAATGCTTTTGCATTTCTCGTTTGGATATTCTGCTGTTTTTGCTCTAACGATACTTTTTGATTTACATCATCCGATTTTTCATTATTCGAACATCCGAATAAGAATAAACTTGCGCCAAAAATCAAAAAAGTCCTTTTATTAAGTAAGTTTTTCATAATTTATTTAGTTGATGATTGTTTATACTGGGACACCTTGGGAGTTAATCCCTTTTGAATACTTTCTTGAATAAACGTATTCCCATCGGTCAATTGTTTCATAAATCCCGTAAAAACACGTTCTGAAACATTTATATCGTCCGCTTTAGTAACGTTTGAACGTAAATGACTATCCACATACTCAACCGTTTTCCAAAATCGGTCGGTTGCTATTAACAACAACTGATAATTTTCTTCTTTTTTGATAGAAATACTATCCCCATTTGCTATTCTATCAGAATAGTGTTTTGCGACCTTGTCGAAATCAAAATCAATATGAAGCGAATCTTTGTATGATATTTTTGTTCCTTCCTCTGTTTTCGATGTCTTTGGGGAGTTGCAACCAACAAAAAAAAGAGAGATTACTATTAGAAAAGAGAAAATACGTGCTTGAGTGTACATATGTGAATTCATTTAATTGTAGATATTCAAGAAATTTTGATACTTGTTTTATTTTAACACAGTTCATAAAACTGCTCCGCTTCACTTTCGGTGGCTTCCGCCAATATCATTTTTCAACCCCGTGTACGGTTTAATTTGTTGTGTTTTTATTATTTTTGCAGTGCCTTTTCTTATTCGTTTGGTGATACTTCGTGGTTAATGCTCTCATTTTAGTTGTTTCGCTTTCCAGGCAAGGGAAGGCTTTTTATATTTTTCGCAAAAAAATAAAAAATAATTTGGAATATCAAATATCTATAGTTAATAATAGTTAAATATATTTATGGCATATCTTTTTATGCTAAAATTTAAAAACCGAAGACGAGATATCCTGACATAGAAAAGATTCACGCGTGATGATGCAGCATCCTCATCCCAAACGGTAATTGCATTATACAGTTTTCGGTGCGTATATTTCGCTCAAAAATTCGCAGGTAGCGCCAGCCACGAAAACCCATCTGCTCGCCGGCACGGCTGATGCCGAGCATAGACACGCCATCCCGTCCGATATAGGAGTTTTTTCGCAGTCCGTTTATATCGTAATCTTTACCGTAGTACTTGGCTATCATCCCGAGGCAGGCGGGACCGCAATCCATGGCGTCGGGTTGGTGGATGAGGGGGAAACTACTTGTAGTCATTTTCTTTTTAAAAAACTCCAGCGTCCTTATCTTCATTTGATAAATTTCGTTTAGTTGAATATTCTTTTCCTCTGTTGAAGTTCCAGCTTACACCGAGAACAACCATCGACTTGTTGTCCCAAATTTTTCCTTCTCGTTGATGATAAACCAAGCTGCCGGGCAACGTTTCGCTTTTGTAAACGGATGGCGTAAACATCCAGTACATTCCTGCCGAAAACGATAAATTATTATTAAGTTTGTAACGAGCCGTGAAGTTCGATTGATTTTCGTCCAACACCAAATAAGCACCTTGCAGACTTTTGGATGTGAAGCGATATTGATACGAAAGCATCCATTTATCTGACTGATACACTGCCTCAAGATTAATAGGCGTGTACCAATTACATATTTCGCCCATTAAGTTGCTTTTCAGTTCTTGGCGATAGATTTGTGCTATTGCCTTTATCGAAAATATATTTGTTCCGAAAGGTTTTATTTGCCCCGACAGGTATCCTCCATATTGTTGCGAATAGACAGCATTTTCTTTCGTAAGAGCAATAAATCGGCTTTCTGTATCTTTTGTGAAATACTGATTTATGGCTTTGTCGGTGTAATCGTATAGCACAGCTACATTCAAATTTAGATATTCGCTGTTATGTGTGTATATTAATCCTGCTCCTGTTTGAGTTGCATTTACAAGCATCGGATTTCCTTTTGAAATTATATCAGAAGTGATTATTTGTGCATTGTTACTCAAATCTGAGACCGAAGGCAGTTGAGTATCTCGTTGTACAAGCAGTCGCAAGGTATTTCTACCATTTATCTGATATCCAAACATAGCTAATGGTGTAAATACGAAACGGTTGTATTGATTATTGTAACTTTTATTGGTTGTAAATTTCCCGCCCAAACTGATACGGTACAGAAATTTGTTTTTCATTCCCGAAAACTCGCTGTAAAGATATTGTTCCGTGTAGCGAGATTGATAGTTATACGAACCGAGCAGATTGTTTATATCTGAATTTAACCAACTTGCGTCTAAGCGATAACCCGAGTTCCAACTATTCAATGCAATTTTTTTGGTGTATGCCAACTCGCCGATAAGCGATTGCTTGCGGTTTTCGAGTTTCATCTCGTCTTTCAACGTTTGGCTGTTATCGGAAGTGAGATATTCGTATGCGTTGTTTTTTACCGAAGTATTAAACATTGTCCCCACCACGTTTGCCAATATTTCGCTGTTACCGGGCAAAGATTTCCAATAATAAACATCTACCACGGGGCTTAAAATAAGAGTTCGGTTGCTGTTGTTTCCGTAGAAGTTGGTTTGCACGTTACTAAAGTTGTTTTTGATTTCGGAAATTCCATCCTCAAAACGAGTTTCAAAATTATTGCTGTCCGCTAAAACTATAAAAGTGTAAAATCAGTTGTCTGAATCGCAGATTTTTCGCGATTGAGACTTTCATTTCAGAGAACCAAGCCCCCATCAATCAAAAAGTGAGGGTTCCGGAG
>JAEZZZ010000005.1 GCA_023418255.1 Bacteroidota bacterium
TTTTGCGGAGTAAGAAACGTTCAAAAAACAATCATCGGATTAGAAAATAGTAAAACCATTCATCCCACAGAGGAAAAGAGGGGCAAAGAAAATGGAAAGTGTTCTTCATGAATAATGCGGGTTAAATCATATTTTATAATGAACATTTAGGGAAACAGGTTGTTTAATGAATAGTTACAACAGCATCTATATATTTATTTTATTTGGAATTGATATAAATAATTTTTTATTCACGAATATGGCAAAAATTACATTTAAAGGTAATCCCGTAAAAACATACGGGGCACTTCCGGCCAAAGGAGAAAAAGCGCCAAACTTTACATTGGTAAAAAGTGATTTGTCCGAAGTAAGCTTGTCGGACTTTAAAGGGAGAAATGTAATATTAAACATTTTTCCGAGTTTAGATACCGGTATTTGTGCCGCATCGGTGCGCCGATTCAATAAAGAGGCTGCCGATAAAAACAACACAGTGGTATTATGCATTTCCGCTGACTTGCCATTTGCTGCCGGACGCTTTTGCAGTGCCGAAGGTATTGATAACGTCGTTTCGTTATCGGTTTTTAGAGATACCGATTTTGGTAAAGATTATGGAGTGTTGATGACCGATGGAGGACTAAGAGGACTCTTAGCTCGCGCCGTTGTTGTTATCAATCCGGAAGGAAAAGTGATATATAAGGAACTGGTTCCTGAGATTGCACAAGAGCCGGATTATCAATCTGCAATCAACTCGATAGTGTAGTTTGTTTCATGAAGATTGTGTTAACTGAAAAAGCCTGCGAAGCGATTTCGCGGGCTTTTTATATATGAATTTCACTTTCGCAGAACAATTTGTCGCGATACGTTGTTCTAGTTTTAATAGCCTATTGAGAACTGTAAAGTAATTGTAATTATTAAAAAAAAAATCACGACATGACGAAAAAAATCATTGGAATTGCCCTTATCGTAGGAGCTGTATTGCTCGGTTATTTTGGCATTAAAGGGCTAAAAAAGAGCTCAAATTCAATAGAAATATTAGGTCTGGAACTTTCGGCTGATGACAAGGGCGGTAAAGAGATTGCCTATGTAGAGATTGGAGCTGCCGTAGTGGCTTTGGTTGGTGGTATCTATTTGGTGAGTGCCAAAGAGAAATAATTTTCCAAAATCAAAGATTTCTACCAAGTAATTCACACATAAAAGCTTCTTTTGTATTTGCATTCAAGTCAAAAGAGGCTTTTTTATATCCTTCCTTTCACAGAGCGGTCCAACAAGATATGCAGAGCTGTTATTTGTTAATGGGACGTCGTTTCTTTCTACGTTCAAAATAGTATCTCACAAAACTTTATATCTTAGTATCTTTTTACTATTTTTGCAACGATATATTTGAAACATCTTATAAAAGATTCCTATTGTGTCGATAGCACAATAGCGAAACGATATGTTTATGGCAAAAAAGTTAAGAAAAAAGAAGTCGGCATCCGCTGCTCGCAAGAAAGAAAACAAAATTATGGAGTTTCTCAAAAGTGAGCGATCCCATTTTATCTTTGGTGTAATAGTTGCTTTTTTCGGAATATTCATTTTGATGGCTATCATCTCCTTCTTTTTTACGGGAGCGTCCGACCAAAGCAAAGTACTGAATAAATCATTTTTTGAACTGATAAATGATAAAACACTCATAATTGATAACTGGACAGGTGCCGGAGGGGCAAAAATAGCCGAAACGATTGTAAACGAATGGTTCGGTATTTTTTCAGTGTTCATTCCATTATTCGTTATTTATCTGGGATTACGGTTTATGAATGTCGCAAAGCTCGCTTTTTTCAAAACCTTTGTAGTAACAGCATTAACAATCGTTGGAGGTTCCCTTGCCAGTGCATTTGTTTTGGGAAAAATGTTCCCTCTGAGTCATATCAATTGGGGAGGCGCACACGGCACTCAAATAGAGAGTCTGTTAGAAAGTTCTATCGGGTGGCCGGGCATGACATTACTTATCCTTCTTTTTATTCTCATCATCGTTGTCCTGCTGCGAAAAAATTCAATATACAAAATACAAAACACCCTTACGTGCGAAAGATCCGACGACGAGAAGCAAGGGAAAGCATTGCCGAATGACTATGATACATGCTCATCGGGAAACGAAAAAAAAACGTCATGGGTAAAAAGGCTGATTTTACGCCTGCGAAAAAATAAAAAATCAACACACGTTGAGGAAGAAGATGCCGATATCCACTCATCATCTCAAACAAAAGAGAAGCTATTTGACACAACTGAAGAACCACCCCTTAAAAAGATGATGGATAGGCAAAAGAATGAAACAAGTGACTTCGAAATCATTGTGCCAAAAGAAGAGGAGGTTGTTAGTGGAGCACGAACTAATGCAATGGTCGTGAAAAATGAACTATCCGAAGAAAATGGACAAGAAGAGGGGGGGGAAGAGATAGAAGAGTATGACCCCAAAAAAGATTTGTCTTCATTTGAATTCCCCTCTCTTGATTTGCTGAAAATGTACGACACATCCAACAAAGAGGTGGATATGGACGAACAGAATGAAAACAAAAACAGGATCATAAAAACGCTGCATAACTACGGTATCGAAATAAAATCGATAAAAGCCACTGTCGGCCCCACCATCACGCTCTATGAGATTGTGCCACAAGCGGGAGTGCGCATTTCAAAAATACGAAACTTAGAAGACGATATCGCGCTAAGCCTTTCGGCTCTGGGAATTCGTATCATTGCCCCTATGCCGGGTAAAGGAACTGTCGGAATAGAGGTACCCAATAAGGACCCGCAAATTGTGTCGATGCAATCGGTGATTTCGTCAAAGAAATTTCAAGAATGTACGTACGACCTTCCCGTTGCATTGGGGAAAACCATCACGAATGAAGTTTTCATCTTTGACTTGGCTAAAATGCCCCACTTGCTCGTAGCCGGTGCTACCGGACAAGGTAAGTCAGTAGGATTGAACGCCATCATTACATCTTTGCTCTACAAAAAGCACCCATCAGAAATGAAAATGGTGTTGGTTGACCCCAAAATGGTAGAATTCAATATCTACTCGACCATAGAACGGCACTATCTTGCCAAGCTCCCCGACGAAGAAAAAGCCATCATCACCGACGTGACCAAAGTAACGCAAACTCTGAACTCGCTTACCAAAGAGATGGACGACCGATACGAACTGCTGATGCGTGCCAAAGTCCGCTCTATTAAAGAGTACAACGAGAAGTTTATTAAGCGGAAGCTCAATCCTGCCAATGGGCACCGATACCTGCCATATATTGTGGTGGTTATCGACGAATTTGGTGATTTGATTATGACCGCCGGAAAAGAGATTGAGATGCCCATCGCGCGCATCGCGCAAAAAGCGCGTGCCGTGGGAATGCACATGGTGATAGCCACGCAACGCCCCACCACCAATATCATAACCGGAACCATCAAGGCCAACTTCCCGGCACGCATGGCGTTCCGAGTTACGTCCAGTATCGACTCACGCACCATTCTTGACATGAACGGAGCCAATCAGCTCATTGGTCGTGGCGATATGCTCTTTTCACAAGGAGCCAATTTGATACGAATACAATGTGCTTTTGTGGATACGCCCGAAGTGGAACAGATTGCACAATACATCGGACAACAAAACGGATACGAAAGCGCTTTTGCACTGCCCGAAGTGATTACCGAAAGCGACGACAAAACAGGTTCGATGGATATGAGTGAGCGCGATGTGCTTTTCGAAGAAGCGGCACGCCTTGTTGTAGTGCATCAGCAAGGATCAACGTCGCTTATTCAACGTAAATTCTCAATAGGTTATAACCGTGCGGGGCGCTTGATGGACCAAATTGAGGCGGCAGGTATTGTAGGCCCCGCACAAGGCAGCAAGGCACGCGACGTCTATATCGCCGATGAATATTCGTTGGAAAAACTGTTAGATTCACTTCGATGAGAATATGATGCCGTTGAGTGTCGGCAGATGCCGCATATTATTAAACTAACGTCTGTTCAATGTAATATAGTGTTTAAACCCGAGTTAATGTGCTAAGTTTAGCGTCTTGTTTTATGAAAGGCGGTGGATTATTTGTGCCTTTATGCATTAAATAATTAAAGATAAACAAAAGTATACATTTTATCGGATTATCGGGCAGCCGATGTTCGGATAACTTAATTAGAAGCGGTTTTGAATTTTTTATTCAATGTTTTGTAATCATTTTTGATGAATTTGGTCTTTCGTTTCGCATCAAATAGCGGGCTATCTGGAAGAAATGAAAGTTTAATAGACGCGAGAAAGGAAAAAAACAGCACAAACAGATAAGCCTTCTTTGCAACAAGAATGTAGCTTATTGTGTTTATGTTAGATATTGGATTTTGCCGTTTTTACCGGACAGCAATATTTTTTTTTAAGAAATATTGGATAATCGCATATAACTTTTACTCATTAAAAGTTATAGAAAAAACAAACAATAATTCAAAGAAACAGCACTAATAGACTTTTTTGGTCTGTTCTGCCAAATCGAATAGCCGGTTTCTTGATAATAAAACAATAAGAACCCAAAGCGGCAATCAAGTTCATTAAAAAGTTATGAATGCTGCTATGACGACAATATTCGATATCGCAAATATTTTTTGATTTATCGTTAATTATCTCGATAATATATCGTTTTAGGAGCATTATTTTGTCGAAAAAATCATCAAGCAATTCTTCATACTTGGTTTTAATTCGGTAACGGATATGTATGCCCTGATCAAAAGAATTTCAAGCAGATTTTCTGAAAGATAGCCTTTATTGGCGGATAAAACTTTCCAAATAGCTTTCTCTTGAGTATCTCAAAATCCACCATCGCGGTAATCAGTCTTGCCGACAGGAAAATAAAAAACTGAGAATTTCTCTTTTTCATTACAAATTATTGCTGTCCGCTAAAACTATAAAAGTGTAAAATCAGTTGTCTGAATCGCAGATTTTTCGCGATTGAGACTTTCATTTCAGAGAACCAAGCCCCCATCAATCAAAAAGTGAGGGTTCCGGAG
>JAEZZZ010000114.1 GCA_023418255.1 Bacteroidota bacterium
GTATTGGTCGGGCACATTTCGGTATTGAATGGCGAGCGCAAAGTTTTTTATATCGACCTTTTCGATGGTAGAGTCGTTGAGAAGTATCTCTATTTTATCTCCTAACACCTGATTGGCTTCATTCCAAATAACCGGTTCTCCCACGAGATGCAAAACAGAGTCGCGCGATGAATAGTGCATTGAGTCACAAAGGCCTTGCATCTCGTGGCGATAAAATCGCACATTGCGAAATGCATGTATATCGCGATAAATTGAATCGGACTGCATAATGAGGCTATCGCCATGCAAAAAAAGGCTGTCGCTCTGTGAGTAATCTATCACATAGGCCGAATCGGTGGCCAAACCATATTCGGTTTGTTCGTTATAAAATCCATAATTCCCGTTCAAGATGGCTCTTTTTTCCATATCGTTGAGCAACATATGTCCATAAACTTCTCCTATGCCATTTTGTCGATTATAGTGAATGGTGTCACCGGTGAGAAGTTTTGTGCTGTCTTTGCTAAATATTTCTGAACGATCGTACAGGTGGGCATCATCTGTTGTGGTGTTGTACCAACCACGTGTGGTGTGAATAAATCCGCTGTCGGAACGGATAACCGAAGGACCTAAGATGTCTGCAATCTTTGTTTCGGTGTTATATTTTAACGTGTCCGAAAAAATGGTGTAATCAGGATTAATCAGCTTTACGCTATCGCTGAAAAGGGCCTCTTTACTTTCGGGATTGTATTGTCCCCAAAATGACGTGAGCTCGTTTTTTTCATCCACCAACAAGCCGCCTTCGAAGTAATAGCCAAGATTTTGAAGTCTGTCGTAATTAAGGCTATCGGTAAAAAGCGTGGCATTTTTATCTTCCATTCGGATATTATTTCTCAAACGAGCCAATTGCGTATTTCCATCATAATGAAGATAGTCGCCATACACAAAAATAGTGTCGCCTTGTTCCATGCGCACATTACTGAACGCTTCAAACGTGTTTGTCTCTTTGTAAAGATAGGCGCTGTCGCAATACATAAAAGCACCCTCGTGATAAAAAACCACATCATCGATAAATATCTGTGCCTCAAATCCTTCTCGCTTTCGCAACTCACCCGCCTTTTTCAGCTCCACGTATGTAACGGTATCAGCAGGAAGTTGTTGTGGTAATGACGCAAACATACTCCCTTTTGCCGAAATGGCAAAAAAGAGGGATAGAAAGAAAACAACGATTGTGGGCGAATGTGGATTTATTTTCATATTGTTTTGCAAGGACGTACACCTACTTCAACCATCCTTTGTATTTAAAATCGCAGCCTCTCCATGCCGGGTCGATCCGGACATATGTTTTCTGTATTTTTTCATGTATCCATTCATCCATCAACTCATTTCGTTTGGCATTTTCGGCTTTTTCTTTTATAATTTGATAATCGCTGTTGATGTTGGCTTTGTGTCCCTCGTTGCGATGTGTGATTTTTACGATGGCAGTCACTTTTCGTCCCTTGTCGTTTGTCATCACAAAAGGCTTCGAAATCTCTCCCACGTTCATTCCTCCCACTTCGCGTGCAATATCAGGATTGAGTTCACTCAATTCAAAACGTGGCGTGCCATAGTTTCTCTCCGAGCGGTGGTTTACCATAATTCCTTTATTATTGCGCGTATCCTTATCATAGGATAGGAACGTGGCACCTTCATCAAACGAAAACTCTGTGTTTACAATTTTTGTTCGAATGGAATCGAGACGTATCAATGCCGTATCCAACGATTCTTGTGGCACTTTCGGCTTCAAAAGGATATGTCTAAAATTGGCTCTGTCGCCACGGCTCTCAATCAACTGAATGATATGGTATCCAAATTCGCTTTCCACAACGTTTGAGACTTTTTTAGGATCGCGAAGCGAAAATGCTACATTGGCAAAATTGGGATCGAGCGTAGCGCGCGACATGAATCCTAACTCTCCACCACGCACTGCTGTATTGTCTTCTGAATAGAGCAGCGCAAGCGTTTGGAACTCTTTTTCTCCCCTGTTGATTTGGTCGGTAAACTCCCTAAGTCGGGTTTTCACTTTGTCGATTTCAGCCAACGGGATTTTTGGCTCCACCGTAATAATCTGCAATTCCAAAGTGGTGGGAATAAATGGCAAACTATCTTGTGGTAAATCGTTGTAATACTTACGAATCTCGGACGGTGTGAGGTTTACATTTGAAAAATGTTTTTCGCGCACCCCATCTCTAAGCTGTTGTTCGACAAGGCTGTTGCGCAAATCTTCGCGTATTTCTGTGATATTTTTCCCCCAATACTCTTCCATTCGCTCCACCGAACCCACAGAGGCTATATATTGATTCATATAAAATTCCAACTGTCGGTTGATGTCGGCATCTTTTACCTGAATGCTGTCGAGCTTTGCTTGATCGAGAAAAAGCTTGTTAATGGCAATTTGCTCGGGAATGAAACAGTATGGATCACCCTCGATACGCTGATTTTGTATAAGCAATTCCTTGCGATATTCTTCCACTTCCGATTTTAAAATGGCTTCGTCACCTACCACCCACACAATTTCGTCGATGAGGCGTTCTTGCGAAGCAATATTCTGATTCACAGCAAATAGTGTTGCCACAAAAAGGATTCCTTTGATAAAGAGTTTCATTTTCGATTGTTCGTTTTTATGCATATTGGGTGTAAAATTAGTGATAATAGCTTTATCTGCCAACTCATGGAGTATTAAAAGTAGTTATAAAGCAACAAGAAGGGGTTAATTGGACAATGCAACGTGTCTTTTGGGCGAAAAAAGAGGTATCTATAAGAATCAAAGCCGTTGCTCTGCAACGGCTTTGATTCCATATATGTCAATCTATCTCAACCTTGTTAGTTGAAGAAGGTGATGTTCTACCCCTCAATAGCCGCTTGTGCTGCCGCAAGTCTGGCAATAGGCACACGGAACGGCGAGCAAGAAACATAGTTGAGTCCTACGCTGTGGCAGAATTTCACAGAAGAAGGTTCGCCCCCATGTTCGCCGCAAATACCGCATTTTAATGTAGGATCTACTTCGCGTCCTTTCACCGTAGCCATTCTAACGAGCTGTCCCACACCATTTTGGTCAAGCACCGCAAAGGGGTCTTGCTTCAAAATACCTTTGCTGATATACATAGGCAAGAATTTTGCTACATCATCGCGGCTATAGCCAAAAGTCATCTGCGTAAGGTCGTTCGTTCCGAACGAGAAGAAGTTCGCTTCTTCGGCAATTTTATGAGCGGTGAGTGCGGCACGCGGAATTTCAATCATTGTTCCAATCTTATACTCTATGGAATCGCTAAACTCCGAGAATACCTTTTGAATGGTTGTTTCGATGATATTCTTTTGTGCTTTAAATTCGTGCACAATACCCGTGAGAGGCACCATAATTTCCGGGATGGCCTTAATACCTTCTTTTTTCAGTTCCAAAGCGGCCTCAATGATGGCACGTGTCTGCATTTCCGTGATTTCAGGATAGAGGTTTCCAAGACGGCAACCACGCAATCCCAACATTGGATTGGCTTCAAGAAGTCCTTCCACTCGGTCGTGAATCTCTTTGAATGGGATACCCATTACCTGCGCCATCTCTTCTTGTCCTTTTTCGTCGTGGGGAACAAACTCATGCAAGGGCGGGTCTAACAGGCGCACTGTTACCGGGAATCCATCCATTGCGGAAAATATTCCTTTGAAGTCGGCTTTTTGCAGCGGAAGAAGTTTGAACAGTGCCTTCCGTCGTCCATCCTCATCTTTGGCAAGAATCATTTCGCGCATCGGTACAATTTTATCTTCTTCGAAGAACATATGTTCCGTACGGCACAATCCAATTCCTTTTGCACCAAAGTTGCGAGCAGCTTTTGCATCGCGAGGTGTATCGGCATTTGTGCGAACATCCATACGGGTGTATTTATCGGCGAGTGACATCAATTCGGCAAAGTCGTCACCAAAATCGGCATCTTGTGTCTCAATCTCTCCGGCATAGACATTCCCGGTAGTTCCATCAAGAGAAATCCAATCGCCCTGTTTCAGTTCTTTTCCGTTGATGGTCATTGAGCGCGTTTTATAATCTATAATCAAGTTGTTGGCTGCGGAAACACAGCATTTGCCCATACCTCTCGCCACAACCGCTGCATGTGATGTCATCCCGCCGCGTGCGGTGAGGATGCCTTGTGCCACATTCATTCCGCGCAAGTCTTCGGGTGATGTTTCAATACGGCAGAGAATCACTTTTTTGCCCTCGTTGCTCCACTCTTCTGCTTCGTCAGCATGAAAAACAATTTGTCCTGCCGCAGCACCGGGTGATGCAGGCAAACCATGTGTTAAAGGCGTTGCGGCGGCCAATGCTTTTTTATCGAAAATGGGGTGAAGCAATTCATCCAACTTCTCCGCTTCGCAACGTTTCAAAGCTGTTTTTTCGTCGATATATCCTTCGTGAAGCATATCAATGGCAATTTTCACCATAGCGGCACCGGTACGTTTTCCGTTGCGTGTTTGCAAAATCCACAGTTTACCGTCTTGAATGGTAAACTCCAAGTCTTGCATGTCTTTAAAGTAGTCTTCCAACTTTTGTTGCAGGTCAATAAGTTCTTTTGCACAAGCGGGCATCGCTTCTTCGAGAGATGGGAACTTGGCTGCTCGCTCCGCTTCGGAAATCCCTTGCATTTTTGCCCAACGCTTTGAGCCTTCCAATGTGATTTGTTGAGGTGTACGCACGCCGGCAACCACGTCTTCTCCTTGTGCATCAATGAGGTATTCTCCATTGAATATATTTTCGCCTGTGGCGGCATCGCGTGTGAAGGCAACACCAGTGGCGGATGTTTTTCCCATGTTTCCATAGACCATGGCTTGTACGTTTACGGCCGTTCCCCACTCTTCGGGGAAATTGTTCATCTTACGATAGAGAATGGCACGCTCGTTCATCCAACTGTCAAAAACAGCACAGATAGCACCCCAGAGCTGATCCCATGGATTTACCGGGAAGTCATTTCCTGTGCGTTCCTTAACAGCCGTTTTAAAACGCTTAACAAGTTCTTTCAAATCATCCACCGTAAATTCGGTGTCCAAAGTGATGCCTTTGGCTTCTTTCATGTTTTCCATGATCTCTTCGAAGGGGTCGATGTCTTCTTTGCTTTCCGGTTTCATGCCTAGTACCACATCTCCGTACATTTGTACGAAACGGCGGTAAGAGTCCCAAGCAAAACGTTCGTTGCCCGATTTTTTTGCAATGCCTTCAACGGCATCATCATTCAATCCAAGATTGAGGACGGTGTCCATCATACCCGGCATCGAAACTCGCGCGCCGGAACGAACGGATACCAAACAGGGATTGTTTTTGTCGCCAAACTTCGTGTTGGTCTGTTCTTCGATCTGCGCGATGGCACTCTCTACTTCGTCTTTTAAAACGCGAGTCACATACTCCTTACCAAGTTTGTTGTATTCCGCACAGACTTCGGTAGTGATGGTGAATCCGGGGGGAACCGGCACACCGATTAAATTCATTTCCGCTAAATTAGCTCCTTTGCCGCCCAGCAGATTTTTCATATCGGCGCGACCTTCAGCTGCTCCATTTCCAAATGTGTAAACTCTCTTTTTTTCCATTTGTCATTAAAAAATTATTATGATATTGATAATTATATTTTGTGGTTTTATTTTTGATTTACTCTAAAAAAATCTTTCTCTTATGCCATATATGAGCTTTGCGATAAAAGATGTGAACAAAGATAATCATTTTCAGGATAAATTACGCATTTAATATATTGTTTTTTCATAACTTATCCTATTTATTCTATTTTTCTCCTTCGTCTTTCATCAATTGTCTCGGCATCTCTATTTCAGATATTTTTTCCGGCACAGTGGTTGCCGAGTGTTTGATACTGTCCGCCCCCAAAGCGATGTTGTAAAGCAGGATATGGGTATTTCCCACCGGTCGGTTGAGATGCACAAAACCGCACAATTCACGAATGGTGTCTTTGTCGATGTATTTTGATGCCGAAATGTGATAGTTTCTATTCTCGGTAATGGCGATGGTTTTATAGATAGTGGTATCGCCATATTCTAACACCAATAAGGAGCGTAATATCGGCAGTGTATCGGAGGGCATTCCGATAACATTAAACGAAAATGCAAACGTGCTATCGGGAATGCGCTCAACAATTTGACCGGAATCTAAACGAAACCTTAAATTATTAAACACGCCCGATGCAAACGAATGTGTCGTGGGAATATAGGATTCCGAAAAGACCCGCTGCCTCATCTCTTGTTCTTGTTCACGCCAGGAGTTTAACTTTTTCTCAATGTGTTGCATCTCCTTTTGTATGCGTGACTTCACGGAATCATTTATTTTAAGATAGATGGAAATATTGTCAGAGTACCATGCCAGCGAAGTATCCCAATCGGCTTGCGTTATGTGATGCTTTTTAAATACTTCATGGATGTAGGCCTCTTTCTTTTCCGGTGTGTCAAATTGATGATAATCGTTCTCAATAGTCGCCTCGGCAATATATACATCATACATCACCTGCTCCATTTTTTTTCTGCTCAACACGGTTTTGTCTCTATCCTGACAAGAAGGCATTACCATGGTCAAGCTCATAAAAACGAGAAGATATGCAACAATTTTATGTTTCACGAGGATTTTCTTTGGCCTGTTCGGCTATTTTTAAACGGTTTCTTTCCTTTTCGGAAAGAAGCGAATGCGACAAAGTTTGTCGATAAAAAATAAGAATGAGTGCACTCCCCACGGAAATAGCGGCATCGGCAACGTTAAAGATAAATTTGAAGAAGATAACATTTTCTGTGCCATTAGGCAACGTTTTTGTCCAAATGGGGAAGAAGAACATATCAACCACCTTGCCATGAAACAGGGATGCGTAGCCTTCGCCCCAAGGCACAAACGAGGCGACAAAGCCTTCGTAGCTCGGCTCAAATATCATGCCGTAAAAGATGCTATCGATGATGTTTCCCGTGGCTCCTGCCAACACCAAAGCGATGCAGGCAATAAAGGGTGTTTTGTAGTTTTGTTTTACAAGTTTTCTCAAATAGATGATAATAAAGACAGCTGCCACAATGCGAAACAGGGTGAGAAAAAGTTTTCCGCCGGCTTCGATGCCAAATGCCATGCCATTATTTTCGACAAAATAGATGCGAAACCAATCGCCGATTACATTAAATTCTTGCCGCAGCGACATGTGTGTCTTAACCCATATTTTCGACAGTTGGTCGATGAGCAGCACCATGAAGACAACAAAAACGGCTACCAGTCCCTTTTTTGTGGTATTTTTCATATACAACAAATGAATGTGGAAATTGGAATAGGAGAGACCTCCTTGTGTGTTGATAGCGAAAAAAATGCCCTGTCCATTATTTCCTTTTCTTTTCTTTTGCTTCAATGCTTAGTGTGGCATGCGGCACAGCGCGAAGACGCTCTTTGGGAATAAGTTTTCCGGTCTCGCGGCATATGCCATACGTGCCATTTTCGATACGAACCAAAGCGGCTTGCAAGTTTTGCACGAACTTCATTTGGCGCTGCGCCAGTCGTCCGGCTTCTTCTTTCGATAAAGTCGACGCGCCCTCTTCCATCACTTTGAAGGTAGGCGAAGTATCTACTGTATCGTTTCCATCGGCGTTCATCACGGCTGCACGATAATTTTCATATTCCAGTTTAGCTTTTTCAAGCTTTTCGTTGATTATGGCACGAAATTCTTCCAGCTCTTCATCCGAATATCTTGTCTTTTCTTTCATAATATTATCTGTTTCTTCTTCGTTATAAGAAGTGTTCATAACTTCTTGATGATTATAAATCTATAAAAGATATTTTCTTTTCTGTTTATATTTTAGTTTTCGCAAAGATACACATAAAACAAACAACTTCAATCCTTTTTTTGAATCTGAATAGTTAAAGGTTGTTCATCGATATCAATGGGATCTTCTAGTTTTTCACTCACAATCTCAATAGAATCGGCAAGCACTTGTGCTTTGATATAGTCCGAAAAATCGCGAATGGCATCATCAAACTGCGCATTGGAAGATATTTTAACGATAATGCGGTCGGTGATTTCAAAATTTTTCGCTTTGCGCAAATTTTGAATACGATTGACCAATTCACGGGCGACGCCTTCTTTGCGCAACGCGTCGGTGATGGTGATGTCGAGCGCGACGGTCAAACGTCCTTCGTTGCCTACCAACCAGCCGGGAATGTCTTCGGAAATAATTTCCACATCGTCGCTGACAATTTCTATTTTTTGTCCGTCGATATCAAATGCGAATGTGCCGGTACGTTCCAACGTATTGATGTCGTCTTGGGACATTTTCTGAATGGTGCCGGCAAGTTGTTTCATCACTTTTCCGTAGCGCGGACCAAGTTTTTTGAAATCGGGTTTCACGCGTTTTACGAGGATGCCGCTTGCGGAATCCACAAAGTTCAGGTCTTTTACGTTCACTTCGCTCAAAATAAGCGATTTCACCGCTTCTATATGCGTTTTTTGTGTATCATCGGCAACGGGAATCATTATTTGCGACAGTGGCTGACGCACTTTGATATTCACTTTGCGACGCAATGCCAACACGATGGATGACGCGGCTTGCGCCAGATACATTTGCTCTTCGAGCCGCGTGTCGATACAGGCATCATCCGCTTTGGGAAAATCAACGAGATGCACCGATTCATATTTTCCCGGTTCGGTTACCGAAGTCAAATCCATGAAAAGTTTGTCGGCATAAAATGGCGCGATCGGCGCCATCAGTTTTGTCACAGTCACCAAACATGTGTAAAGCGTTTGGTATGCCGATAGTTTATCGTCTGTCATTTCGCCGCCCCAGAAACGTTTGCGATTGAGGCGAACATACCAGTTGCTGAGATTGTCGTTCACAAAATCGGTAATGGCACGTCCGGCTTTGGTCGGCTCGTAAGCGTCAAACGCTTCATCCACGGTTTTTATCAAACTGTTCAAAACCGACAAAATCCATCGGTCAATTTCGGGACGTTTACCGTATTCTATTTCACGAAATTGATTGTGGTAATCATCCACATTGGCATAGAGCGCGAAAAATGAATAGGTGTTGTACAGCGTGCCAAAAAATTTGCGACGCGCTTCTTCCACGCCATCCAAATCGAATTTGAGATTATCCCACGGCGACGCGTTCGTAATCATGTACCAGCGCAGCGGATCGGAACCATATTTCTCAATCGTCGAAAACGGGTCAACGGCATTTCCTAATCGTTTGGACATTTTATTGCCGTTTTTATCGAGTACCAATCCGTTTGAAATCACATTTTTAAACGCCACACTGTCTTTGACCATTGTGGAAATGGCGTGCAGCGTGAAAAACCATCCGCGTGTCTGATCGACGCCTTCGGCGATAAAGTCGGCAGGAAATAGCCTACCCCCGACCCCTTCCGAAGGAAGGGGGGAAATGGAAGTGCGTGATTTGATAGCCGGGTCAGCCGTCATATAACCGGGTTTTTCCTCTAAGCCCTTTCCTTTGGAAAGGGGTTGGGATAGGCTTTTTGTCGAGAATGGATAATGAAATTGCGCAAACGGCATGGCGCCGCTATCGAACCACACATCAATCAAATCGAGTTCGCGCTTCATCGGTTTTCCGCTGTCGGAAACCAGCACGATATGATCAACATAAGGACGATGCAAATCAATTTTATCATAATCCGGTGCCGCGTCCAAGTCGATATCTTTCCACGGAAGTGTGTTCATCACACCGGCAGCGATTGATTTTTTCATCTCTTGCATCAATTCGCTAACCGAGCCGATGCATTTTTCTTCTTTTCCATCCTCGGTGCGCCAGATGGGCAGCGGCGTTCCCCAATATCGACTGCGGCTAAGATTCCAATCTTGCAGATTTTCCAACCATTTGCCGAAACGCCCCGTTCCGGTGGATTGAGGTTTCCAGTTGATGGTTTTATTCAGTTCGATAAGTCGCTCTTTGCATGCTGTTGTGCGGATAAACCAACTATCCAGCGGATAATAAAGCACGGGTTTGTCCGTACGCCAGCAGTGCGGATAGTTATGCACGTGCTTTTCTATACGGAAAGCGCGATTTTGCATTTTCAGCATCACACTGATATCCACGTCGAGCGTGGCATCGTTTTCAGTGAGCGATTCATCATACGCGTTTTTAACAAATCGTCCCGCGTATTCACGATATAATTCGAGATTGATGTTGTTTTTCACAAATTCCGGGTCGAGCTCTTCCGTGCGGTAATATTTCCCTGTCAAATCCACCATCGGACGGATGTTGCCGTCTTTATCGACAAGTGTCAATCCCGGCACATCGTTTTCTTTTCCCACGCGCGCGTCGTCCGCGCCAAAAGTCGGCGCGATATGCACAATTCCGGTTCCATCTTCGGTCGTCACAAAATCGCCTGTAATGACGCGGAAAGCATTGTCGGAGGCTTTTACCCAGGGGATCAACTGTTCATATTCCATGCCTGCCAAATCATCACCTTCCCACACTCGGTTGAGCACACGGAAAGGAACGTTTTTATCGCCTTCTTTGTAATCATCAAGCGATAATTTGGCATTTTTCTCAGGGAAGTAGGCGTTCAGCAAACTTTTTGCCAGCACCACCGTAATCGGTTTGCCGGTGTATTGATTATAGGTTTGCACCGCTACATATTCGATATTGGCACCAACCGCCAACAAGACGTTCGACGGCAATGTCCACGGCGTGGTTGTCCATGCCAAGAAAAATGCTTCGCCAAACTCGGACATTTCAGGCAGTGGCTTTTTTATTTTAAACTGAGCCGTGCATGTGGTATCTTTCACATCGCGATAGCATCCGGGTTGGTTCAATTCGTGTGTGCTCAAACCTGTTCCCGCCGCGGGCGAATAGGGCTGAATGGTGTAGCCTTTGTAGAGATATCCCTTTTGATACAAATCTTTGAGCAGATACCACAGTGTTTCGATATAACGGTTGTCGTAGGTGATATAGGGATTGCTCATATCCACCCAATATCCCATTTTTCGAGTGAGGTCTTCCCACTCTTTGGTGTATTTCATCACTTCGGTGCGACACGCGGCGTTGTATTCTTCTACGGAAATATTTTTTCCGATGTCTTCTTTTGTGATTCCGAGCGATTTCTCTACGCCAAGCTCAACCGGCAAGCCATGCGTATCCCAACCGGCTTTTCGATTTACCAAAAAACCTTTCATGGTTTTGTAGCGACAAAAAATATCTTTAATGCTTCGTGCGATTACGTGATGGATACCCGGCATTCCGTTTGCCGACGGCGGTCCTTCATAAAAAACAAACGCGGGACTTGCTTGGCGAATTTCCAGACTCTTCGCGAACAGGTCTTTCTTGTCCCACTCTTTAAGCATTTCTTTGTTAACCTCTGAAAGGTTTAGTTGATTGTATTCGGCAAATTTATTCTTCATAACGCGATTTTACACCATATTGAAAATTAGGATGCAAAGGTAGCAATAAATTGAAAAATAGCAATGAAACACCCCCAACAAACTTGTGTATTGGGGCAGCGGTGACGATTCGAACTTAAAATATCCTTGTTTTCTTGAAGCAAAACTACGTTCGAGTTGGTATAGGTATGTTTCTTCAATAAATGAGGCTGTTTTTTGTAGAATATTCTTCATTCCTTAAGGAATCAACACCAGGCACAGCAGAATGCTCTCCATTCCTTAAGGAATAATAACAATTCGCGCCGGAACACCCCTTATTCCTTAAAGAACCATAACGGTTCATATTGGAATGCCCCTCATTCCTTAAAGAACCATAACGATTCATATTGGAATGCCCCTCATTCCTTAAAGAACCCCAACAATTCATAGCAGAATGCTCTTCATTCCTTACAAACCAAAACAAAACAGGGAATTGCTGATATTTTTTTATTGCTCCGCAAGGTTTTCAACCAATAATCATGTACTTTTGCAAAACGACCAATAACACTATAATTATATGCATTATGAAGAGACTTTTTTTATTGATGTTTGCTTCGCTCTTTTTTATTTCGGAAGCAACTTCGCAGCAGCACTGCGCGTGTAATCTTACCGTAGCTACTTTCAATCTGCGCATGGACAATCCTGACGACAAGCTCAACGCATGGCCACACCGCAAAGAGTTGGTTAAGGGATTGATTCGTTTTCACGATTTTGATATTTTTGGTACGCAAGAGGGGTTTTATCACCAATTGCAAGATCTTCTTGAATTGGAAGAATATGCCTATATCGGGGTAGGACGCGGAGATGGAAAAACCGGTGACGAGCACTCGGCTATTTTTTACAAAAAAGAGCGTTTCGAGCTATTGGATAAAGGGGATTTTTGGTATTCTGAACGTCCCGATGTTCCCGGGAAAGGCTGGGATGCCACATGCTGCAATCGTATTTGCTCGTGGGGAAAGTTTAAAGACCGCGTTTCGGGTAACGTGTTTTTCTTCTTCAATTCGCATTTCGATCACGAAGGACACATTGCACGCAAAAACTCGTCGCTGCTCCTGCTACAAAAAATTGAAGAAATCGCGGGCGACACCCCCGTTTTCTGTACCGGCGACTTTAATGCCACTCCCGAACAAGAGCCGATTCGCATCCTATCAGAAAGTGAAAAACTATTTGACTCATATGTGGTAACGGCACAGCCACCTTACGGAACAACGGGAACATTCACTGGCTTTAATCCCGCAAGTTCTTGCTCCGATCGCATCGATTATATTTGGGTAACGGAAAACATCGCCGTCGAAAAATATGGCGTATTGAACGAAATGCCTTACGGACGATTTCCGTCAGACCATTTCCCGGTAATGATAACGGCAATGATAAAAGCGGGTTTCTAAGAACAGGCACTATTGGACAAACGTTTGTAGTCTCAAAAAAAAGATAAAACGGGTGAAAATATTTGCAATTTTTCACCCGTTGTTTTATTTCTATTTCTTGCCTTTATCTTCCGAGATATTTAGCGAAGCAGGCAAATCCATTCCTCTTTTATTCATCAACCGAGAGTTTATCCAAAGCCTTTTTAAGGCGAGCCACCGCTTCGATTATATTCTCATCGGAGGTGGCATAGGATAACCGGATATATTCGGGCGCGCCAAAAGCGTCACCCGCGACGCAAGCCACATGCGCTTCTTCCAAAATATACATCGCCAAATCGGTAGAAGAATGTATTGTTTTTTCTTTGTATGTGGCCCCCAAAAAAGAATCTATTTTTGGGAACAAATAAAATGCTCCGGCAGGATTGTTTAGCTCTATTCCTGGAATTTCAGACATAAGGCGAACAATTAAGTCGCGCCGACGCTCAAAGGCTTTGCGCATCATGCTAACACAGGACTGTTCTCCTGTATATGCCTCCAAAGCGGCCATTTGAGAAACAGAGCTTGCTCCCGAAGTGTATTGCCCTTGCAATAGTTGACATGCCTTCGCAATATTTGCGTCCGCGGCAATCCAACCAATGCGCCAGCCGGTCATGGCATATCCTTTTGACACGCCGTTTACAATAATTACTCTATCGCGAATTTCCTCGAACTGCGCGATGCTTTCATGTGCATGTTCGTAACGGATATGTTCGTATATTTCATCGGAAATAACATATAGCCGCGGATGAGCGGCAACAACTTCCGCCAGAGCACGCAATTCATCTCTTGTGTAAACACTTCCTGTCGGGTTTGATGGAGAACACAAAATAAGGGCTTTTGTATTGGTTGTAATCGTCTCTTTCAATGCTTTTGCCGTAATCTTAAATTCATCATGAATGGATGTTTGAAGAATAACCGGTGAGCCCTCCGCCAACTTCACCATCTCGGGATAACTCACCCAATAGGGCGCGGGAATAATCACCTCATCTCCCTTGTTTACGATGGCGAGCAGCGTGTTACAAATAGACTGCTTGGCACCGTTGGAAACAACAATCTGATTCTCTTGATAGTCTAAGCTATTCTCTTGTTTCAGTTTCCGGCAGATAGCTTTTCTCAAATCCATGAAACCGGGAACAGGTGAATAAAAGGTGATATTGTCGTCAATCGCCTTTTTGGCGGCATCCTTTATATGGGTTGGTGTGGGAAAATCGGGTTCGCCAACACTCAAGTTGATTACATCGATGCCTTTTGCTTTTAGCTCATTACTTTTTTGCGACATGGCAAGGGTCTGTGAAGGCGAAAGTGCTGCCAATCGTGCGGATAGAGTATTCATATAGTTTGTTAAGTTGTTAAAGATTTAATATTCTTATAGTGGCAAATGTACAAGATTTTTCTTTTGAAACCGCACAGATATGTAAAAAACTTGTAATTATGTGTGAATGTATGTAAGTTCAATTAGTACTTGTTTTTTTATCGTGCAGCATGCCATCGTTCAATGATTTTGGCTTGTGCGACAATGCCCTCACTTGTGTCTATAAACCGGGGATGCGGAATAATTGAATCATCAATTTCAAAAACAAAGTCATTTTTACGTCATTTATGTTTCCCCCGGCTTTGGCGGTGTATCAATTCGTTTTTATCGATTTTTTCCACACAACGAAGCCGAAATGATGTCGGAATTGAGTGGAACATTTTTTCAATACGCGAACCGGAAAATGTTGCCACTTGGGGCTTTTCGTTAATGGCGCGACGTGATGAACGCGTACTAAACTTGCAATTCCTACAATTCGCTCCTGTTCTTCTAACAGCAGGAGCGTTTCGGCAACTTCATCGGTCAAGCAAACAATGTGTTGAGGATAACAGTTTTTATGGGTTTCATAAGAGAATGCAGTGCACAAATCGCCACTTTTTTATCGGCTCAAAGAAAAAGTATTCCCTTTGTTTTGGTAATTCCGTAAAAAAGAGTATCTTTGCGAACTTTTTCGTTCTTACTGTTCTATGATTCTATTGCTTAGAGTGGTAGATAGAGAAACGGCTTGATTTTTTAATAACAACATAAATAAAAAAGGAAAAGGAATATGCCTAAAATAAAGACTAACTCCGGTGCCAAAAAGAGGTTCGCCCTTACCGGAACAGGAAAAATCAAAAGAAAGCATGCGTACAAAAGTCACATTCTAACGAAAAAGACAAAAAAACAAAAACGCAATCTAACGCAAACAGGTACGGTTCACAAAGTAGACGAAAAAAACATCAAACGCTTGCTTGGATTACGATAAACATTTGTATCGCGACTTTTTTAATTAACGATTTATTAACCGAATGTATGCTCCAAAGATTTTCGCTTGACGAAAACGCTAACATTCATAACAAGTAACAATTATGCCCAGATCAGTAAATCATGTTGCTTCACGCAACCGAAGAAAGAAAATTTTAAAACGAACCAGAGGTTACATTGGCGCGCGCAAAAATGTGTGGACAGTGGCAAAAAATTCATGGGAAAAAGGACAAACATATGCCTATCGCGACAGAAAAACCAAAAAACGAAACTTCCGCGCATTATGGATTCAACGTATCAATGCGGCTGCACGCCAAAATGGGATGTCCTATTCTCAATTGATGGGCGCCCTGCACAAAAACGAAATCGAAATAAACCGCAAAGTCCTTGCCGACTTGGCAATGAACCATCCGGAAGCATTCAAAGCAATTGTGGATAAAGTGAAATAATAAAATAAATTGAATAATTAAAAAAGCGGGAAATCCATCGGGTTTTTCGCTTTTATCTTATTCTTCCCTGTAAAAGAGCGGATTAATTCTCATTCTAACATATTGCTGTACAGTAAAACTTTTTTTGAGCGACAGTGTGAATGCCATACAAATACAAAGTTGGGTAGTATTGATTGCCAATATTCGCAAGCATAGGGGCGTGGAAAACAAGCCATACTAGACACTTGATTTCGTTTTTGATAAAGACAGACAGCGAAAAAGGACAAAGAACGTTGCACAAACCTTTCGTTTATCCGAAAAATAGCTTTCAATCTTTTGAAGCAGGATAAGTCAAAGGATTCAAGGGTGACCAAAAGACTGAAAGCACCGTGGGATGACTGCTTTTAATAAGTTTGTTGAAAAATTAAATGAGCCAGCCCTGCCATTAAAAGACGCTTTCACTTATTATCACTCCATCATAAAATGCATTTGTGGACGCTTTTCGGGGAAAAAAGTATCCATTGCCGGCTTTTGTTCAGATGTATGATAGCCAAGCAACAGTTGCGTAAGTCCGTAAATATCAAGATCAAAAAGAGGCTTTACGCAAGCTTCATTCTTATCGACATGGCTGTTTTGTATGGTAAACAGCGCATTGTTTCCTGCTAAAATAGGGTCTTGAATGTTCACAGAAAAGGATTTTTTCGGGTACTTTTTGGCAAAAAGAGAAAGTAATATTTCCGGACACACCACTCGTGCCATGCCTATAAGACTTTTTTTCGCGGGAAAATCAAAACATTCGGCTTCCTCAACAATGGCGCGAAAATCGTCGATCGACTTTTGCACCACCATCTCTTTGCTGCGAAACCATCCATCAAACTCTTGATATGCCGTGGAAATATCTCCCGAATGGCTCTCTAACAATACTTTAAGAGAGGGCAGTTCTTCCGTTCCCGCATCAAATGTTTGAGCAAATCCAAACTTTTGATAAAACGACAACAACCACTCCTCTTGTGGCACCAAGACAGCCAAAGAAATCTTACGCTCACATATCACCTCCATGCATCGTATCAGCAGCTCGCGCATATATCCCTTTTTGCGCGCTTCGGGGAGCGTGCAAACCCCGGAAAGATAGGCAATGGGAATCTCCTCATCGCAAAATGTAAACTGATAAGAAAGCATTTGCAGTGACGCGACCGCTTTTTCTCCCTCAAAATAGACAAGCGTGTTCTCGTTTCGATATTTTTCGCGAAAATAAATATCCATGTAAGAATCAGCGTCTTGAAACACTGTTTTCCACATTTGTTTCACCTCTTTTTCGGAAACTGTATCGGCAAAGCGTATCATTTGAAAGATAAAAGTTACCGGGTATATTTTAACGAATCTTTCACCAACAAGATATCAGGATGATATGACATTTTTGCTTTTCGCAGTGATGCCAACCCCATATCATCTTCGCGATTGATATAGGTGAATTGCGATGCTTCGTTTTCTACAAACTGCTGATTGATGATGGCATACGCGCCTTGAACTTCGGAAAACGCCTTTTCAACATGCACAATAAAGGTGTCGTTAGAGAGGCGAGTCCCCATTGAAAATGCCACAATTGAGTCGTTCACTACAATGGCACCACCTCGCAAGCCAAGAGCTTGAAAATCATTGATAAATCTTGCAGTTGTGGCAAAATCATACTTTAACGAATTATCGCTCGTTTCAAGGTTTATTTTATACCACTCTTCAAGCATTTTTTTGCAGCCGGTAAGCATTTCGGGTTGCTCGTTGAGGGAAATATATTTCCACTCTCTGTTCTCTTTTTTAAATCGATTGATGTGGTTGCGCTTGCTTTGTAGTTTTTTTCCTTTCAGATGAATCAGCTTTTCGGATGTATAAATATAATCGTAGCATTCAGAAGTAGATATTCTTTGGAAGACGCCGGGCAGCACCACATCTATTTTTTGCCACATATTTTCCGTAACTCCGGAAAGCTCAAATTTATCTATACAGTTGCAATCGCTAAACAGGGTGTCAATAGCGCCTTTCACATCGCCTTTTCCAAAGGGTGCCAAATAGGAACACTCGCCGGCGGCTCGCGTAAACTTTATCAACAAAAAATCGTTCCAAACGGCAAATTGTGTATTAAACTTGTGCGACCAGCCATAGAGATTCGAAAAACAACATTCTGACGCGCGATAGGTGTTCCCTTCTAATAGTTTATCGATAATTGGTTTGTCTTCGAGTGTAATGCTTTTAAATTCAATCATACAGATATTTCCTTTTCAAAACGGCTTAAATCCGACAATCTCACGCACGTCCTTTAACGTTTTCCTTGCACTTTCGCGGGCTTTTTCGGCTCCCTCTGTGGTTACTCTGTGCAAGAAATCTTTATCTTTTTCTATTTCAAGAATACGTTCACGAATGGGAAGCGTCACCTTGATGATATCCTCGGCAAGCTGCTTTTTGAGATCGCCATAGCGAATTTCGCATTTGTTCCACAGAGTATCAAAATGCTGCACCACATCGGTGTCGGAAACAGTTCGCAGGATTGTGAACAGGTTTTCGATGTAGTCCGGTTTTGGGGAATTAAATTCTGTGGGACCGGAATCTGTAAGTGCTCGTTTCACTTTTTTCTCAATCACTTTAGGTTCGTCCGCGAGATAAATACAATTTCCTTCGGATTTACCCATCTTCCCGCTACCGTCTAATCCCGGAATTTTCACCAGATTTTGTCCAAAATTGTATGCTACCGGCTCTTTGAAATATTGTATACCGTAGAAATTATTGAATCGACGCGCAAACCGACGCGTCATCTCCAAATGCTGCTCCTGATCTTTCCCCACAGGCACTTTGTCCGCATTGTGAATAAGAATATCTGCCGCCATGAGCGTGGGATAGGTCAGCAATCCGGCATTTACATTTTCGGGCTGTTTGCGTGCCTTGTCTTTAAACGAGGTTGTTTTTGCCAATTCACCCATGTAGGCGTGCATATTGAGATAAAGGTAGAGTTCGCTGATTTCGGGTATGTCGCTCTGAACAAAAATTACCGATTTTTCGGGATCAATTCCTGCCGCCAAATATTCCACAAGGACATTGCGGACGTTATCGTGCAAAATATTAGGATCGGGATGAGTGGTAAGCGAGTGTATGTCGGCGATGAAGAAGAAACATTTGTTTTCGTCTTGCATCTTTGTGAAGTTGCGCAATGCTCCAAAGTAGTTTCCTAAATGTAAATTTCCGGTTGAACGGATGCCACTAAGTACGATGTCCATTGTATTGTTTTTTTAATTCTTATTCTTATTTTGGCTTCTGAAGACGAAACACTATCGCTGCCATTGACAACGATATTCGCCGCATGAGTGAAATCTCCCACACTAAAATTCGCCAATTTTAAAAGCACAAAAATACATGTTTTTATTTGTAAAAACTATAACGTCAACTAAAAATATGGGTTAAGTATGGTTCAGAAGGGTAACAAATAGCGTGTTGCCTCCAAATTTATTTTTGTATTATATTGAGTGCTATTTGATTTGCGAAAATCAAAAACGACATGATTTCTTTTGTTTATTTCCCATTTTGCCGTATCTTTGAATACAGAATGTGTTACTTTAAAGATAAACGTATGCAACCGCTAATTGCTCCCTCTCTGCTATCCGCCAATTTTTTGAATCTTGAAAGAGATATCGAAATGCTCAATCGCAGCGATGCGGACTGGATTCATTTGGACATTATGGACGGCGTATTTGTTCCTAATATCTCTTTTGGGTTTCCTGTGATTCATTCTATAAAAGAGATGGCTAAAAAACCGTTCGACGTGCACTTAATGATTGTTCAGCCTGAAAAATTCATTCCCGAAGTGGCGGCCACAGGTGCATACATGATGAATGTGCATTACGAAGCATGCACGCATCTGCACCGTGTGGTGCACGAAATAAAAAAGCACAATATGAAGGCCGGCATCACGCTGAATCCACACACGCCGGTGCACCTGCTGGAAGATATTGTGCAAGACGTGGATATGGTGCTGCTAATGTCGGTCAATCCCGGATTTGGCGGGCAAAAGTTTATTTCGCATACGGTGGAAAAGGTGCAAAAGCTAAAAGAGCTTATTTTGCGTAGAAACGCATCTGCGCTTATCGAGGTAGATGGCGGCGTAAACTTGCAGACCGGCAAACAGCTTATCGATGCCGGAGCCGATGTGTTGGTAGCGGGTAGCTTTGTTTTTTCGTCGGATAACCCGATGGAAACCATTTGGAAATTGAAACAGTTGTAGTTAATCTGTTTTCACCATTCCATACTTCATTTAAATGCATTCTGATGATGCACTCGAGCCATGAACCTTTTTATTGAGAAAACGCCTTTTTCGCGTTTATTATTCCCGGTGATTGTTGGCATTTTGCTGGGGAATCTCTTGTCAATTCCTGTTTCGATATCTATCGGATTATTGGGAATATTTTTAATAATTTTCTCTTCCTTCATTGCCAAAAAGCATCGTTATGCACTGCGCTGGGTTTTTGGCGTTAGCGTATTTCTGTTTTTCGTGTCCGTCTCCTCTATACGTTATCACGATGAGGTCAAAAAACGAACATTCTCTTTTCCTGACAGCACCATCGTGTGCAAAGGCATTGTTTTGGATATTCCAAAACGAAAAGAGCGCTCCGTTGCCTGCCATGTGCAACTGTCTTATCCACAGAATAAAAAAGTAGTGCTCTATCTCTCACCTGACAACAAAGCCGAAAACATTTTGCCCGGCGAAGAGATTCTGCTTACAGCACGCCTGCGCCCATTTCAGAATAGAGGAAATCCTGATGATTTTGACTACGCTCGTTTTATGCACATAAAAGGATTTTCGGCTACAGCATTTGTGCCTGCTAAGCACTGGAAAAGAACAGGAAAAATATCCAATACGCCTTACGTTTACTCGCAGCGTATGAGGAAAAAAGCATTGGATTTTTATCGCACATTGGAGTTAAGTCACGATACGTTCTCTTTTCTTGCTGCCATTACATTGGGCTTCAGAACGGAATTATCCGAAGATATTCAACAATCATTTCGTGCTTCGGGCACAGCACATGTGTTGGCAGTCAGCGGGTTGCATATAGGAATGATATTTTTAATTCTCGAACTTCTTTTCTTCTTTCTCAATGCCACGCCGCGTTTATATCAATGGAAATACGGCATCATTTTATTGCTGCTCTGGGTCTTTGTTTTCATTGCCGGACTGATGCCATCGGCAGTTCGTGCCGCCATTATGTTGAGTATATTTTGTATCGGGCGCATTCAACAAAAAAGCGGCTTCAATTTTAATACATTGATGTTGGCTGCTTTTCTGATGCTTCTGTACCAACCATTCAGACTTTTTGACATCGGATTTCAGATGAGTTTTGGTGCAGTGGCGGCTATATTATATTTTCAGCCATTGTTTGGCACTCTCGCTCTCCCGGGAAAATTCTTGCGATATACTAGCGAGCTGTTTATTGTATCGCTATGCGCGCAATTGGGTGTTTTTCCGATTGTACTTTATCATTTCGGAACGTTTCCGGTCTATTTCTTCATATCCAATTTGCTGCTTGTACCGCTTATGGGAATAATTTTGTATACTTCTGTTCCTTTTCTTCTCTTTTCGTTGCTGCGCGACATCGGACTCTTTTCCATTCTTTCACAATTGCTTAAACTCCTTGTGCAATGGCTTGTGAATCTTTCCTTTTATATCGTTCAGATGATAGAGGCACTTCCCTATTCTGAAATCAAAAACCAACACATTTCGTTTGTGCAAGCAGTGATGATTTTTATTTTTCTATTTGCTTTTTCCCGGTTTTGGCAAAAAAAGAAACCCATGCTTTTGATAGTTTCACAAATAGCCATGCTTCTTTTTCTTTGCACATCTCTTCTCAAAACGAACAAAGGACAAGTGCCAAGCATCGTTATTTTTAATACACCAAACAAAAGCGACATCTCTGTTTATGCAAACAACGAACGACACTACATGCCAATTAAAGAAAACGGTTGCATTCCACATTCCGACAAACGAATCGTGAGGCTCTCTCAACAACAAAAGTATCCTCAAATGCCACAAAGACCTTTAGCTGTAGACATTCTCATTCTTTCTCATGACGCCAATTTTTCGTTGAAAAAGCTACTCGATACCTTCGATACGCGAACTATAATTATTGACACCTCTGTGCCACGTTTCGCGGCGCAAAAATTGGTAAAAGAGGGAGAAAAAATGAACATTGAAGTGCATGATATTGCACAAATGGGTGCCTATTCGATAAATTTTTAGTAATTTTGTTGATTCCCTGATTTATAACAAATAGTAAATAACCAACCATTCAATGCAATATACAACAACACTTTCTTCCGTTATTGACCAAAATAAGATTGAGCAAGTTTTTAAGCACATAACCCGTAGCGACAATATTGTTATCACCACCCACTTATCACCTGATGGCGACGCGTTGGGTTCCAGCTTGGCTCTTTATCATTTTTTGCAACGCAAAGGGAAAAATGTAAAAATCATTGTTCCCAATTCATTCCCCTATTTTCTGAAATGGATGGAGGGTGCCAATAAAATTTTGGTACATGAGTCCGTTTCTCACGAAGTACAGCTAGCAATTTCAGAAGCTGATTTAATCTTTTCGTTGGATTACAACACGCTGAAACGCATCGGACAAGTGGCACCTTTGGTGGAAAAAGCAAAGGCAAAAAAGATTTTAATCGACCACCACCTCTTTCCCGACACATCGTTTGATGTTATTGTATCATACCCGCCCATTTCCTCGACATGTGAACTGATTTTCAGGTTCTTTTGGCAAAAAGGATTGTATGGTGAAATGTCGCGAACCGAAGCGGAATGTATCTATTGCGGCATGATGACCGACACGGTTACATTTACGTGTAACGCCAGCAATCCCGAGATTTACGAAATCATCAGCCTGCTGCTTCGCAAAGGAGTTGATAAAGATACCATTTATTCAAATGTCAATAACAACTTCACCGAAGACCGATTCCGGCTGCTTGGCTTTACGCTATCTCAAAGGATGAAGATTTATCCCGAGCTTCACAGCGCGCTCATCTATCTTTCGATTGACGATCAATCGCAATTCAACTTAAAAAAGGGCGACACAGAGGGCTTTGTGAATTATCCTCTGAACATTAAAGACATCATCTTTTCCACCTTCATACGCGAAGACAAAGAGTTGATTAAATTATCGTTCCGTTCACAAAAGACCTTTCCGAGCAACGAGTTTGCCGCCGAGTTCTTCAATGGAGGAGGGCATCTAAATGCATCGGGAGGAGAATTTTATGGCAAACTCGAAGATGCTATAGAGCATTTCGAAAACGGCTTAAAAAAATACTCTTCGCTCTTGAAAGAATAGTTTATTATAGGGATATTTATAGCATAAAAACAAAACACTTCAATTACTTGTTTCTTAGCTAAAACACCTTGCCATATTGAAAAATATTGTATTTTTGCCTTTATGATAAATACAAAAAACAATAATCAAACTTCTCTAACTAAAAAAATAAATCGCCGGAAATTTATAGAAGCAGGCTGTTTCAGTGTTGCGGGAATTGCGATGGCAAACAGCTCGTTATCATCCTGCAAAACATTAGGTAAACATACAAAAACATCAAAAAACATGGGAGCTTTTAAAAACATCATCATCGGAAGCGGCTACGGCGGCGCCATCACAGCCTTACGGCTTACAGAAAACGGACACGAAGCGCTATTGCTCGAAATGGGAATGAAGTGGGAACTCACGGACAAGCACGACACATTCTGCAAAATGATAAAACCGGACAAACGGTCAAGTTGGCTCACCAATTGGCCAAACTCACCGATTACCATTCCTTTTCCAATCAAAAAATACACAGGAGTATTGGATAAGATTAAATTCGACGAAATAGACATCTTTGCCGGACGTGCTTACGGCGGAGGTTCCATTGTAAACGGAGGTATCTCGCTCACACCAAAACGCAAATATGTAGAAACGATTTTTCCGGAAATCGACATCGATGCGCTGTATGATAAATATTTTCCGTTAGCAAACAAAGAGTTGAAAGTAAGCCGTATTCCGGAAGATTTTTATAATGAAACACCTTATTATCAATACACACGCAAAGCCGACGAGCAAGCACAAACAGCCGGCTTGAAATCGGAATTTTTCAGCAATACGTACGATTTTGATTATATGCAAAGGGAAGCAAAGGGAGAAGTGTATAAATCGGCTTTGGACGGCGAAGTTATTTTTGGAAACAACGCCGGAAAATTCAGTTTGGACAAAACATATTTGAAAAAGGCGGAAGAAACGGGCTTACTGACTGTAAAAACATTGCGGCATGTGAAAAGAATTACTCTAAACCAAGCGGGACTATTCGTGCTAAAAGTACACAAAATAGATACCGACGGCAGCGTCTTGAAAGAAGAAACATACACATGCGAAAAACTCTTTCTAAACGCCGGAAGTGTGGGAACCTCCGAACTGTTGGTGAAAGCAAAAAACGAAGGAGATCTACCCAACCTTAACGAAGAAATCGGAAAATATTGGGGACCTAACGGCAACATCATGACAGGACGTAATTTTGTGGATGCCGCCGGCACCAAACAGTCCACCATTCCAGTGAAAGGCATCGATATGTGGGAAGGCTACGACTACAAAATATTTGCCGAACTGGCGCCACTTCCGTTAGGAATTGAAACATGGACAACACTTTATCTATCTATCTCGGACAATCCCGAGCGTGCGGAGTTCTACTACGACAAAGATACCAAAGAGGTAAAACTGTCATGGAAAAAAGAGCAAAACGAATATTCACGCAAAGCGGCGGAGCTGTTTGTGAATCGCCTCAATGAAGCTGCCGGAGGCACGCGCGCACGCTTGTTGTTCAACAACGGTTATGGAGACGACTTCTGCTATCATCCGCTCGGCGGATGCGCGCTCGGAAAAGCAACCGACTGGTTTGGCAGAGTGAAAGGATATAAGAATCTGTATGTAAACGACGGTTCACTTATTCCCGGTAGCGCCGGTGTGAATCCCTTCGTGTTTATTTCCGGCATTGCGGAACGCAATATGGATGAAATTTTGCAAGCAGATTTTGATAAGTAGCTTTTTTTTAGAGTTTCCCGACCCTATAAGGAACATTTCAATTTAATATTTATAAGATAACACCAAAGTCGCCTAATTTGTCTATTTTTGTAGAAAATATCCATAAAATTACTCGATGGCAAACCCGATTTTACAAATAGACACGCTCACAAAAAGTTTTGGAGATTTGGTGTTATTTCGCGACATATCGTTCGGCATTGCCGAAGGCGATAAGGTCGGGCTTATCGCGCGCAATGGCACCGGTAAAACCACGTTGTTGAATATAATCGCAGGCAAAGAGCCATACGATAGCGGACGTGTGGTGTTTCGCAACGATTTGCGTGTGGCATATTTAGAACAAGAGCCGCAGTTTGATTCCGAGCTGACGGTGGAAGAAGCCTGTTTTCGTTCGGATAACGAAATTGTGCGCGTTATCGCGCGCTACGAACGAATAATCTCTTCCGGCACGCACGATGAGCTTGACAAAGTGCTTGCACAAATGGATTTGCTGAAAGTGTGGGATTATGAGCAACGCATCAAACAGATACTCACGCAACTGAAAATCACCCGTTTCGACCAAAAAATCGGCGAACTTTCCGGTGGACAAATTAAGCGCGTCGCGCTTGCCAACGTGCTGATTTCCGAACCGGAACTTATCATTTTGGACGAACCGACCAATCACCTCGATTTGGAAATGGTGGAATGGTTGGAAGATTACCTTTCACGCGGTAAGCTCAGTTTGTTGATGATAACGCACGACCGTTATTTTCTGGACAGGGTGTGCGACCGAATAATCGAAATAGACCAAAAGCAACTGTTTGAATACAAAGGCAATTATGCCTATTTTCTCGAGAAACGCGACGAACGCATCGCAACACAAAATGTGGAAGTTGAACGTGCAAAAAATCTGCTTCGCAAAGAGTTGGATTGGATGCGTCACCAACCACAAGCGCGCGGCACAAAAGCCAAATATCGTGTCGATGCGTTCTACGAATTAAAGGAAAAAGCCACACAAGAACGTACTGCAAACTCTGTACGCCTTGCAACCAAAGGCTCATATATCGGGGAAAAGATTTTTGAAGCTCAAAATGTAAGCAAGCGCTTCGGTGACATACGCATTACCGATGAATTCAATTATGTATTTGCGCGCTACGAAAAAATGGGAATTGTCGGAAACAACGGCACCGGAAAATCCACTTTTGTAAAAATGCTGCTTGGTGAAGAGCAACCCGACAGCGGATTATTCGATATTGGCGAAACCGTGCGATTTGGCTATTACAGCCAAGGTGGTTTACAATTTGACGAAACGCTTAAAGTGATTGACGTAGTGCAAAACATTGCCGAAGTGATTGAACTTGGGAACGGTTCGCGACTTACGGCGTCGCAATTTCTGCAACACTTCTTGTTTTCACCCGAAAAGCAACACAGCTTTGTTTATAAGTTGAGTGGCGGCGAAAAGCGACGCTTATATCTTTGCACCGTACTCATCACAAATCCCAATTTTTTGGTATTGGACGAGCCAACAAACGATTTGGATATCGTCACGCTCAATATTTTGGAAGACTATTTGTCATCGTTCAAAGGCTGCCTGATTGTCGTGTCTCACGACCGCTATTTTATGGATAAAGTGGTGGATCATTTACTCGTTTTTCATGGCGATGCCGATATTCAGGATTTTCCCGGCAATTATTCGCAATACCGCGAGTGGAAATTGATACGCGAAAAAGAGGTGAATCATCTCGAAAAAACTGAAAAAATACCATCGGCGTCATCAAAAACGGAACCTGCCGAGAAAACAAAACTCACATTCAAAGAAAAACGCGAATTTGAAAGCCTTGAGGGTGAAATTGCCGCTTTGGAAAAGGAAAAGAAATCCCTCGAAGAAGCGCTTTCGTCGGGAACACTCTCTGCCGATGAATTGATGGGAAAGTCCACGCGCATGGCAAAAGTGATGGAAGAAATTGATGTGAAAACGATGCGTTGGCTCACGTTGAGTGAATACATATAAAAAGGAAATATGGATGAAATATAAATATAATGAGTTGTTCGCTCGCAACGAATTGCTGCTCGGTAAACAAGCCGTTGATACCATTTCGACGAAGAGAGTAATTCTTTTTGGTGTGGGAGGGGTTGGTAGCTGGTGCGCCGAAAGCCTTATCCGAAGTGGTATTCAAAATCTCACACTTGTTGATCCGGACGATGTGGCGCTTTCCAATATCAACCGCCAATTGCCGGCAACGGTCGAAACGATTGGACAGCCAAAAGCCGAAGTGCTGAAAGCGCGATTGCTTAGCATCAATCCCGACGCAAAAATTGAAGTGATCGCGCGAATCTATTCTGCCGATACAGCAGATTCGTTTCGTTTGGAATCGTATGATTACATCATAGATGCCATTGACAGCCTGAAAGATAAAGCGCATCTGCTTATTAACGCTTCAAAAACGGAAGCCACTGTATTTTCGTCCATGGGAGCAGCATTGAAAATAGATTCCGAAAAAATTCGCGTTGCCGAATTTTGGAATGTAAAAGGCTGCAAATTGGCATCCGCGTTGCGAAATCGTTTTCGCCACGACGAAAAACCACGTAAAAAAATCATGTGTGTGTATAGTGAAGAGCGTCTCGAAAATAAGGGTATCGATTATTTTATAAATCCCGATGCCGCGAGCAGCCTCAACAATAAACGCGCCAACGGAACGATGGTGCATATTACGGCAATCTTCGGTTTCACATTGGCGGGATTAACCATCCGAGATATTGTGGAGAAAAGCGAATAACATGGCATATCGGTTGATTGTATCGTTCCGGAGTGTTGCTGTGACAAGTCTTAATTAGGACTTGATGAAAACATATAAATCATTGACTATAAGCAAGGTACATAGTGCTTACTTGCAAAGGTGCAAGGTCTTGGTTATTTTGACATCAAAATCTTTGTATTTATGTTCAAATATCGTTCACCAAAACAGTTGTCGATTTTCGATTTTCACATAGGGACCTTTCGTTCAGAAGATCTTCGGTCTGCACATCCGAAAGACCGTTCCAAATCTTTATCAAGCGACATTTTGAATAACATCAGTCCGCCGTAGGACTTTTCCTCTTTTAAGGTGTTTCCTTTAATGTGCAAGCATCCCAAATCGACCGTATTGCTGTGATTCACGTAACCGGTATCAATTAATTGGGTTTTGTGTAAACGGTTTAAGGGAGGAGTTCTTCCCAATTGATTGGAGTTTGCAGAGTGGGGATTTTCT
>JAEZZZ010000116.1 GCA_023418255.1 Bacteroidota bacterium
TTTTGCGGAGTAAGAAACGTTCAAAAAACAATCTTCGGATTAGAAAATAGTAAAACCATTCATCCCACAGAGGAAAAGAGGGGCAAAGAAAATGGAAAGTGTTCTTCATGAATAATGCGGGTTAAGCCCATTCTTTCTTATTGTGAGGGGGAGAGAAAAGTTTTACCGGACAACAATAAATTTTAATTACCCACAATTTTTAGAGAACAGTAGTGAACCCGAAATAAAAAAGGTGTGGATTTATAGAACAAATTAGCAAAAAAAATGGCATATTTGTAGTTGTAAATCTATTAAAAAAATATTATGGCCATTTTTCGCAAATCATATGACTATTATTTAGGATATGCATTAGGTGGTGGCGGTGCCAAAGGGTTTGCCCACCTAGGTGCATTGAAGG
This sequence comes from Bacteroidota bacterium, assembly GCA_023418255.1. Classification (GTDB taxonomy): domain Bacteria; phylum Bacteroidota; class Bacteroidia; order Bacteroidales; family Dysgonomonadaceae; genus JAEZZZ01. The sequence continues at coordinate 398 of JAEZZZ010000116.1, forward strand.
CATTGGAGTCCAAAGGGCTGAAGCCCGACATTGTCGCGGGAACAAGTGCCGGAGCTCTCGCAGGAGCGTTTTATGCCGATGGCTATGCTCCGGATGAAATTGCAGAGCTGTTTCAAGATAAAGTCTTTCGCGAATTTGTAGGCATTACATTGCCCAAAGTTGGTTTTTTCAAAACCGCCGGATTGCTAAAATTCATAAAGAAAAATTTGCGTGCAAAAAGTTTTGAACAATTGCAAATCCCCTTTGTTGCCGTGGCAACCGACTGGAAAAAGGCACGAGCCGTTCCATTTTCTCAAGGAAAAGAGTTAGCCGAAGCGGTTGTGGCATCTTGTTCTATTCCCATCATTTTTTATCCGCAATATATCGATGAGGTGCCTTATGTAGATGGAGGCTTATTCAAAAACCTGCCTGTTTCTATCATCCGACAAGAGTGTAAATATGTGATTGGTATCAATGTGGTGCCCATTATGCCCGCCACGGATAAACCCAACATCAAAAATATTGCCGAGCGGACATTTAAGTTGATGTCCATTTCCAACACGATTATTGATAGGCATTTGTCTGACGTTTTAATTGAAGCCGAAGGCACAGAGAAATATACGATGTTTGATTTAGACAACATAGAGCAAATATCAGAAATAGGTTATTCATGCGCCTCTGATGTCATCAACGACCCTAAGCATCAACACCTTGTGCGACGTTGCTTACGACATGAGCAGCTTGAAAAAATGGTTCAACAAAAATTGAATAGAAAAAAATGAAACACCAAAAAATATTTATTTATCAACTTTTGCCACGTTTGTTTGGCAATAAAAACGCAAAAAACAGAAAAAGCGGAACTATAAACGAGAATGGTTGTGGAAAATTTAAAGATATAACCACCGGCGTGCTGAAAGATTTACACAAAAACGGATATACACATGTTTGGTATATTGGTGTCATCGCACATGCATCCACCACCAATTATACGGCCTATGGCATTCCAAAAGAATATCCCGAAATCATCAAAGGGAAGGCCGGCTCGCCTTATGCCATCCGCGATTATTATGACGTAGACCCCGATTTGGCAGTGGATGTGCCAAACCGAATAAAAGAATTTAAGGCGTTGATTTCTCGCACACATAAAGCCGGGTTAAAGGTTATTATCGACTTTGTTCCCAATCATGTAGCTCGAAATTATAAGTCAATAAATAAACCCAAAGGCATTATCGATTTGGGAGAAAATGATTTGACCGATGTTGCTTTTTCGCCACAAAACAATTTTTATTATCTGCCCGGCCAATCATTAGAGATTCAGTTTAATTCGACGACACAAAAACGCAGAGGTCTCCGCTATCAAGAAAATCCTGCGAAAGTGACGGGAAACGATTGTTTTACACATCAACCCTCGCAGTTTGATTGGTATGAGACCGTAAAGCTGAATTATGGGATTAAACTTGACTATGGACACACCCAAAAGTGTTTTTCACCGACACCCGACACATGGCACAAAATGAAAGATATTCTCTTGTTTTGGGCTTCGTTCGGAGTTGATGGCTTTCGCTGCGACATGGCCGAAATGGTGCCGCTTGAATTTTGGCGCTGGGCAATTCCTCAAATCAAGGCGGCATATCCGGATATACAATTTATTGGAGAGATTTACAATCCTGATCAATACCGGGACTTTCTGTCAAACAGCTGTTTTGATTATCTATACGATAAAGTGGGACTATACGATGTTTTGCGTGATGTAGCTTGTGGCTATCGTCCCTCATCTGATATCACTTTTACTCTGAATAATGTAGGGGACATTCAGCATAAAATGCTTAACTTCTTGGAAAATCATGATGAACAGCGCATTGCATCCGATTTCTTTCTAAAAGAGGGCAGTAAAGCTAAAGCTGCCATGATTGTAACCGCATGCATCAATCGAAACCCCGTCATGATATATTTTGGACAAGAGTTGGGAGAGAGGGGGATGAATGAAGAGGGATTCAGTGGCAGAGACGGAAAAACATCCATTTTCGATTATTGTTCGTTAGACACCATACGCCGATGGAATAATAAGGGGAAATGGGATGAGGAAAAATTGACACCGGATGAAAAAGCACTCCGCGGTTTTTATCGAACCCTTTTGAATTTATGCAACGCAAATGAAGCATTACGCCAAGGACTATTCTACGACATTATGTGGAGCAACTATGATAATCCCGATTTTGATTCTACCAAGCAATATGCGTTTTTAAGAGGAAATAATGAAGAACTCTTATTGGTGATTGTCAATTTTGATTCCACTGAATCGGAAGTGGTCGTAAATATTCCGAACGATGCCTTCGCGTTCTTCAAAATAACGAAAAAGGAAACCGGAAGGCTTGTTCCTCTTTTATATATGGAAAGTGAGAAAGCGGTATTTTCGTACAATATCCCCATCAGAATAAAATTAAAACCTCACGATGGCGAGATTTACAAGATTTCTTTTTTGTAAACACTCTTTAAATTCCGATTAGTTTTGTACTTTTGTATAATATTTTTCGATAAACTATAATAACTATTCCAAAGTAATAAATTAACTACAAACATCATCAATAGAACCAAAAGTCATGCAAGACAAACCATTTAAAATCTTCTCGGGAACGCGTTCGCGCTATTTTGCGGAAAAAGTGTGCAATAGTTTAGAATGTCCACTTGGCAATATGATTATCGAACACTTTGCCGATGGCGAATTTTCTGTTTCATACGAAGAGTCCATACGCGGTAAACAAGTTTTTTTAATTCAGTCTACATTTCCCGGTTCCGACAATTTGATGGAGTTGCTGTTAATGATTGATGCCGCTAAAAGGGCTTCCGCGCATTCAATCGTAGCAGTCATTCCCTATTTCGGATGGGCTCGCCAAGATAGAAAAGACAAACCAAGAGTGAGCATTGGTGCAAAACTTATTGCCGATATGTTGGCTGCCGCGGGCATCAATAGGCTTATAACAATGGATTTACACGCCGATCAAATTCAGGGTTTTTTTGATGTCCCGGTGGATCATCTATATGCTTCGGGCGTTTTTGTGGATTATATGAAAAATCTTAATCTTGATAACTTAGTGATAGCTACTCCGGATGTGGGGGGCACAAAACGAGCCAGCGCTTATGCTAAGTTTTTGGGTTGTCCGATGGTTATATGTTATAAGCTCAGAAAAAAGGCTAACGAGATTGCCGATATGCAAATCATTGGTGATGTAAAAAATATGGATGTCATTCTAATTGACGACATTGTGGATACCGCGGGAACCATTACACGTGCTGCCGATTTGATGATTCAAAAAGGGGCTCGTTCGGTAAGAGCCATTGCAAGTCACGCAGTTATGTCCGATCCGGCATCACAGCGCATCGATCAATCTGCTATTACAGATATGGTGTTCACCGATAGCATCCCATATTCAAAAAAGTGTGAAAAGGTAAGAATTATTTCCGTTGCCGACATGTTTGCCGATGCCATCATGCGCGTCTGCAATAATGAGTCAATCAGCAGCTTATATGTGGTTTAAGAATGTATTTTCGTCTATAGGGTATTTTTTCCACACTTAAGAAGTAAATAATAAAAAAGCGTCAATAAACAATAATTATTTGTATATTTGGGAATATTAATTAACAACCCTCTTAAAAAATACATGTTATGAGTTACAAAATTGAAGATATTGAAGGTATTAGTACCGTATATGGAGACAAATTGCGTGCTGCAGGCATCAACACAGTAGATATGCTGTTAGAGAAATGTGCAAGTAAAGCAGGTCGCTCAGCAATTGCCAAAGAAACAGGAATAAGTGAAAAATATATCCTAAAATGGACTAATCATGCCGATTTGTTCCGTGTTAATGGCATCGGACCTGAATTTTCGGAATTGTTAGAAGCTGCCGGAGTAGACACTGTAAAAGAACTTCGCAACCGTGTACCAGCAAATCTTCATGCAAAATTGGTAGAAGTAAACGAGGCAAAACGTTTAGTTCGCAGAGTTCCATCAGAAAGCCAAGTGGCAGATATGATTGAACAAGCAAAAGGCATAGAGCCTAAAATGACCTATTAAAACGATAGTTTATTGTTTGTTTAATTATAAACGGTTCATTTTGTATTTTCAGTTTTGAGATAGAGGAATTTATCTCGTTTCTCTTGGCAAAATTGTTTTAATATTAATAATCAATACGAAGCATGTGGGAGACAAAATCCACATGCTTTTTTGACTTTTATATAAGTTGTTAACAGCCAGTCTTTTCAATAGCTGCCAACAACTCCTTGCACCCATCTTCCAACAAATCCAACACCAATTCAAAACCGGATGCACCACCATAGTATGGATCGGGGATATGATCATGTTGCTCAAATTGACGCAAATAATCAGCCATACGGACAACTTTTTGTGCTTCTTCGTCGGTCAAAGCGAGAGATCGCGCGTCAGAATAGTTTTGCTCATCCATCACAACAATGTAATCAAATACACCAAAATCATCGGCTTTAAACTGACGTGCACGACTACAAAAATCGTATCCACGTTTGGCACCATGTTGGCGCATGCGCGCGTCGGGGAGTTGACCTTCGTGCCAATTACCCATTCCTGCGGAATCAACATAATATTTGTCAGACAGTCCTTGGTCTTCAATTAGCTGCTTCATGATGCCTTCCGCTGCGGGTGAACGACAAATATTTCCTAAGCATACAAATAGGATTGCTGTTTTATCTTTTCTATTTTCCATCTTCTGATTGTTTTATTTATAGGTTTTATTTTGAAAGGTGCAAAGATAGCCAATTTCTTTTGAATTCTATGTGTCACCTATTTGCATCCTTTTTGATGTTTTTTTTGTTATCTTTGTACATCTGTTTTTCAGATGCATGGAAAAACAGCAGAAAATAAACAGATGCCAGCAAAATTATCATCACAGCAAAAACATCCACAAACAATTGTAAAAGAGGTAACGATTGATTTGAAAAACTTAGAGCGATTGCGATTTGGCACCAAAATAAAACGCTTCCTGTGTGTATTAGGGGGGCTGCTTTCCTTGGCGCTTGCCATTTTGGGATTGTTTATTCCGGGTTTGCCTACCACGCCGTTTGCTCTTTTGTCGGGTGCGCTTTTTGCAAAAAGCAATAAGAAACTACATAATTGGCTTCTTAACAGTAAATTGTTAGGCCCTCGCATCAGGAATTACAAACGTAAAAAAGGACTCACACTCAGAGATAAATATCGTGTAATCGCCCTGATGAGTCTGATGGTGTTTATTTCATCTTTTCTTATCATAAAAATTATTCCCGTGCGAATTATTGTGCTTACAGCAGGACTTATCGGAGGAATTGTTGTGCGATTCTTTGTACCAACGGCACGGAAAGAACAAACACCCTTTTCTAAGAAATCTTATGGTGATCAGGATAGGGAAGAGGTGAAAAAATATCGTTTCTAGCGCTTTCTCAGATAAGCAAAGTAATATTTTTCCACTTTTTTGGATAGAAGTTCAATATTCAGCATATCCGAAGCCGTGGAAATATCACACAATGAGTCATCTTTGTAGAGAATATCAATGCTGTCGTCCACCTCGCTGTACATATTGGTGGCAATTACATCGGATGAGATAAAATAGGATGCTTCATGCTCCGAGATACGGTGTTCTTTCATGAACTGATGAGTGGTTTCCCATATGCGATTTTGGTCGAGTGGACAAGGTGAAATTTCAATTTTAAACAGGTGTCTATTTATCATGTCGTTGCAGAGAATAGAAAGCACTCTGTCGCTATGCGATGCCCACACTTTTATGGCAGACCAAATGTCATTGTCGTCTATATCAACAAAATGTTGCAAGGCAATTTCATTTTTTTTCAGCTCTTCCAACGATATTGTGTGATAAAGAAAATAAGCCAATGCCGGAACAGCGAACAGATTTTCTCCCTCTTGCGTCAACTCTTTGGCTCGTCTCAAAATGTTTATCATCATCTTTTCTGCTGCTAATGCTGTTTTGTGCAGATAAACCTGCCAATACATCAGACGGCGAGCCATCAAAAAATTTTCGATGGAATAGATGCCTTTCGACTCAACCGCCAGTTTATCATTCCGTACCTCTAGCATTTTTATGATGCGTTCCGAACCAATATTTCCTTCCACCACACCGGTAAAAAAACTATCGCGTCGCAAATAGTCTAATCTGTCGACATCCAGCTGTCCACTTACAAGCTGATGCAGGAACTGCTTGGGATATTTGTCCGTAAAAACATCGATAGTCATTTGCAATGCACCGTTCCACTGCCTGTTTATCTGCTGCATCAGCAGCAAAGAGATCTCTTCGTGTGTTACGTTCTCTACCAGCGAATGCTCTAATGCGTGTGAAAAAGGGCCATGTCCCACATCGTGCAATAGGATGGCTGCAAGTGCGCTGTTGGTCTCCTCTTGCGTGATTGTATGCGACTTTTCTTTAAGTGTTTTCAGAGCCTCATCCATCAAATGCATGGCTCCGATCGAATGCAAAAAGCGTGTGTGTTGCGCGCCGGGATAGACAAACGCGGCCAGCCCCAATTGCCGAATCCTGTTCAGACGTTGAAAATATGGGTGTTTTATCACTTCATACGCAAAGTTGGATGGAATGGTAATAAAGCCAAACACAGGATCATTTATGATTTTTAATTTTTGGGGTTGCTGAAACATCTTGTCAGTTGTTTGGTGCTAAGTCTTTAATAATCGGTTAATTTTGTTGTTTCTGTTTTTAAATTATTGAAAATGCTCGTTTTATAAATATTTTTTTAACATCTGTGCCATTTCTTGCTGCAGTTCGTGTGCCTTGTCGCGTGCCACATCGGCAAAATTCGAACTGTTGTCTGCATAAATAATTCCACGCGACGAATTTACCAGCAAACCGCATTGTCTATTCATGCCATAGCGGCAGACTTCTCCCAACGAGCCGCCTTGGGCGCCAACACCCGGCACCAACAAGTAGTGACTGGGAATTATGCGACGCACATCTTCAATAAATGAGGTTTGAGTGGCTCCTACAACGTACATCATCTGTTCGTCTGTTGCCCATTTTTGAGAAGTGCGCAGCACTTTCTCAAACACACGTTCACCGCTCGTGTCTTCAGTCATTTGAAAGTCGCGCGCTCCTTTGTTGCTTGTCAATGCCAAAAGAATAACCCATTTTTCGGGATAAATCAAAAAGGGTGTCACACTGTCTTCACCCATATATGGTGCTACGGTGATGGCGTCCACCTTCATTTTGTCGAAAAAGGCCTTTGCATACATTGTGCTTGTGTTGCCTATGTCGCCACGTTTGGCATCGGCAATAATAAATTGATCGGGATAGCGCTGCTTTATATATGCCACCGTTTTTTCAAGGGCTTCCCAACCGCTAAGCCCTTGGCTTTCGTAGAAAGCCAAATTCGGCTTATAGGCCACACAATAACACGCCGTAGCATCGATGATGGTTTTGTTGAAAGTATAAATCGGGTCGTTTTCGTCCAACAGATGTTCGGGAATTTTATTGATATCCGTGTCCAATCCGACACAGAGAAACGTTTGCTTTTTTTGTATTTGTTCAAAAAGTTGTTGCTTGTTCATATATTTTTTTATGATGATTAAAAATGCAAATAGTTTCTTACTTTTTTATTTATTATTGATTTTTATATCAGTCCATTTTTGTTGTTGATCGACTTTCTATATACCCATATTTAAGTGCCAATGCTGTGCCACCTGCCAAACAAAAATTGTTGATTTCCGGTAAAGACATCAATCTTCTCAATACGTATAAAGCTCGGGTTTTGATTGTCTGAGCGTGTAACATCTGAATTCTTCAATATTTTATCCAATAGTGCGGCAGCAAAATATAATGTTTTATTTCGGGTAGATAGTGAGCATTTGAGAGTGTGTCGGTTGTTTTATATATTCCGTAATAAGAGCGACACTCACGAATATCGGGCACATCACCACGTTCAAAAACACGTTGAATCACAAATTTCGTATTTTTGTCATAATCGATTTTTTCAAATTCAATATTCCCAAAATTAGGTTTGTTAAATACCGGTTTCATCGCTGTTTTATAGATTATATCTCCGCCTCTTTCATGCGTTCCGCATTTTCGGTGATGATGAGTTGGTCTATCACATCTTGAATATCTCCATCCATAAATGCCGAAAGATTATATACGGTGTAGTTGATTCGGTGGTCGGTGATGCGTCCTTGTGGATAGTTGTACGTTCGAATTTTTGCCGAGCGGTCACCTGTCGAAACCATTGTCTTGCGGCGCGATGCAATATCACCTTGACGTTTTGTCAGTTCAATATCATACAGTTTTGTACGCAACATCTGCATGGCTTTTTCGCGGTTTGCCAATTGCGAACGTGCTTCTTGACATACCACAACAATCCCCGTGGGTTTGTGCGTCAGCTGCACTTTGGTTTCCACCTTATTCACATTTTGCCCACCCGCGCCACTTGAGCGTGCCGTATGAAAATCGATATCCGCAGGATTCAGTTCCACATCAAACTCTTCCGCTTCGGGAAGAACCGCTACGGTTGCTGCCGATGTGTGAACGCGTCCTTGTGTTTCAGTTTGTGGAACGCGCTGTACGCGATGTACACCCGATTCGTATTTCAATGTTCCATACACATCGTTTCCGGTGACGGTGAAAATAATCTCTTTAAATCCACCTGCCGTTCCTTCGTTCATGCTGGTGATTTCTGTTTTCCAGCCTTTGTCTTCACAATATTTGGCATACATCTTATACAAATCGCCGGCAAATATGGCGGCTTCGTTTCCGCCTGTGCCGCCACGGATTTCCATCACCACGTTTTTGGCATCTTCGGGATCGGCGGGAATGAGCAGTAGTTTTATTTTCTCTTCCAATGCGGGAAGTTTCTCGGTATGAGTTGATAGTTGTTCATTGGCAAGTTGCCGAAATTCGCTGTCGGACTCTGTATCAAGAATTTTTCGCGCTTCGTAAATGGCGTCTAATATTTGTTTGTACTCGTTACGTGCATCAACAATTTTTTGCAGGTCACTGTACTCTTTGTTCAGCTTCACGTAGCGCTCCATGTCGTTGATAACTTCCGGATCGGTTATGAGTGTACCCACTTCATGAAAGCGCGCCACAAGATGTTCTAATTTTTCTAATAATGAGTTGTCAGACATATAATTTCGTCTTTCTTTGATAAACTTATTTTAATTCAGCCACGTGAACTGATTACAATAGAATCCGCTTCATGATGAAATTAAAGCAACTCCATAATCAATGTATTATTTTGATTGTGGAAGAGGCTGTGCAAAATGTAAGGTCATTTGTGGGAATGGGATGTTCAAGCCCTCTTCGTTCATTTTATTATAAATGGTTTCATTCAAATCGTACATCACTTCCCAATAATCGGGAACTTTAACCCACGCTCTGCATGCGAAATCGATAGAGCTGTCGTTCATTTTTGTCATTCTCACAAAAGGTTTTGGCTCTTGTAATGTTTTGGGATGCTCGTCCACAATTTTTAGCAAAATCTTTTTTACCCGTTCAACTTCTGTTCCATACTCCAAGTTTATCACTAAATCGACACGTCGTAATCCATCTGTGGTATTGAAGTTGATGATGTTTCCTGTGGATAAGGGACCGTTGGGTATGTAAATGGTCTTGTTGTCATATGTTTTCAACCTAGTATATAAAATACCTATGGTTTGCACCGTTCCCTCCATATCTCTCGCTTTGATGTAGTCGCCACCTTTGAAAGGCTTATTTAATAATATCATTACACCGCCGGCAAAGTTTGAGAGATTATCTTTTACGGCTAAACCTATAGCTAAACCCGCCGAACCAATCAATGCAGCTACAGATACCGGTTGCTTTCCAATCATATTAATGATGAATACAATCAAAAAAATGTAGAGCAATGTTGTAATAATACTCTGTAAAAATCCTCTCAAAGCAATGTCGTAGACGCGTTTGTTAATAAGTTTTCCAGTCAGGTTTCTTATCTTTCTTATGAGGAATCGTCCAAAGAAAAAAAGTAGAAATGCGATCAGAACTTTTATACCAAAGCTAATAAGCCAGGTGATAAATTTACTTAAGATCAATTCAAGCTCTCCTTGTTTTATTAATTCTGCATAGGAGGCATCATTGTTCAATAAAGCAGAATAAATAAATGAAGTTAAAAACATAGATATAAAATTTTAGATGATTAAACCCGCAAAATTACAAAAAACAACCTATTTTTGCAATCTATAATTCATAATATAGATAAAAATGCGACCTTTTTTACTTTTCCTCTTCTCAATTATCTTTTCTGGTGTATTTGCTCAGTCAAAAGAATACAACCAGTGGGTAGAAAATGCAGCAAATTACATCGAAAATAATCATTTGGATAGTGCTGCCGTTGCGCTGCAAAATGCACTGGCATGCGAACCGATAAATAAACAAAATGCCGCGCTACTGTTAAACTTAGGTGTCATACAGCGATATCTTCGTCAATATGAAGATGCCTATATGTCGTTAACGGCGTCGTTAGCCAATAATAAGGATTCGGTAAGTGTGCTGCATCAGCGTGCAGCTCTTTTATGTGATATGGAGCGGTTTGATGAAGCCATGCAAGATTACAACACCATTTTGTCCATTGATTCCAAAAATATTGAAGCATATTATCGTAGGGGAATTCTTTTTCTGGATAAGAAAGAGCAAAGTAAGGCACAAGACGATTTTAATCACGCCACACACATCAATCCGACACATCCATTTACCCTTTTAAGCAAAGCGCTGATTTATAAACTGAATGATGATTGGACTTCGGCTGAAAAAATATATAGCAGATTAATTTCCCATGCATCTGCGCCCAATTCAGGGTTATATCTGAATCGTGCAGAATGCTACGTGAATACAGAGCAATTTTCGAAAGCTGCAACAGATTTGGCGGTGGCACAAGAAAAGGAAAAACAGAATCCCTATTTCTATTTCCTGCGTGGACGCGTACGTTTAGGGCAATATGATAAATTGGCTGCCAAAGAAGATTTTCTTAAAGCTGAGCTCTTAGGCTACGACGCACAAATCGTCAACGAGTGGCTGAAAAAGGCAAAATAGAAAAATACATTCCATTATATTAAAAAAACAAAAAACTTTTCCCTGTTGATGAATTTTTGCTACATTTGCAACATTATTGCATTTTAAGCATTGATTCATTATGACGGCAATAACACCGGAAGAAATTTTACAAGAACACGATTTAAAAAATACGAGTTGTCGCAAATATGTGATAAATAGACTATTGAATAGCCATACGGCTCTTTCGGAAGACGAGATAAAAGAAACTTTTCCCAATCTTTTCGATCGCGTTACACTGTATCGAACGCTAAAAACGTTGGAAGAAAAGGATATAATACATAAAATCGTCCTCAACGACCATTCCATAAAATATGCTCTAAGCAATTGTCAAGACGACGCGGACATCCTACATTCACACTTTCATTGCGAAAGCTGTGACGATGTGATGTGCTTGCATGGGCATACACACGTAGAAACAGAACTACCCCAAAACTTTGTGCAAAAAAAAGTGTATGTCGTCATCGAAGGGCTTTGCGCCAACTGTACTTAACACGCGATATAGCAAGTATGACTATAATTATATGAAACGACTTATGTTGCTTTTGTTGTCGCTGGGTGTACTATACCCTGTTTATTCAAAATCGTTTTCCATAAAAGGCATCGTTCGCGATGCGGAAACCGGGAAAATATTACCATACGCGACATTATTATTGTCGCCATCTGACAAGAAAACGCAAGCGAATGAAAGCGGATTTTTTCAGTTTGACAATACGCTTTCCGGAAAATATGTGCTCACATCACGTTTTATCGGCTATGAGGAAGGAATTTTGCACCTATTGATTACGACTGATACAACGCTGAACGTCTATTTGCAACCTACATCCTATGCGCTTTCGGAAGTGGTGATTAGAGCGGAAGAAAAATCAGCTGTGCAACCGATAGCGATGCCAACAAAACAAATCAGTCGCAATTACCTGTTACAAAACAATGCCACCAATTTTGTGAAAACCTTAACGGCGATTCCCGGCATCGCTTCCATGGATATCGGTTCCGGATTTTCTAAACCGGTAATTCGAGGCTTAGGTTTCAACCGTGTGGCGGTGGTCGATAAAGGAATCGTCCAGCAAAACCAGCAGTGGGGTGCCGATCATGGATTGGAAATTGATCAGTACGATGTGGATAATGTATTGATTTACAAAGGGCCGCTCTCTCTTTATTATGGATCGGACGCCATTGGTGGCGTTATTGAAATTCGTCCGTCGTCAATACCTCGCCAAAACATATTTTGGGGCGATGCCACACTGATTGGCAAAAGCAACAACGACCTTTTCGGAAGCTCTATTATGAGCAGTTGGAAGTTTTCCGACTGGTTCGTGAGGGCGCGCCTCACCGTACAAAAATTTGGCGATTATCGCATTCCTACCGACACCATTACATATCTTTCATGGCGTATGCCCATTTATAACAGGCGCATGAAAAATACCGCAGGAAGCGAAATATCCGCCTCATTATCCGTAAATTATAGTAACGATAGAATAAATTCGTGGTTGCACTTGTCAAATGTATATGGAAAAAACGGGTTTTTCCCCGGTTCGCATGGTATTCCCGATGTGGCGCGATTGAAGCACGACGGCTCTTATCGTAATGTAGATATGCCATATGCTTCGTCGCAACACTTCAAAGCGAGCAGCAACAACATTGTTCGTTTTTCTCGTGCCAAACTTTATGTCGATATCGGTTATCAGCAAAATTACAGAAAAGAGATGGCTCTTTTCCATACGCATTACAGTAATCAGTCAATTCCCAAAACAAACCCCAATTTGGAATTGTCTTTTTTGCTAAAAACAATTTCACAAAATAGCCGAATGGTGATTGATGAAAAAAGGATATGGACAAAAACGATGGGCGTTTCGTCAGAGTATCAGCACAATAGAGTAGGAGGGTATTCTTTTTTACTTCCTGATTATGAGCGATTTTCCGGTGGAGTATATTGGATAAACCAGTGGAAACTATCAAATGCCTGGACTTTTATGGCAGGTGCTCGCTATGATTTTGGAGTGTTAAACATACATGCTTCATACGATCCGATTTTGAAAGAGTATTTGCAATCACAAGGTTACGATGCCTCGCAAACAGAATTTTACGCGCAACGTGCTACCGCTGTAAAAAAGCAATTCAGCGATATGTCCGGCTCAATTGGTGTGGCATTTCAACCCAATCAAAACCATCAATTGAAAATAAATTTGGGAAAAAGCTTTCGATATCCGTCGGCAAACGAACTGGCTTCAAATGGAGTGCATCACGGAGCGTTTCGCCACGAAAAGGGCATGCCCGAACTTTCATCCGAAAAAGGCTATCAACTGGATATCGATTATCAATACTCCAAAGGGAACCTGACACTTTCGGCAAATCCTTTTGTTACTTATTTTTCAAACTATATATTTTTGGAACCAACAGGTGTTTGGTCTGTGCTTCCGCACACAGGACAAATATATGAATACAAACAAGCTCGCGCGTGGATGAGCGGAGGCGAATGGCAAGCTCAATTTCGGTTTTTGAGAAAGTGGACACTTTCTGCCAATGCCGAATATGTCTACAATCTTAACACCACCGATCGATATCCACTGCCTTTTTCACCACCAACAGTTGTCACGGGAAAAATTGGATATGAGGGCAAGCCAATATCCGGCGCATGTGAGCGCTATTCGTTACAGCTCGAAAGCAGGTATATATTTGCTCAAAATCGGATTGCACGAAATGAGGAGAAAACACCCGGAACCTATTTGATGAATGCCTCGTTCAATGCACATTGGAACATTGGCAAAATAGGATTTATAACCAATTTACAAGTGCAAAATATTTTCGATACGGCATTTTTGAATCATTTGAGCTTTTATCGTAAACTCAACGCATCGGAACCGGGACGAAACATACAACTAATTTTAAAAATTCCTTTTTGAAATTATACTATAAATTATTTATAATAAATCAATTACTAACAAATTTAAAATTTAAAAAAATGAAAAAGTTTCTATTATCAGCCGCTATTTTATTTAGCGCGTCATTTATCTTCACAGCATGTGAAAAAGAGAAGGACAACGAAAAACCGGTGATTGAGCTTTCAGGCCCGGAAGAGGGCGCCACGCTCTTTATCGGACACGATGTACACTTTCAGGTAACATTGTCAGACAACGAAGGATTGAAATCATACAAAGTGAATATTCACGAAAACATGAGCAATCCGCACACGCACAAATCTGCAACGCGTCACGAAGCCGGCGATTCTGTTTATTTTGAAAAAACATGGACAGAAGCAGATTTTCAGAAAATAGCGCAAACAAAAGGAAAAACCTTGGAACCAATTCAAGGAATGAAAAGTAAAAACATCCATCATCATCTGATAGAAATTCCTGAAACTGTGGGTGGCAAACCTGTGCGCGAAGGAAATTATCATTTCATGATTTATTGTACCGATATTAATGGAAATGAGTCGTTTGAATCGCGCAATGTGGTTATCAGACGTCCAAAAGAAGGCGAAGTGCATGATCACGATCACGACCACGACCACCATCATCATCACTAACATTCATTGTGTGCATAAAAAATCGGAGCGATATTGTTCCGATTTTTTTTATTTCCTGCAAACAAAAAAAATGATAAAGCGTTAGTATAGGTATAAATAATGATTTTTTAAACTTTAACTAAACGAAGAGTATTAAACATGAAATGGCTAAATAGAAACGACAGCGAAGCAAATTTTGAAGATCGACGCGGTCGTACACCCAAGCGAGGCATGGCTTTTGGCGGAATTGGTGCCGTAGTGATAATTGTTATGACCCTCCTGTTTGGAAAAAATCCGCTGCAGCTGCTAGATATGGTAAACAGTGTGGTGCCACAGCAACAACAAGAAGCCGTTGATCCTTCACGAGTGCATGAAAACGAAGATTTAAAGGTGTTGACGCTGGGCGTTTTTAATAGTGCCAACGATGTTTGGAAAGAGATTTTTTCGAAACAGATGAACCAACAATATCGCTTACCGACTTTGGTGACTTACACCGACTACACAACATCTGCCTGTGGTGGTGCTTCTGCTTCGGTAGGTCCTTTTTATTGTCCGGCAGACGAAAAAATATACATTGACTTGAACTTTTTCCACCAGCTAGCCGATGAATTTGGTGCATCGGGTGATTTGGCAATGGCTTATGTGGTGGCGCACGAAGTGGGGCATCACGTACAAAAGTTGCTAGGGATATTGGAAGAAGTAAATCAGTATCGCGGACGCGTTAGCGACGTTGAGTTTAATAAACTAAATGTGAAACTGGAGTTGCAAGCCGATTTTCTGGCAGGTGTTTGGGCGCATCAAGCACAAAAGATGAACATCATTTTGCTCGAAGAAGGTGATTTGGAATCGGTGATTAGCGCCACCACAGCCGTGGGCGACGATACCATTCAGAAAAAAGCGCGCGGATATACGATGCCCGACACTTTTACGCACGGCACCGCGGCACAACGCACCTACTGGTTTCGTAAAGGTTTTGAATCGGGCGACATTCAATCCGGCGATACGTTCAGTGCACTTATGCCTCGCTCTGTTGTTCGAGAGATCACACCGCAAAATACGACTCCAACTCTTTGAGCGTATCGGCACTTGTTTTCAAATCTTTTACAATGCAACCCTTATCCAGCACCACGGTGCGTTTGCACACTTCGGTAACATGGGTAATTATTAATCAGAATTAGAATTGGATTTGCTTGTTCAAACCTGCTCATTTCTGTTTTTTTAACAAAATTCCCGGTTCTATATTTGGCAAATCATAGCCAAATATCTATTTTTGTAGTGTGCTAATCAAACGATCTCTCATATTATGAAGTATTCCGAAATTAAGCGTAGGCTGATTAAAGCCGGATGTTATATCTATCGGCAAGGAGCGGGTCACGAAATATGGTATAGCCCCATTACGGATAGGTTGTTTCCTGTATCACGTCATAATAGTGAAGAAGCTGTGAATAAAACAAAAAAAAGTATTGAAATTCAATCAGGGGTTAAGATTTAAATTATTGATTATCAAAAATAACGATTATGAATGTGGAGATTATTATAACAAGAGCCAAAAAAGAACGATACGAAGCCAATTTGGTTGATCCCCAAAAGTTGAATTTTGGACTATTCGGTGAGGGCAAGTCGGTTGAAGAGACGATTAAAGATTTTTATGTATGTGTCGAAGAGATGAGAGTTGCACAGCATGAACTCGGAAAATCATTTCCGGATAAATTGGAGTTTAAGTTTGTGTATGATACACCTTCATTTTTGGAGTATTATAGCGAAAAGCTGTCACTTGCGGGTTTAGGGCGTATAACAGGTATAAATAGAAAGCAGTTAAGTCATTACCTAACAGGACGTAGTCGCCCATCGGAGCGTACAATTCGAAAAATAGAAAAGTCACTTCGTGAGTTTGGCAAGGAGCTTAGTCAGGTGAATTTTGTTTGATTAATTCACTTAAGTAATTCTCAGAATTATACTTTTACTCACCATTTTATGACACATTTTTGTACTTCCTCAAGAAGTACTTTTCAAAAACTGTTAATATGCTCCATTTATGAGTTGAGTTTTTTGCCCTATATAGCTTAAGAATAACGCTTTAGCTTCACACCGCAAAATACGACTCCAACTCTTTGAGTGTATCGGCACTTGTTTTCAAATCTTTTACAATGCAACCCTTATCCAGCACCACGGTGCGTTTGCACACTTCGGTAACATGGTTTAGGTCGTGGCTGGAAATAAGCATGGTAATGTCAGTAGTTGCCTGCAACTCATTGAGCAGACGCTTTAAACGAATTTGCGACGAAGGGTCTAATGCTGTAAAAGGTTCATCAAGAATCAAAATCTTAGGACGCGAAAGAAGAGCCGCGGCAATGCCTGTTTTTTTCTGATTTCCTTTGGACAAATCGCGAATGAATTTTTTATTACCAATGATTTCACCATTGAAAAACGCTTCCATCGATTGATAAAAGAGGCTTAAATCCTCTGATGAGAGTCCATAAACGCTGGCAATGAAATTGAAAAACTCTTCTGCCGTAAGAAAATCAATGAGAAAACTTTCGTCCAAAAACGAGCCTACTTGCGACTTCCAATCGTCACGACGAGCAATTTTTTCACCATGGATGGTAATTTCTCCCGAAGAGGCTTCAATCAAATCGAGCATCAAACGGAAGAATGTGGTTTTTCCGGCACCGTTGTTTCCTACCAAACCGACACTTTCGCCTTGCGAAATGGTCAGTTCGGGAATATTTAAAACGGTTGTTTCGTTGTATGCCTTTTGTAAATTTGTAACGTGTATCATCTTGTTTTATATAATTTTATCATTTTTTTCAAATCGGTTTTGTTTAAATATTTTTGCGAAACTCTTCGCACATACGATACTTCCTTTTCAAGAAAAACCTCTCTATCATTTTCATCCATTGGCTGTGAAGGACAAGGCTTAAAAGTCCAATCGCGCCTAAAACGATTATGCCCATATGAGACGGAAAGATAGCGATAACAAGCATCGGAAAAACCATTACAGGAATGAGAACCAGAAAATTTTTATACGACACACCTTGATAATTCATCGCCGAGCGCTTCGACAAGTCGAGCTTTTTGGCGTTGTAAACGCCCAAAAACAAGAAACAATAGAGGTTGACGCCAACATTATACATGAACGCGGAAAGCTGCACATAAAAAATATTTTTTCCGTAAATGAAAAAATAGGGCGTTGTCAAAATAAATGAGAAAATGGTCAGAGATAACAGTAAAAAATAGTATGAGCGAATATAGGTGGTTATTTTAATGTTTCTCGTCATCAAAAAGTCAAAGAATGAGGAATCCAAACTGTATAACCATCCTGCAAGCATCAGCATAAATGAACCGGTGATGAGCAAAGCAATCAGATAGATTTGTCCGCTTATTTCTTTTTGATAAGAGGAATAGAAAAATCCATAGAAAAGAAACACAAACCCCATGATGAGTGTCGATTTGGTACGCTTATGACGAAGTATTACCTTGAGCCTAAGCGAAATAAGTTCGCCCATTTGTCCAAAACGCTTCATAAATGTAAAACTACCCGCATAGGTTTGTTTCGAAACCAGTCGTTTGTTGAAACTTTCGGAATAGTAGTTTGCCGAAAAGAATTGTCGGTTGAGCCAATAGGCGCTAAAAGGAATGAGTGCAGCAATAAGCACACCGTATGGTTGTTTTACCAAAAAGTCGAATACCGATTTTGAAACATCAAATAACGAAAAAACCTTGAAATACTCGCACAGAACCAACGCGCCAAAGAAAACAATGATTCCCAAAAGCGTCCATAGACTTGAACCAAAACGTCGTTTTAGATACGATACCAGCAGAATATTGCACATTATCAGTAATATACATATGAGTGTAATCCGAAAAGCAGCTCCGCCGGAATAACCGGGAACATACGCTTTTATGGCATAAGGAATGACAAAAAAGAGCATGAAAAAATTCACCGGATTGAACAGTGGTTTTAGTAAAACGTAGTTCACAAAAGCACTTCGCTTAATTGGCAGTGTCTGATACATATCAAGATTGAGCGAAGTGAGCGGTTGTATAAAAAAACGTATGGCAAGCCCCAAGATCGTCAAATACAATAACGCGCCATTAAATATGTCCGCACCCGTCATGCCTGCTATTGGTTCTTCCTCAAAACCGATGGGCAGCATAAAGCCCAGAATAAAGAGCGCTACCGCCATATAAAGTGTAAACAGAATGACAAAAATAGTAACCGTAAGATTTTTATAATAGCCTGGTGCACGAACACTACTAAGCCATTGATGTGTAAGTAGTTTTTTTATAATCATATTGTTATCAGTTTGCGATGAACTTAGCTTATCTTTTTTTGCCGAAAAAAGCGCCAAAAATAGTACGTGTGATGGTTCGTCCCAATTGGTAACTTATTTGTCGCTGCGTGCTTTTACCTACCTGCGATACAAGGTCGCCCAAAATGCCGTGCTCTTCCTTTTTTCTTCGCGCTTCGGCGCGACGTATGCGGTCGGTTTCACGCGCTGCTTTTTCCGCTTCGCGTTGTTCGCGTATGCGCTGTTTTTCCTCTTCGGCTTTTTTATGCTCTTCTTCCAAGAGTTCTTGTTGTTTCGAAATGATTTCGTATGCCGACTCACGGTCAATCAGTTTTTCATAAATCCCGAAAACATTTGAGCGACGGATAAACTGCTCTCGTTCACTCGGTGTGATAGGTCCAATCTGTCCTTGTGGTGGCAGAATATCGACACGCTGCACCACTTGTGGCGCGCCTTTTTCGTCAAGAAAAGACACCAATGCTTCACCTGTATTGAGCTGTGTGATAGCCTCTTCGGTTTCAAATGCCGGATTAGGGCGAAAACTTTCGGCTGCCACTTTCACCGCTTTTTGTTCTTGTGGTGTGTAGGCACGTAGCGCATGTTGAACACGGTTTCCAAGTTGTCCGAGGATGGAGCCGGGAATATCCGCGGGGCTTTGTGTGCAGAAATAGACACCCACACCTTTTGAACGAACCAAGCGAATGATTTGCTCCACTTTTTCGAGCAATACGCGTGGCATATCATCAAAAAGCAAATGTGCTTCATCGAAAAAGAATACCAATTTGGGTTTATCCAAATCGCCCACTTCGGGCAATGTTTCATAAAGATGGTCTAAAAGCCATAAAAGAAAAGTGGTATAAACACGAGGCGACTTCATCAACTCATCGGCCGCTAATATATTGATAACGCCTTTTCCACGTTCGGTTTGGATAAAATCGGAAATTATTAAATCCGGCTCCCCAAAAAACTTATCGCCTCCTTGACTTTCCAGGCGTAATAAGGAACGTTGAATCGCGCCAACGCTTGCCGGCGAAATGTTTCCATATTTCATGGTGAACTCTTTGCGGTTGTCGCCAACGTATTGGACCATCTTTTGCAAATCTTTCAAGTCGATGAGCAACAGGTTGTTATCGTCAGCTATTTTAAACGTCATCGATAAGATAGCACCTTGTGTTTCATTCAACTGCAAAAGCCGTTCAAGCAGCAGTGGCCCCATAGCTGTAATGGTTGTGCGAATGGGGTGTCCCTGTTCGCTAAAAATATCCCAAAAACGAACGGGAAAGCCTTTGTAATCAAATCCTTTATCGTGCAATCCATATTTTTCTACTCGTTTGCTCACACTGCTTTTGTTTCCTCCCATTTTGGCAATGCCCGAAAGGTCGCCCTTCATATCGGCAGCAAATACGGGAACGCCCATATCGCTGAATGTTTCGGAAAGTGTTTGCAGTGTTACGGTTTTTCCCGTTCCCGTGGCTCCGGTAATCAATCCGTGACGGTTACCCATTTGTGGATATAAATAAACTTCTGTTTCTTGATTTATGGCTATTAAAGCTCGCTTTTCGTTATCAAACATGTTTTTTCTTTTTTTTATTTTGAAAGCAAAGGTAACGAAAAAAATGATAATTCATAAGATGGTTTTTTGTTAAACTAAGAAACTGCATCATCATTGACTGTTCAAAATTTGAGCAATAAAATTCGTTCGGTGGATGATTTACATAAATTTAGGGTAGAAACATTCACGACACCAGCACGTCTGAATGTTTAAACTCTTATTATATTCATTTTAATCCGACAGACAGCATCGAAGAAGGTATCGAGTATCTGCTAAATGAAATAACCGATATTTTTGTGCATGATGAACCGTTAATACGATTCAAAATTAAACACCTTGATCTAACCAAGAAAAACTATATTTTGCCTATTGTTTTCCGCTCAATTCCAAATTGTTGGATATGGTAAATCCTATTTCAATTAACAGTTTTAAGACAAAAAGATGGACATCCATCATAAAAAACTATCAAAAACCATGACATGAAAATAGTGATTTGAGATGGAGGTCGAAAAAACATCCATTTCCTTTTGCTATTTATTCAAAAAGATGTATCTTTGCACTTCGAAAAAAGGGAATAACTAAAAATAAGAAACAACAATGAAAAAAGAAATACACCCGGACAACTATCGTCCGGTAGTTTTTAAAGACATGTCCAATGACGAAATTTTCATTTCGCGTTCTACCATCAATGCAAAAGAAACCATTGAGATTGATGGCGTTACTTATCCGTTGGTGAAGTTGGAGATTACCAGTTCTTCCCATCCGTTCTACACAGGAAAACAAAAACTGGTGGATACCGCGGGACGCGTAGACAAGTTCATGAGCAGATACGGAAATCGCAAGAAAAAATAATATGACTATCCGTATTTATACCTAAATTCATTTTTGTAACTTACACATGCCACGAGTAATCTTCCGAAAAGTGCTTCTCCAAAGTATCTTCGATTAAATTTATAGCAAAATTCATCTAAATAGTTT
>JAEZZZ010000151.1 GCA_023418255.1 Bacteroidota bacterium
TTTTCCTATCATAATTTGCAAGGTTTTACTCTGTAAAGATACGAAAAACGGCAAATATATACAAGAAAAATAGCGGTTATTTTTCTGATAATCAGAGGAGGTGGATGCTTTTTAAGGAGAGACTAAAATAGTATATTATAATACGAAATATACCTCGTTATAAGTTTTAAGCTTTGGCAAAATTAGGGAATTAGATTCTCTCACTTTGTAATAGGAACCTCTCTCTTGACACTTTGGCTCAATGAAATCATTGTTTCGGTTGCCACTACGCCCGGAATCTCTTGAATGCGGTTGTTCAACAAATCCATAAGGTGCTCATTGTCTCGCGCAAAAAGCTTAATAATCAACGTGTAAGGCCCTGTGGTGAAGTGGCATTCGGTAATTTCCGGAATTTTCTCAAACTCAGGCGCAACATTTTTGTACATCGACCCTTTCTCTAACTTTACACCAATATAAGCACTTGAAGAGAAACCTAACACCTTGGGATTTACATGATATCCTGAACCGGTAATCACGTTGTTTTCGATCATTCGTTGCACACGCTGGTGAATAGCGGCACGCGAGACACCACACTTTTCGGCAACATCTCTAAAAGGAATGCGTGCATTTCGAGATATAATCTCGAGAATTTGTCTGTCTAATTTGTCAATTTTTTCCATGGAAAATGTTTTTTGTTTTACCAATTCTCAAAAGTAATTATTTTTATCCAAATTTTGACAATCTGTAATCTCTTTTTTTACACTAATTCATGATTTATTCAGACCTGTTATTCAATTGTGCCCTTTTCGTCATGGATTGTTGCCAAAAGTGTGCCAATTTGTAAATCCAATGGTGTTGTTATTTTGATGTTTTGCTCATCGCCATCGACCAGTTTGATGGTAATGCCGCTCATTTCCGCCACACTGGCATCGTCTGTAAATATTGATTGAAAAGGAATGGAATATGCCTTTTTTAATGCTTCAGCGGGAAAAACCTGTGGTGTTTGCACAATCTTAAATAAGTCTCTGTTTATCGTTTCACTCCCAGTGAGCGTAATTTTGCGCATGCTGTTTTTTTCACTAATCACCGGAACTATACCACATGAATATTCTTGTGCAGCGGAAAAACATCTTTCTATTATCGATTTGGAAACAAATGGTCGTGCCGCGTCGTGAATGGCAACTGTTTCGTTGTTTGCAACTTCGGATAACCCATTTTTCACCGAATGAAACCGAGTTTCCCCACCTTTTACGACAATGTGTGGAATTAAAAATTTGTATTTGTCACAAAGTTCTTTCCACGAAGAAATATATTCTGCCGGCAGCACCACGATGATTTTTATTTTATTACAAAAACTATAAAAAGCTTCAATAGTGCGCATCAGCATAGGCTTATAGCCAATCGGTTGAAATTGTTTAGGCAATTTTCCACCTGCACGAATGCCCTTCCCGCCAGCGACAATCACCACGCTTCGCTTATTTGATTGTTTCATGAAATCTCTTCCAGTAGTTTTTTCAATTCTTCATCCGTTTTTGTCAGTTTTTCTTTGCACAACGCGATTAGCGCCGACGCGCGTTTCATTTTTTCGGTTAGTGTATCCACATCCAATTCCTGTTGCTCTATGGATTGAACAATCTCTTCCAACTCTTTTTTCGCTTCGATGTATGTTTTTTCTTCTATTTTTTCCATTTTAGAATGATTATTTTATCTCAGATTGAATGCTGCCGTCGTGAAAATATGTCTCAATAATATCCTGTGGGTTCAATGCAGTTTTCGATTTTATGATTTTTCCGTTTTTCAATGTAAGTGTGTATCCTCGTTTTAAAATGCTTTGGGGTGACATCATTTCGATGTATTGGGCTTTGCTTGATAAATCGTGTTGCTCTTTTTGTACGAAAGTTGTAAACCCATGTTTTATCTTGCTGCTTATTTTATATATATGGCTGCTTTCTGATTGTAATAAGCCGATAATCTGATGTTTCACTTTTCCGCGCTTTAATGTGATATCGCTTATTTCTGATTTTATTCTCATTTGCGACAGATGTATAATCTCTTTTGAGAGCAAATGTAAATGTGCTTTCTCTTCGTTGATTGTTGTCGTGCTTTCTTTTATCATACGATTCTGTAAATCTATGAGTTCAGATGCCGTGTTATTTGTGTGGTCAACAAAAAAATCGGCTACAGCGGTGGGGGTTTTGGCACGCGTATGCGCGATGGCGTCAAGCACCGTTACGTCGCGTTCGTGTCCAATGCCACTGATGATGGGCAACGGAAACTGCGTGCAATGAAATGCTAACTCATAGGAATCAAAGCAGCTTAAATCGGATGTCGCGCCACCCCCGCGAATGATGGCTACGGCATCAAATTTTTCTTTGTGTTCAAAAATATTTTCAAGAGCCGATATGATGGATGTTTCGCATCGTTCGCCCTGCATAATTGCCGGAAATAATTTGGTGTAAAAAATGAATCCCTGTTCATTCTTGTACAATTGGTCGCGAAAATCTTCGTATCCGGCTGCTGTTGGCGACGAAATCACGGCGATTCGGTTAGCGAGCTCAGGAAGAGCAAGTTCTTTGTTGAGCGTCAACAAGCCATCTTTTTCTAATTTGCTTAGTGTCAACTGTCTGTTTTTTACAATTTCGCCCAACGTGTACGTCGGTTCAATATCGTGAACTGTTAGAGAATATCCATATAGTTCATGAAACTGAACCGAGACTCTTACAAGCACATTGAGTCCGGAAGCAAATGGCTGCTCCGTTTCTGCAAGAAACGCGTCGGCAATAAGCCGATACACATTTGACCAGATTATTCCTCGTGCGCGTGCGATGATGGTGTGCGTACCTGGTTTTTTTTCGATGAATTCAAGATAGCAGTGCCCGTTCTGGTTTTCTCGCACATCACTTGTTTCTGCCCTCAACCAGTAAGTTTCAGGCATATTTATTTGAATGATGTCGCGTACGTGTTGATTGAGTTCCGTCAGGGACAAGCTCTGTTCCATCGTGTCTGTTTTTACTTTTTATTTTCTGCAAAAATAACATTTTTTTACGATGTTATCTTCATTTATGATGAAAAATGAAATCCCTCATTCTCAAAAAGAGCCGTATAAAATGTCTTTTTGGGTGATTGAATCATCTCGATTGGTTATAACTCTCATTTTTCCGTCTGTTAGAATATGCGTTTTGTCGCAAACATCTAAAATATGTCGATACATGTGGTCGGTTATGAAAAAGCCTTTTCGGGTGCGCTCTTTATCAATCAACGCTTTTATTTTCTTGATTTGTGGCGGACTGATATGCGTAAAAGGTTCGTCCAACAATACAAATTGTGTGTCAGATTTGATGATTAGATACAATTCCAGCAGACGAAACATGCCGCCCGAAAGTTGATTCACTCTCTTTTTCTCATATGATGAAAATTCCGCGAATTGATGCGTAAATTCTGAAAAATCAATATCAAAATCAGAGAAAACACGTTTCATTGTCAGCGATTTTGGAATAAAACGATGTTGTGGCAGATAGCGGATAAGCTTTGGTTGTTTGTAAGCCGCATGCAAATATTGGTTATCGACACAAATGGATTTTTCGGCTTTTAGAATGCCCATAATAACGCGCATCAAGCAGCTTTTGCCGGTTCCGTTGCGTCCGAGAAGCCCGACAATTTCACCGGTGTGTATCGTCAAAAATATATCGGAAAGAATCAATCGTTCGCCGAACAATAATCGTATGCTACTGATTTCGAGCGTGTGTTTCATCGTAATTGGTAGGTTAAAATCATCAATATAAAAAAGAGGAACAAATCGAATGCGAGCGTAGTTATCCACAGTGTTTTTTTCGATAATCCAACGTTGTAAAAATAGAAATATTCCTCTTTTTTGTACTCATTTACAAAATATAAAGACGCCGCCATGGTGAATATTTTTAGATAAAAAAGCATGGAATAAATGCCGATACCTTTTCTGAATAATAAAATCATGCAGGCAGCGTCCACCGCTAGCGATGCCCACATAAAATAGCCGTAAAAAGTAAACAGCAAACGTATTTTCTTCATCAGTTTCATCTCGATATCAATATAATAATCCGAAAAGCCACAGCGGAATTTTATTTCCGGCGCCAATTTCAATATCGTCGGCAGCAATGAAACTATCTTTTAAATCTTTTATCTGTTCAAACGATTTATTCCTTCCGCCCACTTCAAAAATATATTTTTTGTCGATTAGAAAATCGCCCTGTTTCGGAAAATTCACTTTGTGACGAACACCTAACTGATTAAGGAAAAACGTTTCGCGCACGTTGCCGATATTCACATTATTCGTTCCCAAAGCATAAATTAAATTGGGATTGTTCAGATACACTTTTTCCGGCTTGGTGAGCAGGCTCATGCCCTTGTTTGGCACAAGCAGCTGACCTGTTAGCGCGGCTTTATTCAGATAATGCAGATATTTCAGCGTTGACGCGCGATTGAGCTTCATTTCCGCGCTAAGTTTCTCTATATTTGGCGTGTATGGAACAAGTGACGCCAATATCATCAACAACTTCTTCATGTTGTAAATGCCGGCATAATCAATTCGCTCGATAGACGGCAAGTCTTTTTCGAGTGTTGTATTGATAATGTTCTCTATCTTAGCGAAATAGCTTCTTGCTCCTTCCCTGTAAATCGGATAGTAGCCGTTTTTCAAATATGCTTTGAAATGCGGAATTATCTTTGTTTCTCGACAGATATCATCCGCGATATCAATATGATTTTTGATGATGTCTTTAAGCGAAAACGGCGGCAAATCGATAATTTTTTCCAGCGCCAAATATTCACGAAACGACAAGCCGTGCAACTCATATTTTACGGCACGACGACTCAAATCGGCATCGGATTTATAAATTTCCAAAATGGACGAACCCGTGAAAACAGTTTTCAGTTTGGGATAATTGTCGTAGATATTTTTCATCTCTCGCGCCCAATTCGGATATTTATGCACCTCATCAATAAACAGATGCGTGCCGCCATACATCGAAAAGCGCTCTGCAAAATCCACCAAGCTGTTTTTTGAAAACCACAGATTGTCCAAGCTCACGTACACCGCTTTGTTCTTGTCGGGAAAATTATCACGAATATGCTGCAAAATGAGGGTCGTTTTTCCGGTTCCGCGTGCACCCATAATGCAGCACATACGCTCGTTCCAATCGAGGTCTGTGTGCAGATAGCGTTTAAATTCGCTTTTTTCCGCATTAATCAGTTTGCGGTATGTGTTTAGTAGTGAGTCCATTTTGTTGTTACAATCAGATTTTCCGTAAAGATAAAAATAGTTATTATAATAACAAAATATTATAATAAATAGTTATTGCTATAATGAATAAATCTGCAATTTGATTAATATAATAACTATATAATTAAAAAAATCATTATAGCAATAACGAATATTTATGTAAGATGATTATAGGAATAACGATTATTGGTTTTGGAAATAGCGTCTTAAAATAGAAGAAACACCCGAATAATAACCGCTTCCGAATAAATTGAGATGCACCAATAAGTAATACAATTGGTACAATTCGATTTGTTGTGAATAGTTTTTCGGTTTGGGAATAATGGCATGATACGCTTCGTAAAACTCATTGGCAAAGCCGCCAAAAAGGCGGCTCATGGCAATATCCACCATGTGATGTCCGTAATAAGTGGCAGGGTCGATGAGAAAAGGCGTGCCATCGGTGGCAATCAGATAATTTCCGCCCCACAAATCGCCGTGCAGCAGCGACGGCTCAACATCCGAAAACTGTTTTATGAAAACGGATATTGCCATGGATTCCGTAGGAATTTCATTTTTGGAAAGCAGGTTATATGTTTGCGCGCGTTGAAGTTGCGGCTTGATGCGTTCGTGCCAATAAAATGTCGACCAATCCGGATGAGCGTGATTGCTTTGGGGCAAGCTGCCGATAAAATTATCATCGGCAAATCCAAAGTGCGATTGTGTACATTGGTGCAAACGTGCCAAATCTGTTCCCAATTGCCGAAAATCAGATGAGCCGGGATGTTTGCTCTCTATAAAATCCATGATTAACACCGCTTTATCCTCTGTAGACATAACACAATACACGTGAGGAACGGCGATAGTGTGTGTGGCTTCAATGGCTTTCAATCCTCTTTGTTCGGCACGAAACATCTGCAACGCAAACGAGGCATCGTTTACTTTCATAAAATATGTTTTCGAGTCGGATTGCAGCAAATATGCCGATGAAATATCACCGCCACCAATAGATTTTACGGAACGAATTTTCGTAGAAAGAAGTTGGGATATTTCTTTAAGCGGGATATTTTGGTGCATGATTTA
The DNA here is from genome assembly GCA_023418255.1 of Bacteroidota bacterium. Lineage (GTDB taxonomy): Bacteria > Bacteroidota > Bacteroidia > Bacteroidales > Dysgonomonadaceae > JAEZZZ01. The sequence goes on from JAEZZZ010000151.1 coordinate 6,299, forward strand.
TTTTAAATGCCGTTCAGGGTATAGATATTTATTGTTGTTTGATATTCGTTTATAAGTTAATTGATAGGGATATTGCTTTCCCATACCGCTTGTTTTACTTCTTTAAAAGCGGGAAAAAGGGTTCTTTTGTGTTTTTGCACAAAATATAAAATTTCAATACCGACAATGTTGTCGTGTTTATCGTAATCTATAACAATATCATCTTCCTTTTGTTGGCTTTCCTCAATTTTACTATCAGAAAATTTTATGTGGAGCGCATCAGCTTCTTTATCGTAAGTTATGTTCATTTTTCATCATTCTCCTCATTCTTTTTATTTCTATCGAAATGAGCCGTAATAACATTTTTTGTTATAGGATTAACGATTACTTTTAGCCATTTGTTTTGAGAATCTATTATTTTATAGAAATGATGTTCGTTAGTCAGCGATAACCATTTTCTGGTCAGGATATTTCATTGTTTTCCAAATCCAATCAGAATGCAGATTGCGTTCTTTTATTCGTTGAATTAGATGGGCTGAAAGTTTAATGTCCTTGGCATTCATGATGTTTTCTCAAATCGTTGCCACTACTTCCTCAACGCCTTAATGCTTTCTTTTATCGAGGCGATTTTACTTTCGGCATCGGCTTGTTTTTTGCGTTCGTTTTCAACGATTTCCGGTTTTGCGTTTTGTATAAAACGCTCGTTATCCAGCTTTTTCATCACCGATTTTAAAAAGCCTTTCAAATAATTCAGTTCCGATTCCAATTTCTTCAATTCAGCATCCACGTCCATACGTCCTGACAGCGGAATAGAAAATTCGGTTGTTCCCACAAGAAAACTTGCTGAGCCGGTTTCTTTTTCATCCACTAAGGTGATGGCATTAAGATTACACATTTTCGCCACGATATCGTCAAGCGTATTATCGTATTCCCCGGAAATATGCAGTTGCAAATCCTCTTTGTTTGGAATGTTTTTTTGCAAACGAATGGTGCGTACACCGGCAATTATCGATTTCATCGATTCAAAACGATTTATTAATGCCTCGTCTTCGGCGGTGGCTTTGGGTTGTTGTGCCAACATAATGCTCTCGCCTTTTTGGCGACTATCAAGCGCTTGCCATAATTCTTCGGTGATAAACGGCATGAACGGATGCAAAAGTCTGAGCAAGGTGTCGAAAAACCGGAAAGTGGATTTGAGCGTCGCCGCGTCAATCGGTTTGCCGTATGCCGGTTTGATTATTTCGAGATACCACGATGAAAATTCATCCCAAAATAGTTTATAAAGCAACATCAATGCTTCCGAAAGACGATATTTTGAGAATAAGTCGTCCAGCTCGACAATGGTTTTTGAAAGCGCGCTTTCAAACCAACGAATGGCGGTGGCATTCATTGCCGGTTGCGGAATTGTGTTGTTTACTTCCCAACCTTTTATCAATCGGAATGCATTCCATATTTTGTTATTGAAGTTGCGACCTTGTTCGCAGAGCGATTCGTCAAACAACAGGTCGTTTCCGGCAGAAGATGAGAGCAGCATTCCCATGCGCACCCCATCGGCACCGTATTTTTCCATCAACTTAATCGGGTCGGGCGAGTTGCCGAGTTGTTTCGACATTTTTCGTCCTTGACTGTCGCGCACAATTCCCGTGAAATACACATTTTCAAAACATTTATCGTTACGATAGAGATAGCCGGACATTATCATGCGTGCCACCCAAAAGAAAATTATATCGGGCCCGGTCACCAAATCGCTTGTCGGATAATAATATGCAATATCTTTGTTATCAGGATTTCTGATGCCATCAAATACGGATATTGGCCACAACCACGACGAAAACCATGTATCCAGGCAATCTTCTTCTTGTCTTAAATCGTCGATTGTCAGTCTCGGATTGTCTTTTTGAGAGATTTTTAGTGCCTCTTCGGCTGTTTCGGCTACCACAAAACCACCTTCCGGAAGATAAAATGCCGGAATGCGGTGTCCCCACCACAATTGGCGGCTGATGCACCAATCCTTGATATTTTCCATCCAATGGCGATAGGTGTTCTTATATTTTGCGGGATAAAATTTTATTGTGTCGTTTTCAACAGCTTCGGTGGCGGGTTTAGCGATTTCATTCATTTTTAAAAACCACTGCATCGACAGCTTGGGTTCAATAATGGCATTCGTACGTTCCGAAAATCCCACCTTATTGGTATATGGCTCAACTTTCTCGAGCAGATTGTTTGCTTTCAGCTCTTTTTCGATTCTTTCGCGCACTTCAAATCTGTCTATTCCGGCATAGTGCAGTCCTGCATCATTCAACGTACCATCATTATTAAAGACATCGATGGTTTCCAGATTGTATTTGTCCCCGAGCATATAATCGTTTACATCGTGTGCCGGCGTCACTTTGAGGCAACCGGTTCCAAACTCGATATCTACATATTCATCCTCAATTACCGGCACTTCGCGATTGACAATCGGGACAATCAATTTTTTCCCTTTCAGATGCGCGTTTTTCGGGTCGTTCGGATTAATGCACACCGCGGTATCACCGAAAATTGTTTCGGGACGTGTCGTAGCAACCACAGCGTAACGATTTTCATCTTTGATGAAGTAACGCAAATAATACAATTTTCCGTTCACTTCCTTATGGATTACTTCCTCATCGGAGAGCGCGGTAAGTGCTTGAGGGTCCCAGTTTACCATGCTCACGCCGCGATAGATAAGTCCTTTGTTGAACAAATCGATAAAGACCTTGATAACACTTTCGGAACGCACTTCGTCCATGGTGAAGCATGTTCTGTCCCAATCGCACGAAGCACCAAGCTTTTTCAATTGTTCCAAAATGATGCCGCCGTGCGTGTGTGTCCAATCCCAAGCGTGTTTCAGAAATTCGTCGCGTGTTAAGTCCGATTTTTTTATTCCTTCGCAAGCAAGTTTGGCAACCACTTTTGCTTCGGTGGCAATGGATGCGTGGTCGGTACCGGGCACCCAACAGGCATTTTTACCTTGCATGCGCGCACGCCGCACCAAAATATCCTGAATGGTGTTGTTGAGCATGTGTCCCATGTGCAGCACGCCGGTGACGTTTGGCGGCGGAATTACAATCGTAAAGGGTTCGCGCTCATCGGGTTCGGAATGAAACAACCGATTTTCCATCCAATATTGATACCATTTGTTTTCTACCTCTGCGGGGTTGTATTTACTTGCTATTTCCATAATTATGTGTAATTTGAAGTGCAAAAGTACAAAAAAATGACAAGAGACAAGCAGAAATTATGAATTGGGCATGCAATATTTCATAACAATGAACCGTTTTGTATCCGTTGAAATGAAAAAAACAATTAAAAATGGGATTATCCTTTATTTATTCCTCGTATAAAAGGTAGGGACGGCGTTGCTGTTTAAATTTGAGTACATCGCAAAACCACTTATCTTTTATTTCTTGTGCCGATTTTCCTGCCTTGATGTCTTCGCGGATATAATCGACACCCACCAATTTTTCAAAGAAAGAGGTGAAAAAAGCGTCACCCATTTTCAGATTATTGTAAGCGTCGATAACGTAAGAAAGATCGAAACCATTTTCCCAAATGTATTCGTTTGAAAGGTTGCGCAAATCCACACCATAACATTTCTTGTTGAGCAGCGGTGGATTTTTTGCACCCGGCACGCTTTTAGGAGTAAATGAAAAGTCGGAACCTGTAAATTTTGGATGTCCGTATGCTTCAAACGGGAAAGAAGTGCCTCGACCTAAGCTCATCACGGTGCCTTCAAAAAGGCATGTCGAGGGATAAAGATAAATGGAGTGTATGTTTGGTAAATTGGGAGACGGTGCTATGGGTAGTTCGTAACGCGTTTGATGTGTATAGTTTTCGCATGGAACGACTGTGAGATTGCAAATTCTCTCGTTAGGAAGCCATTTTTCGCCATTAATCATCAAGGCCAATTCGCCAAGTGTCATGCCATGCACTACAGGAATCGGTAGCCAGCCCACAAAAGATTTGTATTTCATATCCATAAGCGGACCATCCACATAAAAACCATTGGGATTGGGACGATCCAACACAATCATCTTTTTTTCATGCTCGGCGCATGCGTCCATCAGTCGTGCCATGCTCGCGTAATAGGTGTAAAAACGAAGCCCCACATCTTGTAAATCGAACAGTAGCACATCAAAAGATCGCATTTTGTCGGCACTAGGTTTGCCGTTTCCACCACCGTAGAGCGACCAAATTGGGATGCCTGTTTTCTTGTCTGTCGAATTAGATACATGCTCGCCTGCGTCGGCAGTTCCGCGAAATCCATGTTCGGGAGAGAAAATCCCGACAATGTTGTAGTTTTTTCGATGAAGAAAATCGACCAGATGCTCATTGCCGATCGTACTGGTTTGGTTTGCCATAATGGCGACACGCTTCCCGTCGAGGAGGGGAAGATAATCATCAAGCTTTTCTGCACCCATCTTGATGCGAACATTCTCTTGTGCCATAAGGCAGCATGTGCTTATTACCAAAGCGAATAGGATAGATATTTTTCTCATTCTTTTTCTACTTGTCTGTTTGAATATTGTTGTATTTGATGCAATTGATTGAATTGTTCTTCTAACGAAACGAGTTCTTTTTGTAAGTTTTTCAGTCTTTCCAATGTTTTTACTCTCTTCTCCTCACAATCTTTGTTTTCGCTTAATTCTTGTCGTGCACCTTTAAGTGTCAGCCCTTTTTCTTTGACTAAATGATATACAATTTCGATTTGCTGTATATCATCTTTGCTGTATTGACGAACGCCGGAAGCTGTTTTCTTAGGGTTGATGTTATCAAATTCTTTTTCCCAGAATCGAATAAGGGATTCATTTACAGCAAAATGCGCCGCTACCTCTTTGATGGAGTAGTAAAGGCGTCGTTCGTTGAACTGAATTGGTTTTCTGCGTTTACCCATTGGAATTAATCGGTTTGATGCTGTGGAACTCCTATTTCCGAAACACGTTTAATTGTACAAACTTACATAAAAAAGTTTGAATCTTATAGACCGAGCGATAAAAATTAATGATTGGATTTATAGAGGAGATATACTAAAATTCTTATAAAAGGAGGAATATTTCTCTTTTTGTATCATTACATTTCACCTCGTTTTATTCACAAACCGCAATAAAATAGTATCTTTGCATCCAAAAATTAAAAGACAGACAATAATTATGATGACGTCAAAAGATATACGCCAATCGTTCAAAGCGTTTTTTGAAGAAAAACAGCACCATATCGTATCATCAGCGCCGATGGTCATAAAAGACGACCCAACACTGATGTTTACCAATGCCGGAATGAATCAATTTAAAGACATCATTCTCGGAAATGCACCGATAAAATATCCACGCGTAGCCGACTCGCAAAAGTGTTTGCGCGTAAGTGGAAAGCATAACGATTTGGAAGAAGTGGGACACGACACTTACCACCACACCATGTTCGAAATGCTCGGGAATTGGTCGTTTGGCGATTATTTCAAGAAAGAAGCGATTGAGTGGGCATGGGAATATTTGACCGAAGTGCTCACATTGGATAAAGACCGTTTGTATGTTACTGTTTTTGAGGGTAGCGAGCAAGATGGTTTAACTCGTGACGACGAAGCGGCTCAATTTTGGGAAAAACTTCTTCCGAAAGATCGCATCATCAATGGAAACAAAAAAGACAACTTTTGGGAAATGGGCGATACGGGACCGTGCGGACCGTGTTCGGAGATTCATATCGACATTCGTCCCGATAGCGAGCGTGCAGAAATTCCCGGTGTTTTGCTTGTAAATAAAGACCATCCACAAGTAATTGAGATATGGAATCTTGTGTTCATGCAATACAACCATAAAGCCGATGGTTCGTTGGAGCCACTTCCGGCAAAAGTAATTGATACCGGCATGGGTTTTGAGCGCTTGTGCATGGCTGTTCAGGGAAAATTTTCAAATTACGATACCGATGTTTTTCAACCCATTATCAAGAGAATTGGAGAACTGAGCCACACTGAATATGGACAAGAGAATAAGATTGACATTGCCATGCGTGTCGTTGCCGACCATGTGCGAACCATCGCCTTTTCGGTTACGGATGGACAGTTGCCATCGAATGCTAAAGCGGGATATGTGATTCGTCGCATTTTGCGCCGTGCCGTACGTTATGGATATACATTTTTGGGGATGAAAGAGGCATTTATGTACAAGCTGATCCCCACGCTTATTCAGGTGATGGGCGATGCTTATCCGGAGTTGGAAATGCAAAAAACTCTTATTGAAAAAGTGATAAAAGAAGAAGAAGATTCCTTTTTACGTACGCTGGAAACCGGTATTCGTCTTCTTGAAAAGAACTTTCCAAAGCCGGGTGGAGAATTAAGCGGAGATATCGCCTTTCAGCTTTATGACACTTTTGGATTTCCGCTTGATTTGACGCAACTTATTCTTCGCGAACACGACATGAGTGTGGATATAAAGGGTTTTGAATCAGAGATGAAAAAGCAAAAAGATCGCGCCCGCAATGCCGCCAATGTGGAAACCGGAGATTGGGTGCAGTTGCGTGATGGCGATTCTGAGTTTGTGGGATACGATGAAGTGGAATGTACGACGCAGATTGTGCGCTATCGATTGGTAAAGCAGAAAGGCAAAGAGTATTATCAGATTGTTTTATCAAAATCGCCGTTTTATGCCGAAATGGGTGGGCAAGTTGGAGACAGCGGGTGGCTTATTTCCGATAGTGGCGAAAAAACAGATATTTTCGACACAAAAAGAGAAAACAACCTGGCAGTACATCTTGTTAAAAAACTTCCCTCGCAGTTGCAAGGCGAATTTGTTGCGCGCATCAATCAAGAAAAGAGGACAGCAACGGAATGTAATCATACTGCCACACACCTTATGCACGAAGCGTTGCGCAATATTTTGGGAACGCATGTGGAGCAAAAAGGTTCTTATGTTTCGCCACAAGTGTTGCGATTCGACTTTTCTCATTTTCAAAAACTAACGACGGAAGAAATCCGTAAAGTTGAACAGGAGGTAACCGCTAAAATTCGTCAAAATTTCCCCATTGAAGAAAATCGCTGTGTGCCCATTGAAGAGGCGAAAGCCGCCGGTGCCATGGCACTTTTTGGCGAAAAATATGGCGAAGAGGTGCGCACCGTACGTTTTGGTTCGTCCATCGAACTTTGTGGAGGAACCCACATCTCAAATACTGGACGCATTGGTACGTTTCGCATTGTAAGCGAGAGCGCCATTGCTGCCGGTGTACGACGCATCGAAGCTGTTACGGCAAAAGGCTGTGAAGATTATCTTTACAAACAGGAGGATATGCTCAGGACTGTACGCGAACTTTTCAATAATGTCCCTGACTTGACAGCAGCCATCCAGAAATCTATCAAAGAAAATGCCGAACTGAAAAAACAGATAGAGGGTTTTGTAAAAGAACGTGTTAAAGATTTGACACAACGTGTGTTAGAGCGAGGCGAAACGGTGAATGAAATTACATTTTATCGACTGAAAGGAGAAATTATGCCTATTGTTGCGAAAGATATTGCCTTTGCCGTTCGCCGGAGCAACGACAAGAAGACCGTTTTTATTGCCGCGACGCACGAAAAAGAGAGACCGCAATTGTTGTTGATGCTATCCGACGACCTTGTAGAACAAGGCTTGGATGCCGGGAAAATTGTGCGTGAAGCCGCTTCGAAACATATTCAAGGCGGTGGCGGAGGACAAAAACACTTTGCAACTGCCGGAGGTAAAAATGTAAGCGGATTAAATGCCGCCATGGAGATGATTGCACAACAAATAAAGTGAAATTGATGCTACAATTAAGCGTTTCTTTACATCTAAGCGGCGATACAAACAAAAGTATTGCCGCTTTTTATGACGGGTACGTTATACATCTGTGGTGAAAGTCCACAAAGGGCGTAACTGCTGACGAGCCCGAAAAGTAACTTGCAAGTTTCGAGTGGTGGCGTTCGGGAAAGAAGAAACAATTAGACACGCTTTGAAAACAAATTAAACCACCCTATGCCGAACGGCACGTACGGTGGTGTGAGAGCGAAGGAAGCGAAAGTAGGTAAGAAAACTTTCCCTTCCCGACCTGCTCGATCTTGCTACTGGGTGAGTTTAGAATGTTTGTTGTATAATCGTTAGAAATCTAAAAGATTACTGTCGAATGTTGGCGAATAGCTTTGGTGGTAGCAAGGACGTGTATTTATATTGTAATGGCAGTTTGTTTTTGGATTTTTTGTTAATTTGTGTAAATTTCGTTGTGTATCTCAAATAACTTGTTTACTTTTGTGAAAATCCCTTGCTTTATTTATATGAGTATAAGCCTCTAGATGTTTTTTTATAAACAAGGAGTTCAGTTTAATTTTATTTAGAAATTTAGTATAAAGATTTTAAGATTTAAAGGGCTGTTTGTCCTTACCTCTGTGCTTTCGCTGATGTGTATGTTAAGTTGTAATAGTACTTGCAAGAAAGATCAAGTTAAATCAGCAGATAAGCCTCTAACCGAATTGTCTACCGAAGTATTGACCCAAGCCAAACAAGATGCGTTGACTCCGGACAAAGTAATAGATATCCTTAAAGAGGGTAATAAACGATATGTGGCAAATCAACCCATCATGCAGGATTATATTTCGCAACGCGAGCAGACTTCAGTTGGTCAATATCCTCAAGCTATTATCTTCTCATGTATCGACAGTCGTGTCCCCGTAGAGCATATCTTCGACTTTACTGTAGGCGATGCTTTCGTGGGTCGTGTGGCTGGTAATATCGTTGACAGTGATATGGTAGGTAGTATGGAATATGCCTGTGCGGTAGCAGGGGCTAGAGTGATTTTGGTTATGGGACACACGGAGTGTGGTGCCGTAGTTTCTGCAATAAAAAAGGCCGAAGTAAGCCCCAATGTTACAGGCTTACTCAATAAGATTCGACCTTCGGTAGAATCGTTGAAATACGACGGTGAAACCTCGTATAAGAATGTCGACTATGTGAATGAGGTGATCAAAGCCAATGTGATACGTTCGATTGACGATGTGCGCAAGATGAGCCCTATTCTTACTGATTTAGAGAAAGAAGGTAAAATAAAGATTGTTGGTGCGATCTATGACATTAAGTCGGGTGAAGTAACATTCTTATAAATTTGATGTGCTCTCGGGTACATAGGATTGAATGTCATTTTTAGACTGCGATAGGATATTTTTCCGTCGCGGTCTTTTTTTTATTTGACAGCAAAATATCCCATGATGGTCGGTATTTCGATCCGTATGCCAACGCAGTTTTTATTCATATATTCGGACTTAGCTTTTTATCCGAGTATAGCTCATGCTTGTGACGCGATGTCCCTTCGTTATAGGGGGGGTGTCTGAAACGCTTTTTCTTACGTATCATTTGCTTTTATTCTCGGTGCTTTTTGGCTAAGATTTCCGCTTGGTGTTGGGATGTTGGTCGGTACATCTTTGTTTTTTCGACAAAAGGCACAATACCAAGAAGAATTCTCTCTTTACAAGCGCGTAGTGAATCAAAAAAGGACAGACAAAGACAAGGTCTACAGTTTGCACAAACCCTTCACCCGTTGCATCGCCAAAGGCAAAGCGCATAAGCGATATGAATTACAAAGTAATCGTGAACACCTTATAAGAAAGAACTATTGTGTGAACAATTTGGGAACAAAGTAGGATTGATTACTACAGGAAACAAAGGTCGGAAAATCATTACGGCGATAAAAGCCTTTTTGGAGAATCCCTATGATGGTCACACCATTGATCCGTTGCTCGCACAAATGGAAAAAAACAATTTGCAATTGCCCCGTGAGTTAGCCTACGATCGTGGCGGTAAAGGTAAAAACCGAATTAGAGGAGTTACCATCATCACTTCGGATAAACCTAAAGACTCGGACAGCGTGTATCAAAAACGGAGAAAAAAGGCGGCAATGCAGATCGCGAGCAGCTATTGAACCTACCATCGGACATCTGAAGAAAAATTTTCGCATGGAACAAAATTATCTTTGGGGAGAAAAAGGCATACAAATTAATGTTATGATGGCAGCAACTGCATGAAACCTGAAGAGAATGGTGGAAAAACTTAAGGAAGAGTATTTATTTTCTTTCTCAGATGCATTATTACGATCATATTTCCAACGCCTTCTATTCTAAATGTGAATTTCTAAGGAGCGACTATTTTAATAACATGTTTTTGAAAGAACATTCGTTTGAAAAGAGCAAGAACAATAAAGCACTACTCGCACGTAGTGTCCCTAAACTGATTTGCACACAAGCACTGAATCAAAATTAACGAATTAGCCGTTATTTTTTATCTGAATGTCGTGTTGTACTGACCGGATTCAAGAATATCTTTTTTGCAATGCGTTCATCGTGTCCGTATATGTCTTCGCGAAAATTAACACCGTCATCACCATTTACCCACGCTGTAAAATAGGTAATCATTACCGGAATAGGACGCTTCAATAGAACATATTTTTGTTTATCTAAAAACATCGCTTCCTTCACTTTTTCCGCATTCCATTTTATTGTATCATCTAACAGATACTCTGCCATCTTAGCCGGTTCTTTCAAACGAATACAACCGTGGCTGAATGCGCGTTTGTCTTTATTGAAAAGTGACTTTGCAGGTGAATCATGCATGTAAATAGCATGGCTATTAGGAAATAGAAACTTCACCCTTCCCAAAGAATTGTTCCCACCCGGTTTTTGACGAATGGTTGGTATTTGCCCATCAGCAACAATCTCCATATTCTTTTGAACCAGATAATTTGGATTTTTCTTCATGCCGGGTAAAATCTCATTCACAACAATGCTCTTTGGGATATGCCAATAAGGGCTAAAAACCACCATGTTAAGATTGCCTGTAAAAAGGGTTGTGCTGTGCGCTTCTTTTCCGACAACAATATCCATACTCCACAGTTGTTTTCCTTCTTCATACAGATGAAGTTTGAATTCAGGAATATTTACTATAATCGTTCTGAACGAGTCGGCAGTTTCCACCGGAATCCAACGCATTCTATCCATATTGATAAGTATTTGTTGCAATCGTTCCTCTACAGAAATATTCAGGTCAGATATAAATGCCGGTGTTATCGACTGGGAATTAGGATCGTATCCGTATTTTGCCTTTACGCGTTGGAGGTGTCGATACAAGCTCTGGTCGTACTCGTCGGTAAAAGTGGAATCGTCGCCTGAAAGATAGCCTTCTCTTTTCAATCGCGACTTAATTTGCCGTATCTCTTCCCCTTTATAACCGATTTTTAAAATTGGGTGCTTGCACACGATAGAATCCCAACCCCCACTTTCATATATCGAATAATATTTTTGGAGCATTTCGCGCAGTTTGACATATTGTCTGTTCTCGGGCGAATTCTCATTCGCGAAATAGTTTTCCCGATTTATGGCGGCAGTAAGAGCTTCTTCTAAAGTCACTTTCTTTTTGGGGACGCTCCATTCAAGGGATTTTATGTTAAAGGAGGGGGTCGTCTTGCTTTTCTTCTCACCGTATAGATAGAGCGTTTTTGTAAGATCGAGTTCGAGTTCCTGAAATGTTGAATCGTTCGAGATTCTTACCGAATCGTCATATAGAAGGTGTTTCATCTTATTGGCTAACGCATCGTCATAGACGATGGAGTCGCCTGTATTATTAAAATAGTGCATCAGCATATTCCAGAACGCTCCTGTTTCTTCGGCTACACCTGATGTAGAAAACCAAGCATATTGGAAGTTTCGACTATTGTAAAAGCTGATAATCCTGTTTTTTATTATCGGATTTGATAGAGTCATTGAGTCGCTATTCAGATAGGTGTACAATGACATACTATCTAAAAACAGATCGTTGTACGCATTGAAGCTGTCAATGGAGCGATTGACTTGAGAGATTGATTTCTCCGACTGCCTTATCGCTTTTTGTTGTTTCTTATTATCGCTCTCTTTGCATGAAAGCAAACCGAAAAGAAGCAGAAGCAAAAGTAGAGTTTTCTTTATATTTATATAGGCCATGATGAAGTTTTTCCCTATGTCGCTATGGTCATTTTAGGTATAACAATCAATGAGAATAAATGTTCGAACCCTTTGCACGCTCCCCTTTCTCATGAATCAGAGAATGTCGTATTTTTTAAGGGAGTTAAAGAGATAAATCCAAAGAAATAAAGTTGAATTCAAGTTGATAATGCAACAGCATCAAATTCTTTGTTCGTTAGGGTCTACTGAAAAAGTTTCACGCTACAAAGCCCAAACAAGGTTTTGCGATTGGAGCTTTTGTGTGTTTGAAATAAAAAAGTAAACAAAAACGTTCTTTGAAAATTTGCCAAAAAATATCCTCCATTGTTCGCTGGATATTCCCATTATGAATACGATGCTAGCTGCCTAGCTCTCGTGAGTGTCGGCCGGCCATGCTATTACTTTGTTCATATTGTAGCTCGTTTTTCCTTGTCCTGATTTGTCCTCAATTTGATTGCGTTCGTTTTTCTCTCGTCTCTGTTTCTCTTTTTGATAGCGGGTTTACGTCTCTTTTTTGGGTTTACGTCCGAGCGGGCGTCCGGTGTAGCGGACACCTCGCTTTTTCAGATAAGCCCTGTTGTCGCGAGTCATATAAATGTCGTCTGTCTGAACAACTTCCGGATAACAACTAACTGGTTTTTTTGTATTCCTTAACTTGCTCTCTTAAAAAAAAATGTTTTCGTTAAATGATCCAAAATCAAACTGATTGACGCGCGCATACCCATCGATCAAGATGACGATGATTTTAGAACCGAACTCTACTTTTTTACCGTCTTTTCCGTGAACAATCGGACGGATAAAGGGCTGATGTATCGAAACGATGCGATGATCAATACGGTTGGTTCGGGTGCGGTACATCTGCCCTTGTTGTCGATAAAGTTCGTGGATGGTTTCCCAATAGGCCTTTTCTGTTTTAGAGAATATGTTTATTTGTAATTTATCGGTGTACAGTGATTTATATATGTGTTTTGTGTCCCGTATCCCGTATCAGATAATCTGATTGCTGGCGTATCCCTATGCGGATATGCACGAAGAGGCTTGAATCAAATACTGGTTCTGAGGTAAAATGATCAAAACCCAAGAGAAATTGCATGTGCGGATTTTCTTGAATGGTTTCAATGGTTTCACGATTATCTTTTTTTTGTATATACTTGATTGTCAGATCTTAGTAGCGGTATGGAGGTCGATACTGCCTGAGCTCAAATCTGGAGACAAACTTTTGGCATAAACATCGGCTAACTTATCCCAATCGATTATGCTGTAAACCGCTTTATCTTTGATGCGTGTCACAAAGCCGGTTTTGTTGTCGCAAAAACGCCCGAAAGCAACATAATCGTTATATCCTTTATCAAAAACATAAATGGTATTGGGGTCAAATTTGAGTTCTCTAAAAGATAGTGGTCGTGTGTTGCGACACTCGTAAACCAAACCATCTTTGGAGCCATTTCATCGACATTAGTAATCGTATGCATTTTTATTCCGCCTTTGCGTTTGTCGTTCGCAGGCATTCTTCCTACACACTTGAGGAGGTCTTGAAACAAACTGCTGGTGGTGCTGTCAAAGATTTCTATCTGTTTGTTAAGTACCTGCTTTTTTCGGCTGTCCGAAAACAAATAATGGTATTGTTTTAATAAATCGTTGTAAATACCGGCAAAAACATCCGATGTTCTGCGTTTATTTGCATCCGAAAGGGTGCTGCGGTACGGCAAGCTGTCCAATTGAAAATGTTTTGTTTTTCCCGATAATCCAAGCATTGCTCCGGATACTTCACGCAAAGATGTGACTTTTGCAAATACGCCAAAGAGCATACTTATCAAATGGTCTTTAGTTGTGAACTTCTTTATGTAGCGGTCGGCATTGTGTTTAATGCTATTTCGGGTAATAATAGAGTTATCAATCAAAGAAATTAGCTGTCCGAAAACAGATTGTCCGAAAAAATGTGTATTTTTGCTCATTGTAGTTATTTGAGTTATAGAGAACACAAAACTACTAAAAAAGTGTAGGGGATAAAATTTATTTTTATCCCTGCACTTTGGATTATTTTTTATCGGACAATAGTGATTGAATAAATTGAACTTAGTTTAAACGAAAAATAGAATTAAAGACGAGATGTTTAAGTTATAAAACGACATAAGCATCATATTTGAAATCACTTTTAGTGTGATGCCACCATAAACATGCCATATCGTAGATTACCAAATACAGACACCGCAAGAATAAAAGCGTTGAAAACGGCAATTGACAAAGCCTCAAATTCCGATTTTCAAGAGGTCGCTTTTTCTATGAAAACTTTTATCGATGCCCAACGAATATTATCACAGTTTGAAAAAAAGCATTATCTATACAAAGAAACGTATCGTGCACAAGTAAATGCTAATAGGGCTTTTCAGCAAAAGGTGCGTTCTGCACGCATCTACTTATCTCATTTTATCCAAGTGCTCTATATGTGTATCATACGCAACGAAATTAAAGAAGGACAGTTGAAGTTGTATGGATTGGAACATAAAAATATGTTGGTGCCCGATCTTGCAACAAACGAATCTTTGCTGTTTTGGGGTGAAAAGATTATAAAAGGTGAAAGCCTGCGTGTTGCTAACGGTGGTGTGCCTATTTATAATCCATCCATTGCCAAAGTAAAAGTGATGTATTCCTTATTTAAAGAAGGATACAATACGCAACAAATTTATCGCAAAACTACGGAACGCATCTTAAATGAGGTGGCTTTAGAAAGAGGCCGCATTGACGAAATTATTTTAAAAGTGTGGGATGAGGTTGAAAAACACCATATGAGCTATCCGACCGGTAAAAGAGTTCAAAAAAATCGCCAATATGGAATCATATATTATTATAGAAAAGGAGAAACCATTAAATGAAACTTATTGATACCCATACACATCTATATGCTAAAGAATTTGATGATGATTTGGCGCAGGTGGTGGAGCGTGCGCGTGAAGTTGGAGTGCAGATAGCATTGCTCCCAAATATTGATGAAAAATCTGTTGTTAAACTTAAAAAAGCAGTGAGTGATTTTCCCGATTTTTTTGTGCCGATGATGGGGTTACATCCCACAAGCGTAACTGCTCAGTGGCAAGAACAGCTTACAACTATTTACAACGAACTTAATAGCGGCAGCTATATAGCTGTTGGTGAAATTGGAATCGATCTGTATTGGGACACCTCGTTTGAAAAGGAGCAGACCCAGGCATTTGAAGCACAATTAGCGTGGAGTAAAGAAAAAAACATTCCGGTTTCCATTCATTCCAGGAATTCGTTGCCTCAAGTAATTGCCTCTATTAGAAGAGTTGGAGCAGATTCTTTGCGCGGTGTTTTTCATAGTTTTGGGGGCACATCCGACGAACTGGACGCCATCATGTCGCTTAAAAATTTTTTTATAGGAATTAACGGAATTTTGACTTTTAAGAATTCTAGCTTGACAACCACTCTTGCCGATGCCGATGTGTCGAGAATTGTTTTGGAAACAGACGCTCCATATCTTGCACCTGTTCCGAAACGAGGCAAACGAAACGAAAGTGCTTTCATGTTATTTGTTCTGAAAAAACTGACAGAAATATATAATACAACAGAGGATAAAATAGCAAATATTACAACGCAAAATGCAACTGAATTATTTGGTTTAAATAAAGATTAAAAAAGTGGGATAAGTACATTTTTTATTCAAATTATATAATAAAATCGTAAGAATTGGTGAATAAATGAATAAAATCTATATATTTGTTCCATAAATTAGATCATAAGTGAAATATTTTTTGTAATTTGCAGCCGTTTTTCAGAATTCTCCATTGGGAGAGGTGCTCGAGTGGTTGAAGAGGCACGCCTGGAAAGCGTGTATACGCCAAAAGTGTATCGCGGGTTCGAATCCCGCTCTCTCCGCTGAAAATTAAAATAAAAGTCAGTATGATTTTCACTAACAAATAAAAGAAAAAAAAAAGAGAACTAAAATAAGAACAATTATTAATAACAAACAAAATTAAAAATCATTAATCCTAAAAAATTGAACACACAATGAAAAAGTTATTTGCAATTCTAACAATCTTCGGTATATTATCCGTAGGATTGCCATCAGCACTTTTAGCACAAGAAAATGAGCCTAATGCTACTGAGCAAACTGAACAAGCAGTTACACCTGTCGCTTCACAGCAGCCTGCACCTGTAGTTGAAGAAACCGGTTCCGGAGGATTCCATCAAGCTTTAAAAACAAAGTTTATCGAAGGTGGAGCTACATTTATGAGCTTGGTAGCCATCTGTTTAATACTTGGCTTGGCATTTGCCCTTGAGAGAATTATCTATTTGAGTCTTGCTGATGCTGACTCCAAAACGCTCTTGAATAGAGTAGGCGAATCATTAGATAAAGGTGATGTAGAAGGAGCAAAAGATTTGGCACGCAACACTAGAGGTCCTATTGCTTCTATCGTTTATCAAGGATTGTTGCGTATTGATCAAGGTCCCGACACAGTAGAACGTTCCGTTGTATCTTATGGTGGCGTACAAAGCGGTTTATTAGAAAGAAACTTTTCTTGGATTACACTCTTCATCGCTATTGCACCATCGTTAGGGTTCTTGGGAACAGTTATCGGTATGGTGAAAGCCTTTGACGATATTCAAAGAGCAGGCGATATGAGCCCCACGATTGTTGCCGGAGGTATGAAGGTGGCGTTGATCACAACTATTGGTGGTCTTATTGTAGCCATTATTCTGCAAATTGTTTACAACTACATTCTTTCGAAAATGGAAGGCATCCTTAATCGCATGGAAGATGCTTCCATCACTTTCCTTGACTATGTAATTAAATATAACGTTAAATATAAAAACTTGTAATTATTATGGCTGTAACTAAAATACATAAAACTTCCCGAATAGCTCTATACGTAACGGTTGTAATATCGTTAGTTGTTATTGCGCTGTTTGCTTTTGGGGGGCAAGTGCCGGCAGAACAGAAAATTGCCGCTGACTTATCTCAGCCAAAATTTACAGACATAATGCTATATTGGGTTTATATTTTATTAGGTGTTACCGTAGCGGTATTGTTAATTTTTGCCTTATTTGAATTTATAACAAGTTTCAGATTGCGCCCCAAAAAAGCACTTGCATCGTTAGCCGTTGTATTGATGTTGGCTGTTATCTTGATTGTTTCTTACTTCGTAGGCGATGGGGCACTATTGAATATCCCCGGATATGATGGTGCCGACAATAATCCGATTACATTGAAAATAACCGATATGTGGATATACAGCATATACGTTATGTTAGGACTTACCGTTTTGTTTATCCTCATCTCACCGGTATTTAAAAAAATTAAAAAGTAACACATTTCTCTACATAGAGAAATAGAAAAAGAAATATTTAATATTATGGCAAGAAGAAAAAGAAAAGTTCCAGCAATCAATGGTAGCTCCATGGCGGATATTTCGTTTCTTATGCTTATTTACTTCTTACTGACCTCTTCAATGGATACTGACAGCGGGTTGGCGCGGAGATTGCCACCACCGCCACAGGATGTAGAGCACAAAGAAAAAGTAGATGTTCAACGACGAAACTTGATGGTCGTGCTTGTAAACTTCAAGGATGAGGTGATGGTACGAACTCAGAGTTCCACGGAGTGGTACTATTCCGTCGATGATCTTGTAGGAAGAGGACGTTTAGTGAGTCTGAAAGATAAGATTAAGGAATTTGTACTAAATACCGGAAACAGGGAAGATTTGCCTGAGGTGACGGAACAGGAATTTGCGGCACCCATTGGGTTGGTGCCGGTAACGGGAGCCCATGTTATTTCTTTGCAGAACGATGCAACTACCAGCTATAAAATGTATATTACCGTTCAAAACGAATTGGTGCGTGCATATAACGAATTAAGGCAAGATGCTGCAAAAAAATATTTCAACATGAACTATAGCGAATTGACAGAAGAACAACAGAAATTAATTGGTGAAGTATTTCCTCAACGTATTTCTGAGGCAGAGCCAAAAAATTACGAAAAATAATTATGGGAAAATTTAATAAAGCAGGCGGACGCGAAATGCCTGAATTGAACACATCATCGCTTCCGGACTTAATTTTTGCCGTACTGTTCTTCTTTATGGTAACCACTACAATGCGTTCAGAAGAACTGTTGGTGAAAATGAAGTTGCCAACTGCATCCGAAGTACAAAAGCTGGAAAAAAAATCGTTGATTACATACATCAACATTGGACCTCCCATGGATGTAAAACTGGGAACAGCTACTCAAATGCAGTTGAACGATAAGTTTGCGCGTGTTGAAGATATTCAAGACTACATAGCGCAAGAGAAATCAAGTATGAACGAGCAAGATCAGCAGCTTATGACTGTTTCGATAAAAGCCGACGAAGAAACGCGAATGTCTTACATCTCAGATGTAAAACAAGCTTTAAGAAAAGCATACGCTCTGAAAATTAGTTATTCTGCTCGAAAAGCTGACAACTAAGATACAGCGAAGGAATTCATACAAAAGTTATTCGTAAAAAAACCGAATCATTTTCGAATGGTTCGGTTTTTTGTATTACGACCTCGCGATTCGGTATGTAAATTGTTGAGTTTGAAGTCTTACGTTTTACGATAATGTATTGCTTGAAAGATTTAACATGTCAAAAACATTAAGATCACAAGCATAATAATTCGATAAAATGAGGTTCTTTTTTTTTAGTCGAACCGGATGGATTTTGCCGGTGTTATTTGGGCGACCAAATAGGATGGTGCAATCATCATAAATAATGAAACAGCAAGTGTGCCAATATTCAGCAAAAAGATATATAAGATGTTGACATCTACCGGTACGGATGTTAGATAGTATGTTGCCGGATTTAATTTGATAACATGAAAATAATGCTGAACAAGGCAGAGTGATAAACCGATCACATTCCCCCAAATCATTCCTTGACCGATAAGAAATGTAGATAGATAGAGAAATACTTTCCGAATGCTGACGTCACGTGTTCCCATTGACTTTAAAATACCAATCATGTTCGTGCGCTCAAGAATAATAATCAATAATCCGGAAATCATTGTGAATCCCGAGACGGTTATCATCAGAACAATAATAAACCACACGTTCATGTCAAGTAAGCTAAGCCAGTTGAAAATCATCGGGTTTATGTCCCTTATTGAACGTGTGTATAGCCCGTTTCCTAATCGGTCTTTGTAAGAAGCCATTTCGAAAAACAGATTACGAGCTACATCGTCAAGCTTGTTGTAATCTTTTATAAGCAGCTCAATACCGCTCACCATATCATTATCGTACCCATTTAGTTTTGATAAAATTTGCATTGGTACAATAACATATAGCTGATCGTAACTTTCGAAATTGGTTTCGTAAATGCCGACGATATTAAATTTTCGAACTCGTACCGGGTCTTGCATGAAATAGACCATAAAAGCATCGCCCAACTGCAAGTGAAGTTTGTTAGCCAATGTTTGTGAAATAATAGCTTGATTCTTCTGAGTTGTATCCGCTGGTTGTATAACATTGCCTGCTTTTAGGTTTTTTCTGAAAAAATCCCAGTCATATGTTTCCGAAACCCCTTTTAAAACAATGCCTTGGAAGTCTGCTTCTGTTTTGATAACACCCGGTTTTGTCACAAAGGGTTGATAGTGTGCAATATCTTTATTTTTATCAAGTCTTTGAGCAAGTGAATCAGAAAATGCAAAAGGTGTCGGTTCATACGATGAGTTGTTGTCGAACGCCATAATCTGTATATGTGAGCCAAAACCAACAACCTTTTGGCGCACTTCTTTCTTGAACCCAATCATGATGCAAACAGCTATGATCATCACTGCCAGCCCCATAGAGATGCCTGCAATAGCTATTTTTATGGCGGGTGACGAAACCCTTTTTGTGTCGTTCTTGTCACCTTTATATATTCGTCTTGCTATAAATAGTTCTGTATTCATTAACCTGTGTCGAATGCGAAAATTACTGTTGTTATCGGTTTCAAAAGCGTTTTTTTTCTTGCGCGAAGTATATATTATATTTCTTTGAACAAAGGTAATCAAAAAAGAGAAGTAGAAGAGCGTTTTTTTTGTAAATCTAAATTATACAAAACAACGGTAGCATTTCTTAATGTTCGTAGATGAATTTTTTACTTAGAGTTCTACAATTGAACTTTGACTTTTTGGAGCAGTTAGTAAACTGTTTTTTCTGCAATAATTTGTTGCTATCAATAAGGAAATATCAAATTTATACCGTATTTTTGTAATCAATATAAACAACGCAGATTTTAAATGAATGCGGGTAGGTGTGATCCCTCTTTTGTTTAAAACTGCTATAATTTTAGGAAATTAATGAAAAAACAAACGACTATTTTGTCTCTTACATTGTTTTCAATTCTTGTAAGTGCTTGCTCAGGTAATAAAAATAATAAAGATTATAAGAAGGGTTGGACCTTGGCCTGGGAAGAAACCTTTAAATCAGGCAAATTGAGCGACGAAAGTTGGTGCACGATGTCGCCATCAAAAAAAAATCTCGAGAAGTATATGAATGATGATCCGGCACTTTACGTGTTTCAAGATAAAAAACTTGTTTTGCGTGGATATTCTGTTGTCAAGGGAGATCACAAAATCTTTAAAACCGGCGGTATTACTACAAAAGGTAAGAAAAGTTTTCGTAACGGTCGTATAGAGGTGAGAACGAAGCTCAATCCTGCACCGGGGACGAGTGTCTTTATCAAGCTATTGCCAACTGATGAAGCAAAAAATGTGAGTGTCAATTTAATGGAACATTTCTCAAAGGACAAGTTTGTTTATCATTCACTTTCATCTGATTATACCACCGATGGCGGAATGGTTGACAATCCACCATCGAATGTCCTTGTTAATGCAGACCCTGTTGATTATCACACCTATGCCGTTGAGATGTATGCCGATAGTGTTGTGTTTTTTATTGACAATACACATACGAAGACTTATCCGCGTATCAATCCGGAAGTTGAGGGGCAGTTCCCATTTTTTGACCGTGATTTTTTTCTTTCCATCGGTGTTGCAATCTATAGCGAAGAGCAGCTAACGGAAAAACCAATTGATATGTTTATTGACCGGATACGCTATTATACTCGAGAAGAAGAACAATAATCGTAACCTTTATAATGTAGGCTGATATTTTAGCAACCGCTTGGCAGCCATCTTCTCGTATTTAGTATTCTTGCGACCGTAATTGGCAAAAGGGTAAATACTGATGCCACCACGTGGTTTAAAGACACCCACGACCTCAATATATCGTGGTTGCATTAGCTTAATCAAGTCTTTCATGATGATGTTTACACAATCTTCATGAAAGGCACCATGATTGCGAAAACTGAACATATAGAGCTTTAGACTCTTGCTTTCAACCATTTTCTCATCGGGAATGTAATGGATGTATATGGTTGCAAAATCAGGTTGATTGGTTATTGGGCACAGACTCGTGAATTCGGGGCAAACAAATGTTACCCAATAGTCATTTTCTATATGTTTGTTTTGGAATGTCTCCAATACTTCGGGAGCATAATCCTGCTTATATTCTGTTTTATTACCAAGATGTTTTAATTTGTCGGGTTGCATATCCTTCTTTTTTGTGCATTTTTTTAGTTACTTTTTTCTCTCGGAAAGATACTTACTTAATCCATTATTGCGGAGTGTGCATGCCGGACAGTGTCCACATCCATCAGCGATAACTCCATTATAGCAAGTGAGAGTTTGGTGGCGAACAATGTCAAAAACACCTAATTCATCAGACAAAGCCCATACACCTGCCTTATCTAATTGCATAAGTGGTGTGTGGATATGAAATGGATAGTCCATAGCTAAGTTTAACGAACTGTTGAGCGAATGAAAAAAAGTATCGCGACAGTCCGGGTATCCACTATAATCAGCCTCTGAAACACCCGTAACTAAATGATGAATATTTTTCCCATAAGCAATGGCTGCTGCAAAGGTGAGAAAAAGCATATTCCGTCCCGGAACAAAGGTATTTGGGTAACTATCGTCAGGTTTCTCTTGATCCATCTCTATTGAGTCGTCAGTCAATGAATTGGGTGCCAATTGAGATATGATAGAGGCATCCATTACTTGGAGTGGCACCTTTGCTAACGTTGCAATATGTGTCGCATTTTCGATCTCATTAGCATGGCGCTGACCATAAGAAAAACACAATGCGAATACATTGTGGAAGTTTTTTTTTGCCCAAAATAGGCATGTGGTTGAATCTTGTCCACCGGAGAAAAGAACAAGTACATCTTCGTTTTTATATTGATTCATTTTCCCTTTGTTTAAGCTTCATATTACGATGATTGAGCATTATTCGTTTTCGAATGACAAAATTAGGAAATAATTCTTCAACTACATAACATATCATCTTGATTCTTGCATAAAGGAGTGTCTCTAAATCACATTGATGTAATGGGCATCGCATTATTATGCGACGAATGTGAGTTTTCTGTTTCTAATACTCTGACAATTATAGTTAACCGGCATGATTTTTAATATAATTTGTCTCTTCGCTGCTGTATTATAGATTATTGATTCGTAATACAATTTGTTGGGGCGTTTTTTATATAAAAATGGTTGAAACATTCTTTTTTTGTTATAAATTTGTAACTTCGTTGTATCTTAGATATAAAAATCGTAGCACACCACATCAACAGAATGAGTGAAGAAGAAAAATTAATAGCGGAAGAACAAATGGTTGAACAGGAGTTTCAAGCATTGTTGAATGATTATCTTAATTCGAACCACCGTCGTAAAACCGGGATCATTACACATGCATTCAACGTCGCCAAAGAAGCGCATAAAGGCACACGTCGTCGTTCAGGCGAGCCATATATTATGCATCCTCTGGCAGTAGCTCGCATAGTTTCAAGAGAAATGGGGCTGGGCTCTACTTCCATTTCGGCTGCTTTGCTACACGATGTGGTGGAAGATACGGAGTATACGGTAGAAGATATTCGTGCCATTTTTGGTGATAAGATCGCCCATATTGTTGATGGACTCACCAAGATATCAAGTGGCAAGTTTGATGAAAATGTTTCGAAACAGGCTGAGAACTTTCGTAAACTACTTCTCACCATGTCCGAAGATATTCGAGTGATTCTTATTAAAATTGCCGATAGGTTGCACAACATGCGCACGCTTTCATCAATGACTGCTGCCAAACAGTTTAAAATCACGGGAGAAACGCTGTATATTTATGCACCTTTGGCACATCGTTTGGGGCTATTTGCCATAAAGACTGAACTTGAAGAACTCTGTTTTCAATATGAGCACCCTGAAATATATGCCGAATTAAAAAGAAAAATAGCCGATACATCTGCTGAGAGAAATCGAATTTATATGCGCTTTTCCGAACCCGTTATCGGGCGCCTCAACCAGATGAATATGGAATATGAAATGCGGGCGCGTGTAAAATCGGTTTATTCAATCTGGAACAAGATGCAGACAAAAAATATCGATTTTAGTGAAGTCTATGATCTGTTTGCAGTACGAATTATATTTGAGATTGAGCCGGGAATGGATGAGAAAAAACAGTGCTGGGATATTTACTCTGCAATTACAGATATTTATAAACTTCGTCCTGACCGTATTCGGGATTGGGTGAGTCATCCCAAAGCAAATGGGTATCAAGCTCTGCATCTCACGGTGATGGGCCCCGACGGACGCTGGATTGAAGTGCAAATTCGAAGCCGACGAATGGATGATATTGCCGAAAAGGGTTTTGCCGCTCATTGGAAATATAAAGAGGGACGTGTAGAAGAAGACAACGAGTTGGATAAATGGTTAAAAACCATTCAGGAGATTTTGGCAAACCCCAGTGCTAATGCCATTGATTTTCTTGATACCGTAAAAATGAATCTATTTTCATCGGAAATATTCGTATTTACCCCAAAAGGAGATATAAAAACATTGCCACAAAATGCCAGTGCGCTTGATTTTGCCTACACCATACATTCGAGAGTTGGTGACACCTGTTTAGGAGCGAAAGTAAATCATCAACTTGTGCCACTTAGTCAAAAGCTTAAAAGTGGAGATCAGGTTGAAATTATTACATCAGAATCAGTAAAGCCAAAGCCTGAATGGCTTCATTATGTTACTACTGCAAAAGCTCGTTCAAAAATTGAATTTTCATTGCGTCGCCAGCGGCGGCAAGTCATCAAAGAGGGTGAGAGAATGTTGAAGAAGTTTTTTGCCGTTGAACGGCTTGATAATACAATGTATAATAAAGTTCTCAACTATTATAATGTGGAGAAAAGAGAGGACCTGCATTATATGATTGGGAATAAAGATATCACATTGCCTGCCAATTTTGAGCAGTTTTATAAGAAAAAGCCCGAACCAAAACAGGAAAATCTTTTGATGCGTTACATGAAACAGGCAATGAGTGCTATCAAAAAGAGTCCTGCAGAAAGCAAAAATGGATATGTGACGCAAATTCATGAAAAACAAGAAGATGAGAATGAGACAGAATCTGTATCCAAAGCAGAAAAGATAGACCGTAAAAGGGTTTACCCTCTTTTAGAATACGATTCTAATCGTAATTTTATTGCTGCTTCGTGTTGTAATCCTTTACCCGGAGATGATGTCTTTGGTTACGTAAATCATCGGGAAGAAGTGGAGGTGCATAAGCGCTCTTGTCAAACAGGTTTGAAGTTAAAATCAAATTTTGGTGAAGATGTTGTCGCTGTTTCTTGGGGCGATTACAAACAATACTCGTTTCTAGCAACTATTGCGTTTACAGGAATTGATAGGGTGGGAGTTCTCAACAATATCTTTTCTGCAATATCGGATGATGCAGTGCTTGATATTCGAAAGGTAAATGCTTCTACTAAAGATGGTATTTTTGAAGGTTCTATCGATTTAAGTGTTCATAGTGCCGAAGATATAAACGCTTTGTGTTCGAAAATAGCAAGAGTGGACGGCATAAACACCGTCCACCGTTTGATTAACTAAACAAGTCGTTTCTTCTTTTCTTCTCTGTCTTTTGTGCTGCTTATCTTCTTTTTCTTTTCTTGCCAAAGAATAGTGAAGTGACCTTTCTCGCGGCGAATGCCATCAGCGTTGGTCGCGCAATATTCCATGCCAACACGCCCAATCTGGGTATGTGTGGTGCAAGCATTCCGCCTAAACTCACCCAATTATTTCTTTTTCTTTTTTTAGTAAAAAATGGAGAGTCAGATGTAGAAGAGCCGGAAGAGATATTGTCAACCGTACCGGATATTTTGTTCTTTATTGACGAAGTTACACCTTTAGTTAATAACGAGCGCCAATTATCGCTTAGATATTGCAGTTCGTATGATAGGCGTTGTTCTGCAATAGCACGTTCTTCGCGCAACCGCTTCATTTCCAGGTGAAGTTCTTCGAGAGGTGTTAATTTATGCTTTCCCATGTTGTTCTACCACTTCTTTTGATTTGTTTTCCGAAGATTCTTTCTTTCCCTCAGACATGAGTGACGAAATAATTGTATTCGTAATGAATTTTTTCATCGCTTTTCTTGCCAACAAGAGTATTAGAACGATAAGTATTGTGACAAGAGCCATAATTCCAAATCCTTGCCACATGCTGCCAAGCAATTCGCCCAAATAAAATCCGATGGTTACCAATATAATAGCAAACGCTATTAAAGACAGATAAACAATTATCAAACTAACGGCAATGACTGATGCGCCCTTGCTAAACTTCTCGTAGGCTTGCAACTTGGCAAGTTCAATGGTGCCGGTTACATAGTTCGATATATCATCCTTCATTTCTTCGAACAATGTACTTACGTTTTTATGTTCCATCGTTTCGATATTTATAGAGGTATGATTATTGTTTTGCTAATTCTTTTTTTGCTATTTCCGCAATATCATCAATGTCTTCTTTCAAGTCATCCACTTCGTTTTTACCTTTGCGAATAGCTGTCTTCACGTTGGCTCTCACTTTGTCGGCAAATTCGTTGGCTTGTTCCAACCAATCCTCTTTTTTGTCAGTTCCCATGATATAACCAATGGCTGCACCCAAAGCGATGCCGATACCTAATCCCAATAAAATTTTTGATTCTGAATTTTTCATAATGTTCTTGTAAATAATTAGTACGTTAATATTTTGCTATCTTTAACTCTAAGGCATTGTAATCTGTTTTATCAAAAAAAACATAGTTTTAAATGCCATTCTTGTTTCAATAAAACGTATTAAGTCCCAAAAAGTTTATTTTTTTAGAAATAATCTTTACGTTCTGGTTTTTACTTATGTTTTGTCTTATTGGTACGGGCATGCATTTCATTGTCACTCAATCGACTCTCCCAAAAGTGTGGCAGGTGTGTGATCTGTCACCCTCGCTTTCACAAATTGTCCGACACGATGGCTTTTTTTATCGAAAATAAGGACTTTGTTTTGATCCGTTCTGCCAAACAGTTGCTCTCGCGAACGTTTTGAAAAACCTTCTACCAGCACCTCAAATTCTTTACCCAAATCCTTCCGATTGCTCTCGTTAGACAACTCTTTTTGCAGTTCAATGATTTCTTGTAAGCGCCTTGTTTTTACTTCATCAGGAATGTTATCTGCCATGCGTTTTGAGGCGTAGGTACCCGGTCGTTCCGAGTATTTGAACATAAAAGCCGAATCAAAGCCCGCGTATCGCATGAGCGAGAGCGTGTCTTGATGATCCGCTTCCGTTTCGGAATGAAAACCGCACATGATATCCGTAGATAATCCACAACCCGGCAAGATGCGTTTGATGGCCTCAATACGATTAAGATACCACTCGCGGTCATATTTTCTATTCATCATTTTCAACATGCGTGAACTGCCCGATTGAACAGGCAAATGGATGAATTTGCAAAGATTCTTGTGTTGTGCAATCACTTCCAGTGTTTCGTCTGTCATATCTTTTGGATGCGATGTGGTGAAACGAATGCGCATATTGGGCGCCTCATTGGCAACCATTGTCAGAAGCTCAGGAAAATCGATGGTACGAATACCCTCTTTGTACAAATATGAATTTACGTTTTGTCCCAGGAGTGTAACTTCTCGGAAACCTTTGTCGCGAAGATTCCGAAGTTCGTTCAGAATGCTTTCCGGTTCTCGACTGCGTTCACGTCCGCGTGTAAAGGGAACGATGCAATAGGTGCAGAATTTGTCGCAACCGCGCATGATGGAAATAAATCCGGAGATATTTGCACCTTTTATTTTCAACGGAATCACATCTTTATATGTTTCGGTTTTCGAAAGTTTTACGTTGATAACTTTTTTACCTTTTTCTGCCGCACCAATGAGGTTTGGAAGATCCAGGTAGGAGTCGGGACCGACAACAAGATCAGCGTTGTGGCTGTCAATTAACTCCGTTTTGACACGTTCAGCCATGCAGCCCAAGACGCCAATAATCATATTGCCTTTTCGTCTCTTTTTGAGGGCATTAAAATATTCTAAACGTTGAATCACGCGCTGCTCGGCATTGTCGCGAATGGAGCAAGTGTTTACAAAAATAGCATCGGCGTCGCGCTCATTATCCGTAAGCGAATATCCATCCATTTCCATCACGGAAGCTACGACCTCAGAATCGGCAACGTTCATTTGGCATCCGTACGTTTCAATATATAATTTCTTGCTTGTAGTTGTGCTATCGTCTATACTTTTCATCCTTGGTTCTTCTTGTTTTTACTCTGAGAAATTAATAAATGTTAAAAAACAAAATCCTGTGTCTCTATTTGTTGTAAATATAATAATCTTGACTTATATTTGTTTCGAGGAAAAAATAAAAATTTTTTCATAGTTAAGGTTTTGGTTAAATAGTCGAGAGGGGCTGTGAAGTTACTCTCGATTTTTTTTCTATACCTATTCCTTTATTCATGAAAAATGCTTATTTTTGTCGGACCACAAAATTAATCAAAAAATGGATTTAGGAGACATTGTTTACATAATCATCGCACTTATTTTGATGATATTCGGATTTTTTAATAAATCCAAACAGAATCAAAAGCAAGAAAAACAATCAAAGCGCCCCAAACCCATTCCGAGTTTTTCGGATGTTTTGTTATCAAAAGAGGACGAGAGCGATTACTATGATCAGAGTTCAGACGAAATGGATAATTTAGAAAATTTCGACCATGTTATTCCACCTCCTCCGTCCCGTCCTGTTTTTCAATCGTCTATGGATTTGGTTACCGATTTTGAGAAAGAATCGTCCATTCATCCGCTAGGGAGCACTTATTCTAAGGATGAACAGCGATATATGGTGCAATCGATAGAAAAAGTTTATGATGAACAACACGATTTGTTACGCGACCTTTTGCGAGATAATGCTGGCGATGAATTGAAAAAAGCAATTTTATATAAAGAAATCCTTGAACCCCGTTTTTAATCCTGAATTACTATTAACAGAAAAAATATAAATAATTTATGGCTTTAAGATTTATCAGTGCGGAAGAAGCCGCACAACTGATTCAACATGACGATAATGTTGGTTTTAGTGGTTTTACGCATGCCGGCTGCCCCAAAGTGGTGCCGGTAGCTTTGGCAAAAAGAGCGGAAGAGGAACATGCCAAAGGCAATCCGTTTAAGATTGGAATGTTTACCGGTGCATCTACCGGCGATTCTGTCGATGGCAGTTTATCACGGGCCAACGCGGTCAAATTTCGCACACCGTATCAAACAAACAAAGACATGAGAAATGCGTTGAACTACATAGATCATGAACCGATAGCATATTTTGATATGCACTTGTCGATGTTGGCGCAAGAAATTCGCTATGGTTTTTTAGGTGGTGTCGATGTGGCTATTGTAGAAGCGTGTGATGTGACTGAAAAGGGGGAGATTGTTCCCACTACCGGTGTAGGGATTACCCCTACTATCTGTAATTTAGCTAAAAAAGTGATTGTTGAACTCAACAAAAAAGTGCCGACATCGCTTCGTGGAATTCACGATTTATACGAGCCAAATGATCCTGCAGATCGGAGCACTATTAATATTTTCAATGTTCAAGACAGAATCGGTAAAGACTACATTCAAGTAGATCCCGACAAAATATTTGTCGTGGAAACAAGTGCCGACGGTGAAGGAGATGGTTTCGCACCGGTAGATGATATCACCTCACGTATTGGAAACAATGTAGCTGACTTTTTTGTGTCAGAAATAAATGCGGGACGAATTCCATCTTCATTCTTACCCATTCAGTCCGGCGTGGGAAACATTGCTAATGCTGTATTGGGAGCGATGGGATCATCACCCGACATTCCTCGTTTTAAAGTTTATACCGAAGTTATTCAAAATGCTGTGTTGGATATGATGCGTCAAGACAAAATCAGTTTTGCCAGCGGCTGTTCTCTCACGGTTAGCAACAATGTGCTCAACGAACTTTATACCGAATTGGATTACTACAAAAATAAATTGGTGCTGCGTCCGTCAGAAATATCTAATAATCCTGGCTTGGTGCGCCGGCTTGGTGTGATAGGCATCAATACTGCCATTGAAGTAGATGTTTTTGGTAATGTAAACTCAACACACGTAATGGGAACGCGTATGATGAATGGAATTGGTGGTTCAGGCGATTTCACACGAAATGCATATATGTCCATTTTCGTTACACCGTCCACGGCAAAAGGTGGACTTATTAGTGCTATTGTCCCTAAGGTGGCACACGAAGACCACAGTGAGCACTCTGTTAAAATTGTCGTTTCGGAATATGGCATTGCCGACTTGCGAGGAAAGAGTCCGCGCCAGCGCGCACACGAGATTATTGAGAAATGTGCTCATCCTGACTATCGTCCCATGCTGCGCGAATATCTTGCTATGGAGAAGAAAGGACATACGCCACAAAATCTGTATGCATGTTACGCATTTCACCATGCATTTATGGAAACGGGCGATATGAGAAATGCCGATTTTACACGATATATCAAATAAAATTGTGAAATATCGGTTTCTCTCCAATAGATAAAAAAACATTTTTGTTTTGCACACAAAGAGAGAGTATGTCCATAACAAATGGGCGGCTCTCTCTTATTCTTTGCCCTATTTTATTTGTCTTTTAAATAAAATCCCGTAATTTTATCCCCATAATAACGAACAATACACGATATAGAATGATTGATTTTTCTAAAATACCATCCCCTTGCTATGTGCTGGATGAACAAAAGTTTCGCCGAAATTTGGCATTGATACAATCCGTAAAAGAGCGTGCCGAAGTAAATATTATTCTCGCATTCAAAGCATTCGCTTTGTGGAAATCTTTTCCCATTGTGCGCGAATATATTCCGCAATCTACGGCAAGCTCTGTGGCAGAAGCTCAATTGGCATGCGAGGAGATGGGAACGCCTGCACACACCTATGCCCCGACATATAGTGATGTCGAATTTCCTACATTCCTAAAATATAGCAGCCACATCACGTTTAACTCATTGTCGCAATTTCATCGATTTTATCCGCAAGTGATTGCGCATGAAAAAAAAATAAAGTGTGGACTTCGCATCAATCCTGAATTTTCTGTGGTTGAAACATCATTATACAATCCCAGTGCGCCGGGCTCTCGTTTAGGAGTAACTGCGCGACAGCTCTCAAAGACACTTCCCGAAGGCATAAGCGGATTGCATCTGCACAATTTGTGTGAAAATAATTCATACGATTTAGAAAAAACATGGCACGTGGTGGAGAAAAAATTTGGGTGTCTTTTTTCTCAAATTGAATGGCTAAATCTCGGTGGAGGTCACCTAATAACGCACGCAGATTACGATGTGGAACATCTGATTGCTTTGTTGAAAAAGATAAAGAGCGACTATTCGCATCTTGAATTTATTTTAGAGCCGGGAAGTGCTTTTGCGTGGGATACCGGCGTGTTGGTTGCCACGGTGGAGGATATTGTGGACAACGATGGCGTAAAAACAGCCATGCTAAATGTTTCGTTTGCCTGTCATATGCCGGATTGTCTGGAGATGCCTTACAAACCACGTATTCGCGGTGCGTATCATGAGCCCATACACGGAAAACCAACCTATCGAATGGGCGGAAACAGTTGCCTCAGTGGAGATTTCATGGGTGAGTGGTCTTTTAACAAACCGTTGCGATGTGGTGACAAAATAGTTTTCGAAGATATGATGCACTACACTACCGTAAAAACCACCATGTTTAATGGAGTGTCTCATCCATCCATGGGCTTGTGGACTGCTAATAATGATTTTGTCCTCTATAAATCATTTGATTACGAAGATTATAAAAATAGAATGTGCTAAGGAAGACGTTGGTATCCATCATAAAGGTGCTTTTTTTAGAGAAATGGATTAAGTGAGAATTTAATTTTTTTGCTGAATTATTAAACTATTTTTTAAATCATACGTTTTTACTAATAAAGCAAAAAGTTTTTTGTTTTTGAAATAGAAACTAATTGAATTACTAACTAAAATTTTTATTTATGGATTTTTTATGGTTTATTATTATTGGAGCGGTAGCCGGATGGCTTGCCGGTAACATCATGAGAGGTGGAGGCTTTGGTCTCTTGGTTAACATACTTGTTGGTATCGTTGGGGGTGTCATCGGTGGTTGGGTATTTGGTTTACTCAAGATCAGTGCCGGCGGCGGACTCATCGGAAGCCTTATAACCTCCTTGGTTGGTGCCGTATTGCTCTTGTGGATAATCTCACTTTTCCGAAAGAAATGAGATAATCTTGGTATTAAATGATATTTATAAAGCCGATGTTTCCTTATGCTTCATCGGCTTTTTTATTACTTTTGCAGTAAATGGAAGAAAAAATGAAGTCACAAATCGGAATTTTCTCGGGTTCATTCAATCCCATTCATGTGGGACACTTGATTCTTGCCAACTATGTGCGAGAATTTACCTATTTGGATGAGGTGTGGTTTGTGGTATCGCCACAAAATCCGTTGAAAAAAAACAGTTCGCTACTTGATGATGATATTCGCCTAAAAATGGTGGAAATGGCACTGCGTCCTTATCATGTTTTTAATGTCTCGGATGTGGAATTTCATATGCCACGTCCGTCGTTTACTATTGATATGTTGGATAAATTATCTTCTGAGTACCCGGATAAAGAATTTACATTGATAATAGGTTACGACAATTGGATGAATTTTCCGAAATGGAAAGAATATGAACGGTTACAGAAACAATATAAAATAATAGTATATCCTCGTTTACCGGGTAAAAAAAACATGCAAAAGCCGCATCACTCGAACGTTACTCTTGTTGATGCCCCCATTATTGAAATTTCTTCTACATTGATTCGGGAAGGATTGAAAGCCGGCAAGAATATGCGAGCATTTGTTCCCAATGAAGTGTACGATTATATTTTGGAAAATAAGATCTATCAATAAATTTTATCTGCAAAAGAACTAACTCATGATTCAGATTAATAAAGTCTTTAAACACTGGACGAACTTATTCTAATATTATTTTATATGTTTTGTTAGGTTCCAAATATTTTTCGTATATTAGTAAGAAATTCTCATCAAAAACAATGTCAAGATTTGCTTCATTTGACAAAAGTTTAGGCTGCATAATGCGATTCGGGAAAAAAAATGCAATGGGAATCGCGCCTACATGTTCTTCTTTAAATCCTTTGCCACTAGTTTTGTCTATTGAGAAATTATTTTTTGTTTGCAATGTAATAATATATTGTTTGCTCTTCTTTTCAAAATTAATTTCATATCCATCATATTCAGGAATATTTTTTAATTTCACATCCCACGCAGGATCACCGTAATATACAACTACGTCCCTGTCGTAAATAAATCCAACATCATCTTTGTTGAATGAATCGGGCATAAGCTGTTGTAATTTTTCCTCTATTCCTGTTTTTGCATTATCTCCATAGGTTTTAAAATCGGACGAAACCGTTAGAAAAAGAGGATTTTTTCTCTTTTCTTGCGTAAGCATGTCTTGTCGATTTAAAAAGGATGCTTGTGCAAGTGTGAATTTTCCTGGTGAAGATATCCAAAATTTAAGAGCTCCCCATCCATTTCTTCCATACCATGTTGGGACGACATAGGCTAGCATTGCTGTGGCACCACCGGAGCTAATCCATGCTGCAGCCATTGATTCACGTGTGTTGTTCATATCGCCAATTAAGCAATTGCCAACAGGGAAATATACACGAGGTTTTTTTGTGCTGGGCATGAATTGAGGCATGATAAAATCGGCATAAAGTTTCCCGTTTTTTGATTTTATATTTCCTGACGAGAATGGCATTTCCAAATTCTTTTGGGTTGCATGTGAAGATGTGAGAACAAGATCGGGGTCTATCTCTTCCCATTTTGTTTTGAAAATTGGAAGAAGCTTAAAAAGTTTATCTACATGATGGATTGTTGTATTGTCGTAAGGTGTTATTTTTTCTCCCCATTGTCCTTTTATACCATCATCAAGCCATGCAATTTTATCAAACCAAATACCACTTTTGACTTCGGCTGTGCTTGATAGCGCACTTTTTATGATGAGAGGTTGCATGCTTTGTTGCGCCACTCTTAATGCGTCCTTGGCAGTATATCCGGTTACAATCCCCCAGAGATAATCATCGTATATGTCATCGTCAATGATTCGGCACAAGCGGTTTCCTTCTATCACAAAGTCTCGATTGATATTTTCCGGTTTATCTATTACGCATAGATGTCGGGGTCTTAAACGGCGTAGGTTAGGCAGTAATTCTGTTAGTGTTTTGTCATAGAAAATGAGGGTTGACGACTTATGGTTTTGTATTAGAACTTCTGCGACGTGCATCCAATCATCTTCATTTTGAAGTGATTGTCGGACAGCTACAACATAATTGCTTTTTTGAGCTAATGCATATCCCGTAGGGATATATATAATGGTGAAAAGTAATATTAGGAATTGTAAGTGCTTTTTCTTTTTCATACATTTTTTTTATTAAGAATAAATTTTTTCATCCTATGGCATAGTCTAAATATGTTTTGCTTAGCGAAAAATAGCTATTTTTTCATAAGGGATTCATAGAATTTCTGAACTTTTGCTTTATTTATTTTTTCCAATTCTTCATATTTTTCTTTTGCCGTCTTTGCCACGTCTTCATTACCTAATTTTTTATTTAGGCGTGAAATGATACCATAATAGTTGAGAGATAGTGACGTTTTATTCTCAGAGTTTTGCAAACGGGTTACGTTGTCTAAGCATACTTTCAGCATCTTTGGATTGTGGATATGCTCTGCTAAATATTCATATACATCTTTAAGATAGCCATAATCTTTTTTATACATGTTTATGGTTTGTGCAAAGGAGATGAAGTTGAAGACTTCTTGTGGTTTGTTGTTTCGTTGATATTCGGCTATTTTTAGTTTGCCAAGCCATGCGTATGATTCTTGCAGTACATTCTCATTGAGCACTTCTTTTAAAACATTAATACTGTCTAGTGTTGACGTAGGGCAATCTTGTTTTTGTGCTTGTGGAAGTATTTTATCGATAGCCTTTCTCATGCCTCTGGATAATTGTCGCTGAATTGCTGCCGTGTTTTCTTTTAATACAAATTCATATTTTAGGATATTTTTTATAACAAATAAGAAACTGTTGTCGTAAGGATTAGTAATAAACTCTCCGGCAATGCTCCATATATCTGCGTCAAGTAAAGACTCAACAGGTAAGTTTGAGATGTAATCTTCCACCACTTTTTTTACTTCATTCTTTTTATATGCGCCTTGCAATGCTGCAACATAATCTTTGATAAAACCAATCTCGCGTTCTCCTGATTGGTAGCGTTGCTCGAGAGCAGAAAGAGTTTTGCCTTCAAGTGCATTTTTCATCTCTGCAATTAATTGGTCGCCTTCACGAAAACCGACAATTGAATGTATTACTTTTCCTGTTGGCGTAATTAACAACATTGTCGGAAGTCCCGGAATGTAATCTTTGTATTGCTCCGCAAATTCAATGCCATTTCCTTTTTCAACATCATAGGTGACATTGATAAATTGTGAGTTAAAAAAATCGCCAACATCTTTTAGTGGAAAAGTTTTTTTTGTTAGAGCTTTGCATGGTCCACACCATGTTGCAAAACAATCAACAA
The DNA here is from genome assembly GCA_023418255.1 of Bacteroidota bacterium. GTDB lineage: Bacteria > Bacteroidota > Bacteroidia > Bacteroidales > Dysgonomonadaceae > JAEZZZ01. The sequence continues at coordinate 41,249 of JAEZZZ010000151.1, forward strand.
AGATGTTTTTGTTGTTTTCTGCTGCTGTTTTTTTTATTTTGTCAAATGGTTGGTTCATTAAAAAACGAATCCCTTCACTTTGTTGTTGCGCATTTGAATGTGAGATTATCAGAAATATCAAGTAAAATATGATGGTCGTTTTTTTCATAATGTGTAATCTTTTTTTTAATTAAAATAATTGAAAGATAATTTGTCTTCCGGGAAGTTGCTGTTTTGTGTAGCAATCATATCCATATTCATTTTGTTTTTCAAATAGGTATATAAAACTGCCGCACGTTCTTTCATGCGTGGAAAGCGTGTCATAATTCGTTCCAGTTCTTTTCCGGTTGTTCCTGTAACAAAGCGGACGAAGTCAGCAAAGTCTTGCTCCTCTTTTGGAGGAAGATAAGTGTTTAGCCAGCCTGCAACATAGCCTGCTGTCCAACAGCTATAGTTGTATTTAGTATCGATGTCTTGAGGGTCTGAGAGCAGAGATATATCTCTTGAGCGTAAAGAAATGAATTTGATGGGCTTCTCGGTCAGAGATGAATAGTAATATAGCGAAAATGCGTTGTTTAAATCAATCTCTAATTGTTTCCAGTCTTTTTCTTTCCACTCATCACAGGCTTTCCCAACATTTGAAACAGCTAAAGCATTATTCCCATTAGAAAGCACGTTTACTAGCTTTCTTTTGTTATATGTTGAGTTGTCACATAATGAATCTACTAAAAAAACTTTATATGGAAAATTATTGCGAATAAATTCAACATCAAATTTGCTCAATAAATTTGCATCAATAAAATCTACAAATCGTTCCACATATTTTAAGTCATCATTTGTATTAGCGGGCACATACCATTTGTTCCACTTTGTTGTCCATAGGCGTTTAAAGTCATTTTTATCAAATGAATAAAGAATATAAGTCCCATATTTTTGATGAATTTGATAGATTTTTTCATCAATAGAGCCGGGTTTTCCTTGTGGAAGTGTATATTCCGGTGCTATTAATTCTTCCGAAATTGCAGTGTCTTTTTCACAAGCGGTTAAAATGCTTGTAAAGCATATTATTATATAAATAAAGTATTGTTTCATTGTTGTATTGTTTTTGTAACACAATCTGTTATTTGGGCGTTATTACATCACGTTTATTGGGTGTGACTAAGTCATTATACATTGTTTCAGAGCGCGGAATCTGTACCGTATAATTATTTCCTTTATGTTCAAGAACATATAATTCATAATTATCTTTATCGCTATACCAGCGATGCTCAATTTTTTGCATTCCTGTTCGACGTAAGTCCCAGAAACGCATTATTTCTTCAAAGCATAATTCGCGTCTCCTTTCATTCCAGATAAATTTGATAAAATCCTCTTTTGATTTAAAAGTTGATTTGCTTAGAGGTACAAACTTATCTGTTTTTATGCGTTTACTTCTTAATTGATTTATTAGGTCAAGCGCTTCATTGCTTATCTCTTTTTGATTTCTTGCATAGGCTTCTGATAAATTTAAAAACACTTCAACCGTCCTCCAGTTCTCAAAATACCCCTTTTTGCTGCTTTTAAATTTGATGGGATAATGATAACAGTATTTTTTTTCGTCCGGTATCCATGGGAAGGAACTTTTTTCGATATAATCTTGCATAAAATAAGCTTTCAATCGTAAATCAGACTCATCATACATTTTTAGTAAAGACGTTTCTGATTGATATGAAACCCTAAAGCCTAAATTATATAATGAAGTGGGCATAGATAGATATTCGTAATATTGATTTCCGTCACCAAAGGTGAAAATAATCTCATTATTTGTTTCTATGTTCATTATAAAAAAGTCATCGGGTGATGATTTCCCCATTTTATCTTCATCCACGTTGTTTAAATCAAATATGAAGTTTGTTTCACTTAGAAACATCTTTCCATATTCAATCACTTTATCCCATTTCTCTTGGAAAAGTGCTATGCGTGATGCCAACAACCATATAGCTGCCGGTGACAAGAGATGTGGATTTGTGGATGGAATACTTTTTTCCATATACTCAATGGCACTCTTTATGTCGCTATTAATCAGAGTCCAAACCTCTTCGATAGAGGCGCGTTTTTGTGGTTCAATATTGATCTCGGGGGATGTGCGTATAATAACACCCGGTGATTGTAAGTGCTCTGTTGAATAGGGAAGTGCATACGTGTTTATCAAACAAAAATAATGATAGGCTCGTAATGCGTATGCTTGTGCTGCCAAATACATATATTTGCCTTTTTCATCTTCATTATATTTCATTTTAGGAAGTGCTTGAATGATGGCGTTGCATCCTAGTATGTTGTTGTAACGTGCTGTCCAAAAGGCATCGGTAATATACTCTTCCATATTGTAGTCCCAAGTAAATGCATATTTTCCTTCTCCTCCATTCAATAAGTCGAAGTCAATGGAGTTGTCCGATGATGACGATGAAGACTTTTCAAGATAACTCATTTCTACATCATCCGTCATCAATTTGAACCATCCGGCTTCTCTGTTGAATTTGCAGGGGTAACCCTCTTTGTATAACAGAGGCGCAAATTCATCTACTTTGGTTGGAATAAGCAAATCACCAGATGTTTCTTCCAAAAAATCATTGCATCCAAAGGATAAAAATATTAAGAGTATTAATATGTAATTTTTTGTACGTTTCATTTAATCTGATTTTTTTAATTAATAATTTTAGAATGCAATATTTACTCCAATACTATACGTTGGAAGTACCGGAATGGATGCTTGTGGCGTTTCCGGATCCAAGCCTTTCCATTTAGCACTTTTCCAAACATGTAGATTGGTCGTTTGTAGTCGAAGAGCACAAGAGCTAATTCCTAGCTTATTAATGATTTCTGTTGGAAGAATATAGGATAGGGACACCAGGCGTAGACGTAAGAAATCTGCTTTTGCTATGCGTTCATCGGACATATTGTAAATTTGTGTTGGATACAAATAATTCATAGAGCCACTTTGCATGGCATGCAGTTCTGGGTTATTTATAAATGTTCCTATGATGTCCTTGTTATATATTGCCGGGATGGATGTTTTCTTTTCATCACCCGGTTTTTTCCATCTTTTTGAAATGTCTTTTGAGACGTTTGTCAGCGGATCAAAAACATTATTGATGTCTTCGTAAACATTCGGTAACCGTTTGGTCCCTCCAATATTAAATGTGAAACCTAAGCCTAATGATAAAGATTTTTTGTAGGTGATTTGTGTGTCAAAACCTCCCGATATTTTAGGAAATATAGAACCACAATTTACCAGTTCAAGAAGTTCGGGGTCGCCAATATGTACTTTTCTGCCATCTTTTGTGTAAAATAGAGGATATCCATTTTCAGAAGATAAGCCGGCAAAATAGTATGAATACATTGACCCTATGGGTTCACCTTCAATTGCCGTTTCACCTAATAGCATCATATTGACTTCTTCTTTTTTAGAGTAGATTCCTTTGTTTGCTAAAATCACATTATTGATGTTTTGTGCAAAGTTTATTGACATCCGCCAATCGAATAATTTGCCACGCAAAATATCTGCACTCAAAAAACCTTCGTAGCCATAGTTTTCCATTTCTCCCGAATTGATAACAAGAACAGCCTGCCCATTAGAAGATGCAACTCTTTTGGAATGAATTAAATCAGAGGTGTGCTTTTTGTATATTTCAAAACTTCCTTTCAGTCGTTTTTTGAATAATGAAAAATCTGTCGCGACATTCAACAGATTTGTTTTTTCCCATCGTAAGTCAGGATTGGGTAATCGATATATACTCGTTCTGTCTAGTCCACTAATGCCATCTTTGTCTTGGATTCTTACAATCAATTCCGGACTCGAGTCATCATGAATATTTCCTTGAATACCGTATGAAGCTCTAATCGCAAAATCATCAATCCAGTTTATATTTTTTACAAAGGACTCTTCCGATAGTCGCCATTTTCCGGCAACAGACCATGTGGGTAGCCATCGATACTTGGGATTGCTCCCAAACTTGTTAGAACCGTCTGAACGAATGTTGGTATTCAGAATATATTTGTATTTGTATGAGTAGGTAAATGTTCCAAAATATGATGCAACTTGTGTGATGTTGTTGGTGTTTATGGGATTCAATCTCCCTTGCCTAACATATTTATCAACAAATGAATTGGTGTAAACGGGCATGAATTTCTCTCCAAACTCTGGTACCCAGCCATATCCCGTATTGGAAAAGCCCCTGTAATGATTTGAGCGAAGTTCGATTCCCCCCATGGCGTGAATGTCATGATGGGCATTAAACATGCGTTTGTAATTCGCAATGTTGCGAATGGTGTATCCGGTTCGTTTAATATTTGATTGGCTTAAAACTCCTCCAAAAGGAAGTTCAGATTTTTCGTATTCTTTTGAAGTTTCATCGTGTTGGTGATATTCGTATCCTCGTATTCGTGCGATATAATATGATTGTTCTTCTGCCCAGTCTTTTTTGTTTGATACACTGTTGTGAAGAGAAAAAACTCCTTGATAGCTTAACCCTTTTGCAATTTTTATGTTGAGATCGATTAAGCCACTGAAGTCGTTGATTTGACCACTTTGTCCTGTAAGTTCTAGCTCTTTAAAAAAATTGTACATACGTCCATCTCCTCTTTCATACAAAGCGTACGAGCCATCTTCGTTATATGGTGCTAGAGTTCTTGATGTCTTATAGGCATACCTGTGCGGATTTATGGTGCTATGATAGCCTCTGTTGCTTGAGGTGCTAAAATCTGTTTTGATTTGCAAGTCAATATTTTTTCCAATGTGCATATTGATTTTTGCCAAAGAGGTTAATCGCTCCGATTTGGATTTTTGAGCACCACCAAAATTTTGATTGTAACCAATAGAAAAATAGTAGCCGGTTTTTGGTGTTCCGCCCGATATATTCAAATTATGTGTGTTTGTAACAGAAGAGCGAAAAATCTCTTTATACCAGTCAGTATTGCGTTGCTGTAGTTCTCGTATTTTATCATTAAACATTTCCTGAGTGATTTGTTTCCGGTAAAGTTCTTGTAAGGCGCCCTCGTATGAGTCGCCCGATGGAATGCGAGGGTATCTGTATCCAAGCTCTACTATTTCTTTTGAGAGGATCATGCGTTCTCTGGAATTCATCCTGTCAAAATTCCGATATGAGGGGCGTTGATTCATTGAAACATTACCGCTATATGAAATAGTGGCTTTTCCTTCTTTGCCTTTTTTTGTTGTAATAACAATAACTCCATTAGCTGCCTTAACGCCATAAATTGCTGTTGCTGATGCATCTTTCAATACAGTGATGGTTTCGATATCCCGTGGATTTAATCCGGAAATAGCATTTCCTATAAGATATTCGGCATCTTCACTGTTTAGTTCAGAAGCAGTAAATGGGACAGCCGGCTCCACAATCACACCATCTACAACCCATACGGGGGATTTGTTTCCATTAATTGTTGCATTGCCTCTAATGCGTATTTTAGGTGTTGCGCTTGGTTCCCCCGAAGTGCTTATCACAGCCATACCCGGAATTTCTCCCTGTAGCATTTGATCAATCGAGAGAGAGTTGTCAATCATTACGTCCGAGGCTTTTACAGAGAATACTGAACTTGCTGTTTCACGTTTATCCATTACCTGATACCCTGTAACAACTACTTCGTCAATCGCATGCGAGTCTTCTTTAAGGGTTACGATCAAGTCCTCTTTACCGCCTATTTTTGCTTCTTTGCTACTGTATCCGATATATGAAAATATAAGTGTGGCGTCTGGCGTGGTTGTAATTGTAAAAACACCACTAAGATTAGTCGACGCTCCATTGCTCATGTTTCCTTTTTCTACGACGTTAACGCCAATAAGAGCCTCTCCTTTTTCATCCACGACTTTACCTTTAACCACAATCTTTTTTTGTTGAGCGTCGAATGTGTTAAGGGAATTGTTGATTCCATTCAATCGGTTCTTATATACGACAATTTGCTTTTCTATGATTTCATAGAATAGCTGAGTGTTTAAAAATACGGCACTCAGAACCGTTTCAATATTTTCGGAACTACATGCGACAGAGACATTTTTGTTGACCGCGTCTTCAATATTGTCGGCGAAAACAAAGATATAGTCACTCTGTTTTTCTATTTCTTTGCAAACCTCCTTTATCGAGACATCGTCAAGATTTAACGTCAGCTTTGTTTCTTGCGAGAAGCTATTCATCGCTTGTGAAACGAACACGCCGATAAATAGAGCGAGTGTTGTTATTCTCATTATTTTTAGGATACGTTGATTTTTTTTGTAGTGCAGTATTCGCCTAAAAGCGTATTTATTCATATTTTTGTGCGATTTTAATTATTAATAATCCAAGTAATTAAATCATTTTGAGCCAAGCGATATTTGCCCTGTCGTTTGGCTTTTTTCTGTTTGTTTTATTTTCCTTTCATAGGCATTTGCTTTTATTATGAGGGTGATTAGTAATATATATTTTGTTGTTGTCGCGGATATATTTTGTGTCGGATAAGATTGCGATGGTTTTCATTACGTTGTCTAAATTCTCTGAAAGAAAGATTTTTCCTGTGCAGGTTCGTTTTTTGATGTTTGCTTCTTCGTTGTAGTTGAACGATAGATTGTAATAGCGTTCAATCTGTTTTAGAACCTCTGTCATTGGTGTTGCATTGAGCAATAGATATCCATTTTTCCAACTTACAGATTGCGAAACATCCACCTTTTGTGTTCTAAAAGCCTGGTCTTTGCAATAAATGGCTTGTTCATTGGGTGATAAGAGTATCTCTTCTTTGTCTTTTGACTTCAAACCCACACTTCCTTCTACTAAAACCACTGATTGTGGCGCGTTGTCGTATGCTGAAACATTAAACTTTGTGCCATATACTTTTACGTTGAAGTTGCTCGTTTGCACATAAAAGGGTCTGTTGCTGTCTGTTGCCACTTCGAGATACATTTCGCCGGAATGAAGGAAGATTTCACGCTTATTTTTCGAAAAATGTGCAGGAAATTCCAAGACGCTGCCTGAGTTAAGCCACACTTTGGTTTGATCGGATAAGATGATTTTTGAGCGTTTTCCGTAAGGTACAATCAATTTATTGAGTTTCCGGTCAGCTATCGCGATAGATGCCTGTGTGTTTTTTTCTGTTTTAATGGCTGCCACACCGTTCTCGTTAATTTCGATGTCGATATTTTCTTCAAAAGTGGCTACTTTATCTGTTGTTACAAGTTGGATGTCTTTTGATTGTAGCGCGTTGCCCACAATACAGTTTTTTGAGGATATCGCATTGTGTCTTGTTTGATGATTTTGAACAAAAATCAAAGAAAGGATTAATGCCGCTACACAAGCCGCGGCGATATATACAAGCTTCTCTGTTTTTTTTCTTTGACGATGTTTGTGTAGTGCTGTTTCTAATCTTTTGCCTGCATCGATTTTCTTTTTTTGTGAAAGAGAATAATTTGATAGTTTGATGTTGCGAAAGCGTTTTTTAGCCATTTCCACATTCTCTGTCTCTTCCGGATGTCTTCGGAGGTAGTTCTTCCAATACTCCTCGGATTCATCTGACTGAAAAAGTCGCCATTCAATGAATTTTTCATCATTCAAAAAACGTATAAACTCGATATTTCCTTCTTTGTTCGCCATCCTTGAAATTTAACAAATTTGTGAAACTCTTTTGTCATATAGACGAACAATAGGGGAGAACATCACCGGTTTTCGATATAAAAT
>JAEZZZ010000159.1 GCA_023418255.1 Bacteroidota bacterium
TTGCGGAGTAAGAAACGTTCAAAAAACAATCATCGGATTAGAAAATAGTAAAACCATTCATCCCACAGAGGAAAAGAGGGGCAAAGAAAATGGAAAGTGTTCTTCATGAATAATGCGGGTTAAAAAAACAGATAAATAAATTTACATAAGAGAATTTGTCATATGGACGATACAAAAAAATATAAAAAAGACAGAATTGTGTACATTTTGAAACTATTTTTGCCTCTTTTATCGCTTTCATTGACGTAATTAGAAAACGAAAAAGCAAATGCCAACAACATGGATAAAAAAAAAGAAAAAACGGTTAATAAATTTGGATAAAAATGTTGCAATGTATCAACTTATTTCGTTTCTTTGTAGTATAAAAAAAGACTAAACATAAACGTTAAGTTGCCGCTTAACCTGTTTTTTGATTAAAGACATACAAATGGTACAGCAATTAGAAAACGATTTAATAAATTATCTAATGGCTCACGATGAAAAAAACGTACATATATCAGTTTTAAACACAAAAAAAAGGCAATAAAGATACTAATTTCCTTCAACAACTATATAAAGGAAACACTATAAAACAAACCTTATAGAAAATTTAAATTATGGAATTCTCTTACACAAAACATGAGACGCTTTTCCTGGAAATGATTCGCGATTTTACAGAAAAAGAGGTAAAACCACTAGCCGCGGAGATTGATGAACAGGAACGTTTCCCCATCGAAACTGTAGAAAAAATGGCAAAAACAGGCATCATGGGAATGCCATTTCCTGTAAAGTATGGTGGTGCCGGAGCCAACAATCAGCTCTATGCCATGGCAGTTGAAGAGTTGTCGCGTGCTTGTGCCACTACCGGCGTAGTCGTGTCGGCACACACATCGCTTTGTTGTGCGCCCATCTACGAGTTTGGAACAGAAGAACAACGAATGAAGTATTTGCCCAACCTTTGCAGCGGAAAATGGATTGGAGCATTTGCTCTTACCGAACCAAATGCCGGCACGGATGCCGCTTCGCAACAAACGATGGCGGTTGAAGAGGACGAAAACTTTATCCTCAACGGCAACAAGATCTTTATCACCAACGCTGAGTATGCCAATGTGTACATTATATTTGCCATGACCGACAAATCGCTCGGAACAAAAGGCATTTCCGCTTTCATTGTAGAAAAAGGGATGCCCGGCTTTAAAATTGGCAAGAAAGAACTAAAAATGGGTATTCGCGGGTCAGCGACCTGCGAATTGATATTCGAAAACTGCGTGATTCCCAAAGAAAACCTTTTAGGCAGAATTGGCGACGGATTCAGAATCGCCATGAAAACGCTTGACGGTGGCCGCATAGGTATTGCCGCACAAGCCCTAGGCATTGCACAAGGCGCGATGGATGAAACTATAAAATATGTAAAGGAGCGCAAACAATTTGGCAAACCCATCGGAAGATTCCAAAACACACAATTCCAACTTGCCGATTTGAGTGTAAAAATAGAAGCTTCACGACTTTTGGTACGTCAAGCCGCATGGAAAAAAGACCAAAAACTACCCTATTCTCATGAAGCGGCACAAGCAAAATTATTTGCTGCCGAAACAGCAATGGAGATGACCACCAAAGCGGTTCAGTTTCATGGAGGCTATGGCTACACACGCGAATATCCGGTGGAGCGGATGATGCGCGATGCCAAGATTACCGAAATATATGAAGGCACATCAGAAGTGCAACGTATGGTTATTGCAGCAAATCTGATGCGATAAAAAGAGAGTTATCACCCGAAAAAACAAAGAATAAATACAGTGAACAACATGAACATCATCGTTTGTATAAAACAAGTTCCCGACACAACTGAGATTAAGTTGGATCCCGTAAAAGGAACACTCATTCGAGAAGGCGTGCCGAGCATCATGAATCCTGACGATAAAGGAGGTTTAGAGATGGCACTTCGACTAAAAGACAAAAACAACGCTCACGTGACCGTAATCACCATGGGACCGCCACAAGCAGAGGCGATATTACGCGAAGCCTATGCTATGGGTGCTGACGAAGCAGTGCTGTTAAGCGATCGAAAATTTTCAGGAGCCGACACATGGGCGACCTCATACACCCTATCAGCGGCACTTCGCAAAATGGACTTCGATATCATCATCACCGGACGGCAAGCCATTGATGGCGACACTGCACAAGTGGGCCCACAAATCGCAGAAAAGCTAGATCTTCCACAAATTTCATACGTAGAAGAAATTTGCCTACAAAACGACAACAAGACACTGCATGTTCGCAAAGCAACCGAAGAGGGATACCAACTGTTAGAAACCCAAATGCCATGCCTGCTTACCGTATTGGCTACCGCCAATCAACCACGCTATATGTCGGTGCGCGGCATCATGGAGACATTTGACAAAGAAATCACTCAATGGGATTTGAGTTCTGTTGACGTAGATGAAACAAAAATTGGACTAAAAGGCTCACCCACGCGCGTGGCAAAATCCTTTACCAAAGGAGCGAAAGCTATGGGGCAACTATACGAAGTTGATCCCGAAGAGGCTGCCGATATCATCATCCAAAAACTAAAAGAAAAATTTATCGTATAACTCATCGATAACTAAAAAAAATTCTAATGAACAAAGAAGAATACAAAGACATATACGTTTTTGCCGAACAAAGAGAAGGCATTATCCAAAATGTGGCATTTGAACTACTGGGAAAAGCCCGAGAACTGGCCGACGTACTCGGCGAAGAAGTGTGTGCCATAGTAGGTGGCGAACAACTGGACGAACAATTAAACAAGCTGATTGCAGCCGGAGCTGACCGCGTTCTTTACATGAAACACTCCGAACTAAACGACTATTTTACAGAACCATACACACAAGCTCTCACGCAAATAATCCGTCAACGTAAACCATCCATTGTGTTGATTGGCGCAACCACTATCGGACGCGATTTGGGACCACGCGTTTCGGCACGCGTAGATACAGGACTGACCGCCGATTGTACATCGCTCAGCATTTCGGAAGATGATCAGAAAAATTTATTAATGACACGTCCCGCATTCGGAGGCAACCTAATGGCTACAATTATCTGCAAAGAGCATCGTCCGCAGATGTCCACCGTACGGCCCGGCGTGATGCGACAAACCCCACGCGACTACGAGCGAAAAGGAGAAATTGAACGTATCAAAATCGATTTTGACACTTCAAAGTTCCGCGTAAAGCTATTAGAAAAAGTCGCCGTTGAAAAATCGATGATCGATATTTCCGAAGCCAATATTTTGGTTTCCGGAGGAAGAGGAGTAGGCAATCATGAAGGCTTCGAAATGCTGAAAGACTTTGCTAATTGCATTGACGCGGAAGTATCGTCGTCGCGTGCCATGGTGGATGCCGGATTCGTTGGACACGAACGCCAAGTGGGACAAACAGGAAAAACCGTGCGTCCGGACATCTATTTTGCCATCGGCATTTCAGGAGCCATTCAACATTTGGCAGGAATGGAAGAGTCGGACTATATCATAGCCATCAACAAAGATAAGTATGCACCTATTTTTTCGGTAGCTGACTTAGGTTTGGTTGGCGACTTAAATAAAATTATCCCTATTCTGACACGAAAACTAAGAGGAAAATAGTATGATATTTCTTGTCTAATTTTTTGTTTTTTCATAAACTCTTTCCTTACTTTGCATTGTATTTAAATGAATTCTATGAATGACTTTAATAGATGGTTTAAAAATATTTATCAAGGCTTATTCACAAAAAACCAACAATCTATAATATCTAAACAATCATTATGACTACCAAATCAATAGTCAAAGAGTTGGAACAAGTTTCCATCCGTTTTTCGGGCGACTCAGGCGATGGAATGCAGCTTTCGGGCACCCTGTTCTCAACACTGTCTGCCATTTTTGGAAACGAGATTGCCACTTTTCCGGATTATCCGGCAGAAATACGCGCACCACAAGGCTCACTGCAGGGTGTATCGGGTTTCCAAGTACGAATCGGCTCATCGCACATCTACAATTCGGGCGATAAGGCAGATGTTCTGGTTGCTATGAACCCGGCAGCATTAAAAGTGAACGCACAGTTTCTGAAAAAAGGCTCTATCGTACTTTACGATACCGATTCGTTTCAGAAAAAAGACTTGGATAAAGCCCTTTTTCATACCGAAGACCCTTTTGAAGAGCTAAAATTGAGTTTCATACAGCCCATACCAATTGCCATTTCAACGCTAACAAAAGAGAGCCTGAAAGATATGGATTTGGATATGAAATCGAAAATTAGATGCAAAAACATGTTCGCGTTGGGTGTTGTATGCTGGCTATTTAACAGACCGCTGGAAATAGCCAACCAACTGTTGGAACAAAAATTTTCAAAAAAACCACTGCTCGTGCAAGCAAACATTAAGGCGATGGCCGATGGTTACAACTATGGGAACAATTTGCACATGACCGCTTCGACATACACCATTGAAGTGTTGGAGCAAGGCAAAGGTTTTTATACTGACATCAACGGCAACATTGCTACGGCGTATGGATTAATTGCGGCAGCGGAAAAAGCCAATATGCAACTCTTCTTAGGTTCCTATCCCATTACGCCGGCAACAGACATCTTACAAGAACTTACCAAAAGAAAAGATTTTGGAGTGAAAGCATTGCAAATGGAAGATGAAATAGCGGGAATATGTACTGCTATTGGTGCAAGTTTTGCCGGAAGCTTGGCAGCAACATCCACTTCCGGACCGGGATTAGCACTCAAAAGCGAAGCCTTGGGATTGGCTGTAATGGCGGAATTGCCTCTCGTGGTTATCGATGTGCAGCGTGGTGGTCCTTCTACCGGATTGCCAACCAAGAGCGAGCAAGCCGACTTGAACCAAGCCCTCTATGGACGAAACGGTGAAAGTCCACTGGTTGTGATGGCCGCCACTTCTCCAACCGATTGTTTTGACAGTGCCTTTTGGGCAGCCAAATTGGCCGTGGAACACATGACGCCTGTTGTATTATTGACAGACGGATATATCGCTAACGGTTCTTCGGCATGGAAAATACCCAAAATGAGCGAATACCCCGACATCGTTCCCAACTATGTAAATAAATTTGAGGGCGAAGCTTCTGAATGGCGTCCCTATCTGCGCGACGAAGAAACGTTGACAAGATATTGGGCACCTGCCGGAACCGAACATTATGCACATCGAATTGGAGGACTGGAAAAAGATTATTTAACAGGCGTTATCTCTTCGCATCCGGACAATCATCAATTGATGGTAAAAACACGTCAGAACAAGATTGATAAAATTGCCGATGTAATTCCCAAACTTGAAATTTTAGGTGACAAAGATGCTGAAACACTTATTGTTGGATGGGGCGGAACCTATGGTCACCTATTAGAAGCCGTAGATAAAATAAGAGCAAGTGGTCACAAATTGGCATTGGCTCATTTCAAATTTATCTCTCCGCTTCCAAAAAACACCGAAGAAGCATTGAGCCAATACAAAAAGATATTGGTGGTGGAGCAAAATACAGGACAATTTGCCGATTTGCTGAAAGCAAAAACAGAAACAGAAAACATTCATAAATTCAATCGTATAAAAGGACAACCTTTCGTCGTTGGCCGCTTAGTAGAAGAATTCATTAAATTTATTGAGGAACAGTAGCCATGATCACAACGGAATTGCAAAAAGTAAAAAAATTTGTAGCAAAAGATTATAAAAATGAAAATAACGTTCGTTGGTGTCCCGGTTGTGGCGACCACGCTTTATTGAGTTGCTTGCACAGAGCAATGGCAGAACTGGGGATAGAGCCGTACAAAACGGCTGTTATCTCCGGAATCGGATGCTCATCTCGACTACCATATTACATGAACACATATGGTTTTCATACCATTCATGGTCGCGCGGCAGCCATTGCAACAGGCGTAAAAGTAGCAAATCCGAAATTAAACGTCTGGGTTGTAACAGGCGACGGCGACTCGTTGGCAATTGGAGGGAACCACTTTATTCATGCGGTTCGAAGAAATATCGACTTAAACATCATTTTGCTGAACAACAAGATTTATGGATTGACCAAAGGGCAATATTCTCCCACATCCGACCGAGGATTTGTTTCTAAAACATCTCCGTATGGAACAGTAGAAGATCCATTTCGTCCGGCAGAGCTATGCTTTGGTGCTCGCGGCAAGTTTTTTGCACGCGCCATTGACGTGGATATGAAAAATGCGACTAAAGCACTGGCAGCGGCCTCAAAACACAAAGGCACCTCGGTAACCGAAATTCTTCAAAATTGTGTAATATTCAACGATGGCATCCACAATAAAATAGTCGATCGTTCGTGGAAAGCCGACAGAACCATTTTGCTGGAACAGGACGAAAAGATGATTTTCGGTGCCAATAAAGATAAAGGAATTGTCCTGGATGGCTGGAATTTGAAAGCCGTTACCATTGACGGTGAAGAAGGCTATACGCTGGACGACGTCCTTGTTCATGACGCTACCACCAAAGATAGCACGCTGCATTTAAAACTCGCACTGATGGGTGCCGAAGACGACCTCCCGGTTGCACTGGGTATCATTCGCGATGTGGATGCACCAACATACGATGAAGAATATTGTAAACAAATTGAAGAGGTGCAGAAAAAACATCCCAAAAAGAGTTTTGAAGAGTTCTTAATGAGTTCATCAAATCTCTGGGAAGTGAAATAGTAACAAACACACTATCACTAAAAAGCCGAAGGCACATTGCTTTCGGCTTTTTTATATTCCTTTTATTCGAAGAATTGGGTAATATCAATGTCACTCCCTGAGCCTACTTGCTCTTGTCAATTTCGTAACAGATAACATCGCAAATTATAGGAAGAAGTTCGGTGGGGGCTCCTACTTGTCGCAACTCTCCCTCATCATCAAAAAGCATAGCTTTGAAAGCTGTCAATGAACCTGTTTTTTTTACGGAAAGCGTATAAAACTCGACCGTTTTTTTTATATTTTTCAAACAGAGTTCTACGTGTCCCGCATTCAGATAGTCGTGTGCTTGCGGATTGCGATCCATAATTTGCGCATAATAGCGCTGCGACAAATCAAATTTTCGCGACAAAAGCGCACACCAAGCAATTGAACGCCATGCTCGCGTATTTTCACCATTAAGTAACTCAACCTTGAAATAATCGTTTAGTGCCGTTTCATAATCGTTCATTTCCATGTGGCAATGTCCAATGTTGATTTGAATATTCAAATCATCAGGACACAATTGCTTCAAACGCAAATAATAATCCAATGCTTTTTGCGGCTCTTTTAGTAACCGATAACATTGCGCAATACGTTTCAGCACCCATGTGTTGCTGTCGGCAATTAAATCGGCATGTAAATAGGCCTCCAGAGCGCCTTTTATATCGTTCTGCATTTGTTTTGCATATCCAATTTTTTGCCATATTTCACTGTTGGGTTCTGACAGTTCTGACAACTTCATAAACGCTTCGTATGCCTCGGGAAAACAGTTTTTATCAAAGTAGCATGATGCAATGCGGTCAAGATTCTCACGTTGATACACTATGGTATGAAATGCATCAATTCGATGGTAATTCAGGGGCAATTCAAAGATATCGGTTAATTCGCGTCTACGCGAATAAAGCTTGAAAAAACGATACAAATCGTGTAAATATTGCTTGCAAATGGTCTCTTCTTTCTGATGAGGGCGAAGAGCAAACTCCTCTTCTTGAAGCTTTCTCATCTCTTCTGCTTCGCCGTCAAGTTGCGAAATCATCATTTGCCGATATTGCGTCGGCATCAGCATCACACTAAAACAGAATGAATATTTGTCGGAATTGCATATCAGCGGCGATTCGCTTAAGGTTTTCAGCAACGAATCGGTATCTTTGTCGGCACCGAAAAGTCCGCGAATCAACGAATGCCGTGAATTGAAGGGTAGAAACCAGTTGCTCATTTCGTTAAAAAACGGATAGGTTTTTAAGTTGGAAAAAGTGGAATGAAAAACATCGGCTCCCTCCAACTGCATCTCCGAAAATTCTTGCAGCTTATCGGTCAATCCTGTATCATCAAACAATTTTTGCCATTCAGGATTTTTATCATCAAAAGCGGTTTCTCCCATCCACTCGTCAAAACGGATTTTTTTCCCAATCATTGGACTAATTTTCATCATTTCAGGAATAATTTCGTCCTTCATTTTACGTGTGATTTTTTCGGTCTCACGCGCTTGAATAAACTGCAACAAAGCAAACATAAAGCGACGCTCAAATGCCTCATCATCCGACAAAAAAGAAAGATAATCAACACATTCCGGATAGAGAGACCAACGATTTGTATATTTCTGAAAAATGGGAATGATTCCAATAACCGATCGACTGGCAACTTCCACCTCTTCGTGCTTGCATGTTCTGAGCAACAGCAATACCTTTGGGGCATCAAATCGTTGCAAAACATTGAGCGTAAGTGCTGAGACAAACATGCATTTATCGCGCACCGGAATGAGTGCGTCGGACAAAAAACGTTCGAATGACGCGATTTGCTCCTTATTGCTTCGTGGCGAAGAAAAAATCACATAAAATAAATCTTGCAACGTATGCTCGTACGTTTGTTCGTTTTGTTTAACCGATGCCTCTTTATCATCGCCCTTTTCCAAAAGTTCTATCACGGAAAAAGTGTCTATCAGTTTTGAAATCGCATGTCGATATTCATCCACAGAAACAGGTGTTCGTACTTGGTTGGCTCGCAATTTGTCGAAGAAAAGCGACGAGGTGTTTTCCATCAGCACCATTTCGGCAGTGTCGTCGGCAAGCGTGTAGGTGTCGCAAATCAACTGTCGATAAACGCGCTCCTGCTCCGGATCGTCTTTGCCTTGAAGCAAATAATGAATCATGTATTGATAATTGGTTTCAAGTTGAGACAAACGTTCACTTATCGTCCAATTGTGATGCACGGCTAAAAGTTCTTTTATTCCATCAAAGGCCTCTTTGAGTTGTTTTTTTTCAATGAAACCAAGAATTTGCTGCCACTTTTTCTTTGTCTGACGCTGATCCATTTTTCATTTATATCAATCTAATTATCAAATCTTTTTATCTTTTATAATGAGTGTAGAGGGCAGCATGTGATTCCACGAAATGGCGCTGCTCATCAATTTTTCCCAGCTGTTTCCACCCACCATCACAAGGTCTTGCATGTTGATAAAATCATATTCAATTTTTTTATCCTCGTCCCACAATCTTACTTTTCCTGCAGCTTTTTTACAAATAAATTGAAATAATTTCTTTGCCGAAGGGTGCGATTTTATCATTCCCAATGCATCCCAAAGCATCAATCTAACACCCTCTTTTTGAGCTATCAGATAGATATAGAGAAAAATGTGAACATCATCGGGATCAAGCAAAGGAACAAAAATGTAATGAATATCGCTTAACCCTTCGTCTGAAAGCATTGCCGTCGCCCTTGGATTGACTTGAAACAACGACGATATTGTATCCATCGCAAAAGCTGTGCCGGGTTCAAATTGTGTCTCAATAAATTGAGGCGTATTATTAGGTTTACTCTTCAGTTCTTTGTATTTTATCCACAACGAGG
The DNA here is from genome assembly GCA_023418255.1 of Bacteroidota bacterium. Taxonomy (GTDB): domain Bacteria; phylum Bacteroidota; class Bacteroidia; order Bacteroidales; family Dysgonomonadaceae; genus JAEZZZ01. Next base: position 9,528 of record JAEZZZ010000159.1, read on the forward strand.
TGTTGAAAGAACGATGTTTTACACCTCCCAACACAAAATTATTTTCATGCTTTTCGGCCATCTGCAAAATGGTTTGAACATAATTTTCAGAGGGCTCAACAAACGCACGGACAAGAATATTATTGGCTTCGCTCATGGCAAACAATTCCGAAAAAACCTCATTCTTATAGGCATCCATATTCTCAATTTTTGCTACATCATCCTTACGGATAAGATGCAACGCCGTAATAGTGGATTTTCTGGGTTCAACCGAAATAAATCGCTCGGCAACCAGTGTGAGAGCTTTAAGTGTTTCAGGGTTTGCAAAACAAAGCAAAATATGTATCGGCTTATGAAGATCTACTTCCGTTGCTATTTTTTTTAAGAGAATATCCTCTAAATCCATCGCATTTTATTTTTTTAAGCATTTAACAATTCACTATCAAGCATCGAGTCTTTGTATCCCAAGAAATAAAGAATGCCATCAATGCCCACCGTAGAAAGCGATTGCTGAGCCGTTTGTTTTACTTTGGGTTTGGCGTGAAACGCAATTCCTAAACCGGCAACTCCCAACATCAACAAGTCGTTGGCTCCATCACCGACAGCTACGGTTTGGCGTAAATCGATTTTTTCGACCTGCGCAATCAAACGAAGCAGTTCTGCTTTCCGCTTTCCATCTACAACGTCGCCAATATAATTGCCGGTAAGTTTTCCGTCGACTACCTCTAATTCATTGGCATACATATAGTCAAACCCATATTTATCTTTTAGATAATTACCGAAATAGGTAAATCCTCCTGACAAGATTGCTGTTTTGAATCCCACTTTGTGCAGTACGCGCATCAAACGTTCCAAACCTTCGGTTATTGGCAAGTTTTCAGCTATTTCTTGCATCACAGACACATCCAGACCTTTCAACAACTTCACTCGCTGACGGAAGCTTTCTTCAAAATCGATATCTCCACGCATGGCGGACTCTGTAATGGCTTTTACTTTGTCGCCCACACCGGCACGAACCGCCAATTCATCAATCACTTCTGTCTGAATAAGCGTAGAATCCATATCGAAACAAATCAGGCGACGCATACGTCGATACATACTCTCTTGTTGAAAAGAGATATCAAAATCTAAATCGGATGAAAGTTCCAAAAATGCCTCTTGCATCTCTTGTTTATTCTTGGGGGTTCCTCTTACAGAAAGTTCAACACAGGACTGGGGACAACGCTGCTCTTCATCCAAAGGAACACGCCCAGTGAGACGCACAATATTATCAATATTCAACTTCTGCTCGGCTATAATTCTCGATACGGCAGCAATCTGTTTTGCCGTAAGCACACGTCCCAACAAGGTGATAATATAGCGATTCTTTCCTTGCATATTTACCCAATTAGAGTATCGCTCGTTAGAAATTGGTGTGAAACGAATGTTCACATCCATCTCATAGGCCTTGAAAAGAAGGTCTTTTAAAATTTTGCCCGAATTATTCCCATGAGTTGATTTGAACAATATTCCCAACGAGAGATTTTTGTGAATATCAGACTGTCCGATATCAAGAATAAACGCGCCATGTTTTGCCAAAATTTCTGTTAATCCGGCTGTCAAACCCGGCTTGTCTTCACCATTGATGGTAAGTAATATAATTTCCGAATTTTCCATAGACTCAATTCATTAAATAACAGGTAATGAAACCTGCATATAAATATCTTCAATATCCTGCCGCGTAATTTTACTAAAATCTTCTTCTCGTGGCACAATCACCAATCCTGCCATATCCAACGCGCCGGGACTAACAAGCAGTTGTGCTTTGCCTTGTGCAAAATATTGATGCGGACGGTGTTTCTTTCGAGGATAGATGTGCATATGAAAACGATTATTCTCTACAAAAGCGACAATATTCATCATGGGCTCAATATCCTCATCCGATTGGCGGTGTCGCAAGTATTGATACACATCTTCAAAGCACTCTTCGAGCTCTTTTTTCGAATCGCCGGCAATGATGAGACAAGTGCGTAGCGTATTTTCACCACTGAGCAAATGCCGCATTTTCAATCCCGCCTGTAAATGAAAATGATCGGGAGCAGAAGCTCCACATTGCGGGCCGTTGTAAAATACGATATAATCCGGCAGTTGTTCCGCCAATGTAAGCATATCGGCAATTTTGTTTCGAATACGCTGTGGAACATGTGAGTGCAAAGGGATTGTCAAATGATTCGACAAAATAGGAAAAGGATTGCACAAAATCATATATTTTTCTAAAAAGGAAATCCCCTCCTGTTCGATGGGGCGATTGGCTTCACAAAGAAAACAGGGGCGCTTCTCAATATTTTTTTTGTCCACTTTTGCCGATGCCGATGCGATGCGTGCCGGATTAAACTGCACCATCACTTCCGCGTCATTACCCCACACAAAACGTCTCACACGCACATTGGCAAGTTCTTTAATACTTTTATCAAGCTGATGCCATTGTCGCTGCTGCGAAAGAAAAAGTTGCTCAATTTTTACTTGTAAATCCATCATCTTCATTTTTAAGAATAAACAAATTTACATGATTTTATCTTAAAAACCACACAGAGCGATAAAAAAAACGGTTGTGATGGGGAAAATATTAGTTTGAAAGAAAAACCAAGGACTAACCAACAGGTTCATTCTATTTAGCTGTAAACATGGTAGGCTTCGATCAAAACTCTCAATTATATTTTCCCTTGTCTAAACAAATGGCATCCTTGTTTTTAAAATCAATCATAACCGATACGTCCTGATCCGAGTGCCAATGCTCTGAATGATTTTATTCGTTAGAAGTGTGTTTTTTGCACCTCTATATGGTTTTTCAGAGAAAAATCATGTACATTTGCATTCTTAAAAAAACAAAAAAAACAACAGTTTATCATCACTAAAAATGAATAATAAATTCAAACGCACACTCATCACATCGGCATTGCCTTATGCCAACGGTCCGGTTCATATTGGACATCTCGCCGGCGTTTATGTTCCCGCCGATATATACGCACGCTATTTGCGCCTAAAAGGCGAAGAGGTGATTTTCATTGGCGGTTCCGACGAGCATGGAATTCCCATCACGATAAAGGCCCGAAAAGAGGGCGTTTCGCCACAAGACATTGTAGATAGATACCACGAATTGATAAAAAAATCATTCAAAGAGTTTGGCATTTCGTTCGACATCTATTCACGCACAACATCCGACATCCACAAACAAACAGCATCTGATTTTTTTAAAAAACTTTACGATAAGGATGAGTTTTGTGAAGAAAAAACCGAACAATATTATGATGAAGAAGCTCAGCAATTTCTTGCCGACCGCTACATCACTGGCGAATGTCCTCACTGCCACGATACAAACGCCTACGGCGACCAATGTGAAGCATGTGGCACATCACTCAATGCCACGGACTTAATCAATCCAAAATCGACACTTAGCGGAAGCACGCCCATAAAACGCAAAACCAAGCATTGGTATTTACCTCTGGACAAGCACGAAGAGTGGCTGAAAAAGTGGATTTTGGAAAATCACAAAGAATGGAAAACTAACGTTTACGGTCAATGCAAATCGTGGTTGGATTTGGGATTGCACCCACGCGCGGTAAGTCGTGACTTGGATTGGGGTGTTCCCGTTCCTCTAAAAGGGGCCGAAGGAAAAGTACTTTATGTGTGGTTTGACGCGCCTATCGGCTACATTTCAAACACCAAAGAGCTGTTGCCCGACACGTGGGAAACATGGTGGAAAGATGAAAGCACCAAGCTGGTACATTTTATCGGGAAAGACAACATTGTATTCCACTGCATCGTCTTTCCATCCATGCTAAAAGCCGAAGGCTCTTATATTTTACCGGATAACGTTCCGGCAAATGAATTCCTGAACTTAGAGAACGACAAAATTTCCACTTCGCGCAATTGGGCAGTATGGCTGCATGAATATCTGGATGATTTTCCCGACAAACAAGATGTGTTGCGCTATGTACTGACAGCCAATGCTCCCGAAACAAAAGACAATGATTTCACGTGGAAAGACTTTCAGGCACGCAATAATAACGAGTTGGTCGCTATCCTCGGCAACTTTGTAAACCGAGCATTTATACTTACGCGGAAACATTTCAACAACAACGTTCCAAAACGCGGGACGCTTACTCAATACGACACCGACACACTAAAACAGATGGAAGACTTGCGCCAATCCGTAGAACGGAGCCTCGACAACTATCGTTTTCGTGAAGCACTTCGCGAAGCAATGAATTTTGCACGCATTGGGAACAAATATTTGGCAGATACCGAGCCCTGGAAAACGGCAAAAACAGACATGGAGCGCACCGCGACCATTATGAATATCGCGCTGCAAATCTGCGCAAATCTCACCATCGTGTTGGAACCGTTTCTGCCATTCACAACACAGAAACTGAAAGAGTTTTTAAAAATCGAACGTTTGCCATGGCACGAGATAGGCAACTTCGATCTTTTAGAAGAAGGACATACGCTTGGTAAAGCCGCTCTATTGTTTGAAAAGATAGAAGACGAAGCCATCGAACAGCAGCTACAAAAATTGAGAGACACAAAGAAAAACAATGAAGAGAACGCGCATCAAGTAGCGTCGATAAAAGAAGAAGTTGCTTTTGAAGATTTTTTGAAAATGGACATACGTGTGGGTACCGTATTGGAATGCGAAAAAGTGCCTAAAACCGATAAATTGCTCCGTTTCTTGTTGGATGACGGAATAGGCAAACGTACGATTCTATCAGGAATTGCCGCATATTATCCCGAACCGGAAAAACTTGTGGGGCTGCAAGTTTGCTTCATTGCCAACTTACCACCACGCAAAATGCGCGGCATCGTTTCCGAAGGGATGATTTTGTCCGCAGAAACCGGCAATGGCTCACTCTCACTTATCCGTCCGTCCGATAAAATTTCGCCGGGGAGTATTGTGGGATAGCGAAAAATTAACATTATTTAACGCCACACAATGCAGCTTTGACACTAAAGTTGCATCTACTTTGTGAATACAAAATTAATTTTAATAACAATTTTATGAAAAAAATTACTCTTCTCGCGGCAACCATGCTATTTAGCGTATCGCTTTTTTCTCAGTCAAAAAGTTTTTTGGGTTGGAAACTTACCAAAGACTATCCACGCAACGAAGTGAAAGTGAATTTGCCGGTAAGCATTTTCGGCTCGTTTTTAGAAGCCTCTTATGAGCGTATATTGAATACCGACATTAGTATCGGAAGCTCTATTGGCGTTAGCTTAGATAATGCAAAAAGATATCCGATTAAATTTGGAGTAATGCCCTATTGTCGTTGGTTTTTTGGTGGAACCAGCAAATCAATGGACAAAATTGGCTCCGGGTTCTTTATTGAAGCTAATGGCGGTGTCTTCTCGACACCGGAATATTATGCTTCGTTACCAGGAGATTATAGTAAAAATCCGGATACGGAACCTTCAAAAGAGACCCAAATCGGTTTGGGCTTAGGATTGGGTGTAGGCTGGAAATATCTTTCTAAAAATAACTGGGTTGGAGAAATTATGCTTGGTGGCGGACGTGACTTCATTAACGCTGACTCCGGATATCCACGGTTTGGAATTTCTATCGGAAAACGATTTTAGTTTTTTCCTCAAACAACAAACGGAAACAAAAGAGTGAAACCAACGTGTTTCGCTCTTTTTTTATATAAAAGTTTTCAACGGAATGGCAGAAGTCACAGAATATTGCCTTAAATTTGTAGTTTAAACATAAAAATAAGCAAACTCATAATAATGATGATGAAAAAATTTGGTTTACTCAAAAACAACATCCCTGATTTGATTGCCATTGCAGCATTTATTATCATATCATTTGTCTATTTCGCGCCGGCAGTGATAGACGGACGTGTCATTACGCAGCATGACTCGCTCGCGGCCATCGGGCAAGGACAAGAACAGCGCGACTATATGGAGCGACACGATGGTCAACGCTCGCGTTGGAATCTCTCGATGTTTTGCGGAATGCCAACCTATCAGATGAGTCCCACATATCGTTCGACCTATCCGCAGGATGTGGCAAAAAAGGTATATAGACTTTTTTTACCGGATTATGTTTTCCTCGTTTTCATCATGTTGATGGGGTTTTATATTCTCATGCGAGCCTTTAAGGCTTCGCCATTGATTAGTGCTTTGGGAGCCATCGCGTGGGCATTTTCGTCCTACTTTTTCATCATCATAGCCGCGGGACATATTTGGAAATTTATCACGCTCGCCTACATTCCGCCAACCATCGCGGGTTTGGTATATATCTATCGAAAAAAATATGTGGTGGGTGCTTTTCTTTTTATGTTGTTTGTGGCATTTCAGATTTCGTCCAATCATTTTCAGATGAGTTACTATTTCGGATTCGTCATGCTTTTTATGGTGCTGGCATATCTTGCCGAGGCGATAAAGCACAAGAAAGTTCCCGAATTTATGAAATCAACGGCTGTACTTCTTGTTGCCGGACTGATTGGTGTTGCCGCCAACGCAAGCAGTCTATATCACACCTATGAGTACTCGAAAGAGACCATGCGCGGAAAATCGGAACTGTCGCACCACGGAGCCGAAAACAAATCATCGAACGGCTTGGAGCGCGACTACATCACGGCGTGGAGCTATGGCAAAGGCGAAACATGGACGTTGCTCATTCCCAACACCAAAGGAGGAGCATCAGTGCCACTGTCAGAAAATAAAACCGCCATGAAAAAAGCGCGCCCGGAATATCGGCAGCTTTATCAACAAATTGGACAATATTGGGGCGAACAACCCGGCACATCCGGTCCGGTATATGTCGGTGCTTTTGTGCTGACGCTTTTCATTTTGGGGCTTTTCATTGTTAAGGGCCCCATCAAATGGGCACTTTTCACGGCTACGGTCTTCTCCATTTTGCTTTCGTGGGGGAAAAACTTCATGGGATTGACTGACTTTTTTATCGACCACGTGCCTATGTACAATAAATTTCGTGCTGTATCATCCATATTGGTGATTGCCGAGTTTTGCATTCCTCTGCTCGCCGCCCTTGCCATAAAAGAGCTTGTCAGCCACAGAGAAAATGCAAAGGAGCATTTCAAATACCTTGCAATCAGTGTAGGGATTACGGCCGGATTTTCTCTCCTTTTTTTTCTATTTCCAAAGTTGTTCTTCTCATCATTTATTTCATCTTCCGAGGCACAAGCATTGCAATCATTCCCATCGGAACATATTCAAGCTATTACCGCGAACCTCACATCTATGCGTGTAGCAATGTTTACAGCTGATGCGTGGCGAAGTTTCTATATCATCATAATAGGTGCTCTTCTAACAGGGGCTATCATTCAGAAGAAATTCAAGTCCAAATGGCTTGTTTCGGGAATCCTCATTCTTTGCCTGGGCGATATGTGGTCGGTAAACAAACGCTATTTAAACGACAGTGATTTCACATCAAAAACAAGCCGCACTCAACCGTTTACAGCATCGCAAACCGACGCAATGATTTTACAAGACAGCACCGCCTATTATCGTGTATTGAATATGGCAACTTCCACGTTCAACGATGGTATCACGCCATATTGGCACAAATGCTTGGGGGGCTATCACGCGGCCAAACTGCGCAGATATCAAGACATGATTGAGGTTCATTTATCCAAAGAGATGGGAGCTTTGCAGCAAGAAATTGTGCGCGCGCAAGGAAATATGGACTCGCTGCACGCCGATCAATTTAAAGTACTGAATATGCTCAATACCAAATGGATTATTATGCCGACGCAGTCGGGAACCGTTCCCATTGAAAATCCGTATGCTATGGGAAATGCTTGGTATGTGGATAATGTGAAAATGACTACTTCGCCGGATGAAGAAATTGATGCGGTTGGTGAAGTCGATTTGCATAAAACAGCGATAATAGATAAGGACGATGCCGCGCTTGTAGCAGGAAAGTTTACAGAGGAAAAAAATGCTCTTTCGACCATCGAACTAGTGGATTATGATTCGGACTTTATTAGCTATTCTGCCAATGCCCAAAAAGATGAACTTGCCGTTTTTTCAGAAATATATTATCCCCACGGATGGCGTGTAACCATTGATGGCAACCCGGCAAAAATGATACGAGCCAATTACACTTTGCGCGCACTGCCTATTCCTGCGGGAAAGCACCGCATCGAATTTCATTTCAATCCGAAAAGCATCACCATCACAGACACCATTGCCTACATTGCTCTGGTCCTAATCGCCCTGATGGCTTTATTCGCGATTTGGAAGAAATATCAATCAATGGCTTCCGGGAAGAAATCGCCATAAGAAATCCGATTTTGGCAATATAAAAAATGAAATGTATATTTGCATCAGAAGAACAAATAAAAACAAACAACAATGGCACTATTTGACAAATTACAAGAGAAAAAAAAGAGACAAGAAAAATACATTCCTGCAACGGAACATGAGGCATGGATTGGCATTTTATATGCTTGCATATTTGCTGACGACGACGATAGCGAAACGGAAATAGAGACGCTGTCAAGAATGATTTCCGCCAAACAAAAATTCTCTAAAATAGATATTTTACCACTTTATGAAAATGCGGAAAAAATATACAAAAAGATTGGCGGAGAACAGCTGATTCGTGCATGTGCACCGCAGATTGTACCTGGAGAAAGAGACACCCTCTTTTGCATCGCAGTAGAAATTGTACTTGCCGACGGCATTTTAGACGACAAAGAGGAAGAGACCATCCAACTGATTGCCGATGAACTTCACGTGGAAAAACCACTTGTGGACAAAATTGTAGAGGTAATTCTGATACGCAACAAAGGAAACATTATTGCTCTAAACTGACAGAAGCACCCTTTATATGCGCTATTTGGCACTCGACAAGCCCAGCCTTGAACACCATGTACAATAGTGTGGTTCAGAGCTTTGAATAAAAGGCACATTGGGGTCAAATACCTCTTGGATACATTGGTTAAGTTGTTCGGAAAATTCATCTAACAGCGGAATAATATTAGCTATTTTTTCTTTATTCAAAAAGATGGATGGCTCAAAATCATTAAATACTGATTTCAAATAATATATCGCCGGAGAAATAGTGATCCCCGGATGTTCCATCGCATAAAACTTTGCATAGATAAACAGCTGCAAAATATTGGCAACATCATCGCTTTTTTTGGGGTCAAAAAGTTCCGTTATCTCACGAACCGTATTTTTTCCCGAACCGCTTTTATAATCAATTATTCGGTGAAATCCATCCACCATATCAATGCGGTCGATAGAACCTTTTATATTGACCTTGAGTGAGTCATTTACTTCACAGGCTGTTTGGAATTGATATTCCGAAGCCACATATTTAAAGGGACACAGCTTTTTATCCGCCTTCAACACCTGTTTTACATAACTGAGTAAAATTTCACTAATTAGATAATTTTGACCTTCCAATTCGCAGCATTTGGTTTCGTCTTTAAAATAGCATCGCGCAAACGCCTCTTTAATCAAACCGACAATTTTAGCATCGTCCTTTAAGAGGGCGTCAATAGCGGCGCAATCAACCTCTCGTCCTCCATAGGGTTTGTAGAGCATTTCCATCACACGATGAAATATGGAACCGAACGTGCTGTTTTCTATCAGCTCTTGCACCTCTTCTTCTTCGTCAAAATTTTCTATTGCGGAAAAGTAAAAATCCAATGGGCATTTCACATATTTCCGAATGAGTGATGCCGACAAATAGGCATCGCCGCCGGCACGATATCGATTTAGTTTAGCCATCACTGCGGGTGTTTTTTCAACGGTAATCGGCACTTCATCCGGAATCGAAACACTATAATGAATCTCCTTCTCGCAAATATTAAAATGAGAATTATAAAGATATTTCAACTGATGATAATAGCGACTAACCTCGCCACTTTGCATCTCTTCCATGCGCGTGTCATAAAGCATGTAAACACGCTTGGCTCGATGAATCATGCTGTAAAAGTTATATGCATATACACTATCTTGATGTTCATACGTTGTGAGTTTAAACTCTTTTCGCAAACTGTACGGAATAAACGAACGTTCACTTTTTCTCACCGGATAAACCCCCTCGTTCATTGACAAGATGATGATATTCTCGAAATCGAGCACACGTGTTTCGAGCACGCCCATAATTTGCAATCCTGAAAGTGGTTCTCCTTGAAAAGCGACAGTAATACTATGCTCTAAGCGTTTTAACAAACGAAAATAAGTATTTACACTCAGTTCTGCACCGTGAAGCGTATCTTGCAGCCGTGTAATGGTTGTAAAATATTGCACAATAAATTCGCGCTCTAAATCAATAGCACGTGCATCGTACGCGTCGTCTTCCTGTTTTTCCCTGTTTTTTTCATCCGTGAGCGATTGGTAAAATAGCCCTAACAGTTCTTTCAGATAATCCGCTATATCTTGCCAGCATTGAATGGGAATAAAAATCTTTTCCAAAAGAGGATTTCCATTCATCTCATCCGGAGAAACCAATATACGATTGTGTTCTAACAGATGTTTTTTTATTTTTTCAACCGCGTCACGCGCTACACGCGTTACAAGTGGATGATTTAATACGGCGAAAACAAATTGATGATAAAACGCCGCGCTTCCATCCGACTGCTCTCGAATGTTGCTTTGCAAGCCGGCAATATGACGAAACAGACTCGCCGTCATGGCGTGAGACAAGTGATACCCCATGGTCACATTTATCTTCTCTATTTCCGAAGGAATGGAATAGAGCAAGGGCAACAAAAGATTTTCGTCAGGCAGCACCACTGCCGTGCGAATGGCTTGCTGCGAATCGGGAATAATTTTTGTGTCCAACAGATGGCGAAGAATCCGGTTCACATGCTTGGCTTGCCCCACACCGGAAGGTATTCCGATAAGCTCCAAGTCTGTTTTTTTTGATGGCTTCTCACAATTTATCGCGTACTGAGATGGAAAACGAGACTCGTTTTCGCGCATCCAAAAGGAAGCTTTATTTTTTTCATCGCGAACTGTCGGCGCACTATAATCCCAGTAAAAATCGGCTATTCCCATTTTTTTTAAATGCTCCATCAGTTTCATTTCAGTTGGCGTCAGCGCGTTGAAACCGACAAATACAATGCTTTCACTACGAAAGTCTGAAATGTCTTTTGTCGCCAGCCTCTCAACAACATCACGAAACATCATCCCTTCGTACGCTCGACGGTTTTTGTGCAACTCTTCCCGCAGCGAAGTATAGAGAGGAAAAAGAACCTCCCAGGTCTCTTTAAACTTTATCTTGGTGTTGTTGGTGTCATTGTCTTCGGACGCCTCTTTCTTGAAGTTGCCCCAAAATCGTCGGATGGCGTCTCGCTGCTCTTCTGCCAAATCAGACATATCATCGCTGAGCGATTTCAAATTATCAATGTTTTTGAAAATTACTTGTGCATCAACCAGATGTTTATCCACTTCTGAAAAATCACTCAGTAACATTTCTCCCCAAAACAAAAATTCGTCGAATGTTTCATTCGATTTACTTAACCGCACATAATGCTTATAGAGCATAACGAGCATCTCAATGCTATCGGCGGTTTTATATTCCGACAACGACTCAAACAGTTCTTGAATAGTAATTATACGGGGCGAAAAAATAGGTTTATCGGCAAAATCGGCAAGATATTTTTGAAAAAACACTCCCGCACGACGATTCGGAAATACAAACGTATGTCGACACAATGTGTTATCACATTGTATGTAGAAAGTCTCCGCAACAGATTGAAGAAATGGTTTCATGAATATACCTTATTATATTGTAAAAAATAATCAACGGATATAAAAACACTCTCGACAAAACAGAAAATAATATTTTGTAAAGAGCTCCCCTACTCTTCATTCACTTTGCGACGCGGAAGCTTGGCAGGATGAAGAAACGAAATGGCAAAGCCAATCAACAGCAGTGTACCGGAAATAATAAACGCATACAATCCGGCCTCTTTCCCGTAATGGTCTTTCATAAAAGCCACAATCTGCGGCCCAATGATTCCGCCCACACCCCATGCCGTGAGCATCACACCATATAAAGGGGGCATCAATTGTGCGCCATACACATCTTTTACCAACGAAGGAATAACACCAAAACCGCCACCATACGATAATAATACAAGACAAACAAACACAGAAAAAACAATCGGATTGGACGTAAAAATAAGGAAGAAGAAAACAAGCGTTTGTAATCCTAACAGCAAGCGAAACGTCGAAATACGACCGATTTTATCCGACAGCATACCCCAAAAAAAACGCCCCACTCCATTAAATACAGAACTTACACCAATCAGCGTAGCCCCCGCACCAACTAAATAAGCCTCTGTTTCGGCAGAATAAAAAAAGGTACCCGGAGACATTCGCGCTTTAAGAATATCTTGTAGCAAAGGTGATTGAAACGAAATAAAAACCATCCCGGCAATGATATTTATCAAAAACATCAACCACAATACGATAAATGACTTGGAGAAAATATGGGATGATATTTTTATTGTTGACCCGGACACGTCATCATGTCTCTTTTTCTCCTGTTTCTCCCGCGTTGGCAATTGAAGAAAAAAAGCAAACAGAGGTATGCTAACAAGCAACAGCAAGCCGATGTAAAGAAAAGCCCTACTCAAGTTGTCCTGTGTAATTTTCATAAAAAAAGGTGCCAGCAAAAGCGACATCACAAAGGCTCCGAAACCAAAACCCATAACGACCATGCCGGTAGCCAAACCCTGTTTTTTTGCAAACCAACGCGACACGGTAGCCACCGGCGTGACATACGCCAAGCCCAGACCAATACCACCAATAATGCCAAATCCGGCATAAAGCAACACAAGCGACTTGTGCGTCAAAGCCACCGAAGCAATGATATATCCTAAGGCATATAAAATACCTCCGACAATAGCCAACTTGCGCGGTCCCCATTTTTCCATTTTGGCACCACCCCATGAAGCGGTAAGCCCTAGCATAAAAATTGATAAGCTAAAAGTCCATGCCACCTGTGCATTGCTCCATCCGGAAATCTGTGTGATAGGCGTTTGAAAATAACTCCATGCATACACTGTACCCAGACAAAGATGTGTAAACGTCGCCACTATTGCGATTATCCATTTTTTACTCATCGTAGTATATTATTTATTTTTGAGATTTGGTATTAAAAAACTTTTTGACCACACAAATGTACATGATTATTCTCTTAAAACCACACCGAGACATAAAAAACTTCTAAATTAAAGAGGGACAAGAATTTGTAACTCGCAATAAGCTATTGGAAGATAGACACCTTTGATACAAATTTTATTGCACAAAAGGCTCAGGGAAAACACAGAGAGATACAGCGTTTTCTAATTGACAATAGAGCTTTTTCCCTCTCAAGCGAGGCAGAACCCGACGCATATCCTGCACCACATTTCTACTTATAATTTAAAGCAACCACTGTACCGAATTACTATTTTCCCATTTTTCGTCATATTGTCCTGATTTTTTTTGCAATCCTATTTCAGGACATGACACGAACCTTGAATTTTAATTATCATTGGTTGCTCATAATTGCATCTTTTTAATCCGAAAAAATAATTATCAAAATGATATTTTGAATATTTTACTCAGCATGTTTTGTTGCTCTATTTTTGATTGATCGACCAAAATGACAACGAAGTTTTTTTCTTTCTTTCGTTTTGATTTTAAGCACATTACAAAACAGACTTTTTTAACAAGTTTTATCGACATTTTTACTCAAAAAAATGAGATAAAATCAGTTTTATATCAAATTAATACTTATCTTTGTTTAGTTAAATCATTAAAACCTTTTACAAAATGAATGTGAATGACATAATGACACAGTTGGCCGCGCGACATCCCGGCGAACCTGAATTTCTTCAGGCTGTGAAAGAAGTATTGACTTCAATTGAGGATGTGTACAACGAACATCCTGAGTTTGAAAAGGCTGCAATCATTGAGCGTATTGTTGAGCCTGATCGTATTTTTACATTTCGAGTGCCTTGGGTGGACGACCAAGGGAAAGTCCATGTAAACATTGGGTATCGCGTACAATTCAACGGTGCCATTGGCCCCTACAAGGGCGGCATCCGTTTTCACCCGTCTGTAAACCTTTCTACCCTTAAATTTTTGGGATTCGAGCAAACATTCAAAAATGCACTCACAACGCTTCCTATGGGCGGCGGAAAAGGCGGTTCCGATTTTTCACCAAAAGGCCGTTCCGAAGCCGAAATCATGCGTTTTTGCCAAGCATTCGTAACCGAATTGTGGCGCAACATTGGACCGGATACCGATGTACCTGCAGGCGATATTGGTGTAGGCGGTCGCGAAGTGGGATATATGTTTGGCATGTACAAGAAACTTGCTCGCGAACACACAGGAACATTCACCGGCAAAGGAATGACATTTGGCGGTTCTCGTCTGCGTCCCGAAGCGACAGGGTTTGGCGCATTGTATTTCGTACATCAAATGTGCGAAACACACCAAATTGATATCAAAGGAAAGACCGTAGCTGTCTCCGGTTTTGGAAACGTAGCATGGGGCGCTGTTACCAAAGCAACCGAATTGGGTGCCAAGGTGGTGGCCATTTCAGGACCCGACGGATATATCTACGATAAAGACGGCATCAACACACCTGAAAAAATAGCTTACATGCTAGAGCTACGTAATTCAGGAAACGATGTCGTGGCACCTTATGCCGACAAGTTCCCCGGTGCCGTATTCCACGCGGGCAAAAAACCGTGGGAATGCAAAGTGGACATTGCTCTACCATGTGCTATTCAAAACGAATTGAATCTTGACGATGCCAAGAAACTACACGCCAATGGCGTGACGTTGGTTGCCGAAGTATCAAATATGGGATGTACGGCAGAAGCGGTAGATTACTTTATCGAAAATAAACTGCTGTTTGCCCCCGGCAAAGCTGTCAACGCGGGTGGCGTGGCATGCTCGGGACTAGAAATGACACAAAATGCAATGCATCTGTCTTGGACAAACGAAGAGGTGGATAAATGGCTACATCAAATCATGAGTGACATTCACGAACAATGCGTTAGCCATGGCAAAGAAGGCGCATACACCAACTATGTGAAAGGTGCTAATATTGCAGGATTCATGAAAGTTGCCACTGCCATGATTGAACAAGGTGTGGTGTAACAAAAAAAGCATAATCCAATACTATTATAGAAAAAACCACGAAAAGCCGCAAGAGTGAAAAAATCCTCTTGCGGTTTTTATTTTGCATTTTTCTTCTATTAACCCGCATTATTCATGAAGAACACTTTCCATTTTCTTTGCCCCTCTTTTCCTCTGTGGGATGAATGGTTTTACTATTTTCTAATCCGAAGATTGTTTTTTGAACGTTTCTTACTCCGCAAAAACAAAGCAATGAATCATTTTAGGGTGTTTTCGCGGGAATTTTCACATAAGGACACACTCCTCCCACGGAGGTTTTTTTAGTTGCAAACCTCCTGTTACGAAACAATTAACTCGACGAACAAATCCCTGTAAACA
>JAEZZZ010000160.1 GCA_023418255.1 Bacteroidota bacterium
TGTACTTTTGTTCATCGTTATGGTTTTTCTGTTTAAAACAAAAGTAACGAAAAGGGCTGAATTCCATACCGGGAAATCAGCCCTAATTTTTGCTGACGAAAAAAAGGTTTAGCGGACAGCAATGTTACTTTTTAGATTCATCAACTTCCCTTCACTATGCGTTTGATATCGTTTAGCTTGTTTAAAGCCTCTACAGGAGTTAGATTATCTACATCCAGGGCTAAAATCTCTTTTCGCACTTGACTAAGTACGGGGTCGTCTAATTGGAAAAAACTCAATTGATATCCTTCGCGTTTTTCAATGATGTCTTGAATGGGTTTGTGAATGTTTTCTTGTCTATGGCTTTTTTCCATTTGATGGAGAATAGCTTCTGCGCGGCGTGTGATGCTTTTGGGCATTCCAGCCATTTTTGCCACGTGAATACCAAAACTGTGTTCACTTCCTCCGGGAATTAGTTTGCGTAAAAATACTACTTGGTTGTCGGTTTCTTTCACGGCAACATTATAGTTTTTCACGCGCTTAAATGATTTTTCCATTTCGTTCAACTCGTGATAATGTGTTGCAAACAGAGTTTTGGCATGTGCTTTGGGATGTTCGTGAATATATTCCACAATTGCCCAAGCTATGGAAATGCCATCGTATGTGCTTGTGCCACGACCCAATTCATCAAAAAGCACCAAGCTTTTTGGCGAAAGATTGTTGAGGATATCGGCTGCTTCATTCATCTCTACCATAAACGTGGATTCACCCATCGATATGTTATCCGAAGCACCTACGCGTGTGAATATTTTATCTACAACTCCTATTTTTGCCGTGTCGGCAGGAACGAAACTACCGATTTGCGCCATGAGTGTGATGAGTGCAGTTTGACGCAACAACGCGGATTTACCTGACATATTGGGGCCCGTGATGATGATGATTTGCTGTGTAGAGCTGTCAAGATAGACATCGTTGGCTATAAATGGCTCATCGGGCGGCAGTTGTCGTTCAATCACCGGGTGCCTCCCATTTTTAATCTCCAATTCGTCCGTTTCGTCAATCTTCGGTCGGATGTACTGATACATTTCTGCCACTTTGGCAAACGAGAGCAAACAATCTGCTCGTGCAATGATGTTGGCATTAATTTGTACTGTGGGAATATACTCTATAAGGCTTTCAACCAGGGCGTTATATTGTTTGGTTTCGAGAATAATGGCTTTTTCTTCGGCACCCAGAATTTTCTCTTCGTATTCTTTCAACTCTTCGGTAATGTATCGCTCGGCACTCACCAATGTTTGCTTTCGAATCCAGCCTTCGGGAACTTTGCTTTTGTGCGTATTACGTACTTCGATATAATATCCGAATACGTTGTTGAATCCAATTTTAAGCGATGGTATCCCTGTTTTTTCACTTTCTCTTTGTTGAAGTCGAAGGAGGTAGTCTTTGCTTGACGAAGCAATTTCGCGCAACTCATCAAGTTCTTTATCCACGCCTTTGCGGATGATGCCGCCTTTGTTAATCAACGTTGGCGGATCGGGAACAATCTCTTTTTCTATTCTGTCGCGAATTACGGGGCATGGATTCAGTTTTTCGCCCATCTCTTTGAGGCTTCGGTTGTCTGAATTTAAAAAAGCTTCGCGTATCGGCTCCACTGCGTTCAGCGCCACTTTCAGCTGCACCACTTCACGTGGCGATATTCTTCCGGTGGCGGCTTTTGAAATAATTCGTTCCAAATCGCCAATAAGCGAAAGTTGTTGCTCCAAAAACTCTTTCAGCGAAGGGGCGCGAAAGAAATGCTCTACCACATTGAGTCGCTCTTCGATGGGTTGAATATCTTTTAGCGGGAAAACAATCCAACGGCGCAGCATGCGTGAGCCCATCGGCGAAATGGTATTGTCAAGAACATCAAGTAAACTCTTGCCTCCCTCGTTCATCGTGGAAATGAGTTCCAAGCTTCGTGTGGTAAATTTATCTAGGCGCACAAACCGCTCTTCTTCAATGCGTTTTAGAGCTACAATATGTCCAAGTTGCAAGTGTTTGGTAATGTCAAGATAGTGTAAAATGGCTCCGGAAGCCACAATCCCCAGCGGCAGGTGTTGCACGCCAAATCCTTTGAGGTTTTGTGTTTGAAAATGTTTCAGCAGCCGTTCGTTCGCGGTTTCGGCGGTGAAAACCCAGTCGTCAAGCTCGAAAAGAAAAGATGAGTTGTTGAAATCTTCTTTAAATCTGTTTTTCTTTCCCCGCTCCATCAAGATTTCCTTGGGTTCGAAGTGTGATAAGAGTTTGTCAATATCTTCTTTGCCACCTTCGGTGGTGAGAAATTCTCCGGTGGAAACATCCAAGAATGAGATACCAAAATGACGATTGTTGGTTGTGTGAATTGCTCCTAAAAAGTTGTTTTCTTTGTGGTTCAGGATGTGGTCGTTCATTGAAACGCCAGGTGTAACCAGCTCGGTGATGCCTCGTTTTACCAATTTTTTTGTAAGTTTTGGGTCTTCCAGCTGGTCGCATATGGCAACACGTTTTCCGGCTCGCACCAGTTTTGGCAAATAGGTGTCTAACGCATGATGAGGAAATCCGGCAAGTTCTACATATTGAGCCGCGCCATTGGCGCGACGCGTAAGCGTGATGCCCAATATTTCGGATGCCACAACGGCATCGGTTGAGAATGTTTCATAAAAATCGCCCACACGAAATAGCAACACCGCGTCGGGGTGTTGTTTTTTGATTTCGAGATATTGTTTCATCATGGGCGTTTCCGCCACTTTTTTTGCCACTATATTTTATTTCTTATATTAACTAAATCTTGCCGTTTTTTGTGTGAGCAAATTTACATGATTTTTCTTAGAATACTGCATAGAGGTATAAAAAACTTTTTCAATCCCTTTTACCCATTCTGTTTCAATATTGATGAAAGGGGTTGCAGCAAAGAAAAAAATAGCTCTCCCTTTTTTTCACGTCTTCCTTCTTTGAAAAGTTGAAGGCGGGCTTATTGTCGTGAGCGAAACAAGCATATTGGCGAGTCCGCTGTCTTTCGCCAAACAATGTTTCGTTGGAGCTTTATCGGTGGCCGAAGGCAACATTATATTTTCAATCTGCTCATAAATGCGGGCCTACGGTAGCGTTTAAGTCAATAACAACTGCTTTAGTTCTTTTACTCCTTCAGATGCTCCTTTTTGGATAAAATGAATATCGGAACGATAAGTGTGCACCTCTTTGGGGTCAATCAGATAAACAGGCGTATTGCTTTTAACATATTGCAACAGCCCGGCGGCAGGATAAACATTCATCGATGTCCCGATAATGACAAATATATTGGCTTCTTCGCAAAGTTTTGCCGCTTCGGAAATCATGGGTACGGCTTCGCCAAACCAAACAATATGTGGACGCAGTTGCGAGCCTTTTTCACACAAGTCGCCCAATTTAATTTCCCATTTTTCGGATGTCAGGGGATAGAGAAGCGACTCGTCAGCCGTAGAGCGTGCCATCATCAACTCGCCATGCAGATGCATAACTTGTGTACTGCCGGCTCTTTCGTGTAAATTGTCGATGTTTTGTGTGATGATATGCACATCAAAATCCTTTTCCAATTCGGCAAGCCCATAGTGGCCAGCATTCGGTTCAACGCCAAGCAACTCTTTGCGGCGGATGTTATAAAAGTGTAAAACCAATTCAGGATCTCTTTCAAAACCTTCGGGGGTAGCCACTTGTTCCACCGGATATTTGTCCCACAAGCCACCTGAATCGCGAAAGGTGGAGATACCGCTTTCGGCACTCATGCCTGCTCCGGTAAGTATGACTAATTTTTTTTTCATTGTATTATCTGTTTTTTTAATAATAAATTGCAATTATGTACATTGTTATTTCTCTCACTCACAAAAAGAAGAAGAGTTGCCACGGGATTTTCTCTTTTTAAAGCAGTAAACGAGACGGAATCCACACAAATATAGTTTTTTATATCTAAAAAAACGATTAATTCATATTAAAATTGTATTTTTGTGGCGTGGTTGTTCTTTTTTGTCTCCGTTTATAGTGCAAAAGCCTATCACAAATAATGAAAAAGACTATGGATAAAGTAAGTTACGCGTTGGGAATGCACATGGCATCTCATATTATAAATTCTGGGTTGAAACGCATTGAAATGGATGCTTTTACGGAAGCCTTCTCACAGATGATACAAGGCAAGCCGATGAAAATATCGCCGGAAGAGGCACAGCAAGTTATGCAAGATTTTTTTGCCAAACAACGCCAAGAATCAGCTTCCATCAACTTGGAAGCGGGAAAACGTTTTTTAGAAGAAAATAAGAAGAAAAATGGAGTTGTTGCGCTTTCAAATGGCATGCAATATGAAGTAATTGAGGAGGGTAGTGGCAGTAAGCCAAGCCTAACCGATCGAGTGCGTGTACACTATGAAGGAACGCTTATTGATGGAACTATCTTTGATAGCTCAGTGCAACGCGGAGAATCCGCAGTTTTTCAACTAAATCAAGTTATTCTAGGTTGGCAAGAAGGATTGCAGTTGATGTCGGAAGGTGCGCGCTGGCGTTTTTATATCCCCCCTCATTTAGCTTATGGTGAACGAGGTGCCGGCGAAGTCATCGGGCCTAATGCGACTCTTATTTTTGATGTACAACTTCTATCCATCGAAAAGTAAAAAGTTTTCGGAGTCAATATACGAATATTAAGATGCCTCTTATTATTTTGGTATGTCGTTATAAGCAAATATCTTAGAAATCGGAATATTTAAATAGATAATAATATAAATTTAAAGAAAAATCATTATGAAAAAAAATGTTTATTTGGTGCTGTTTACCATCGTAGCAGCCGGGGTGATGTTTGTGTCTTGCACAGGCGCGTCTGCCCCTAAAACATCATTAAAAAATGTTGAAGACAGCGTCTCTTATGCATATGGCGTAAATCTAGCCGAACAAGGATTGAAGCAATTCTTAGAGCAGAGCGGTGTAATTGCTAGCTCCTCTGCGATCCAATACCAATATCAATCAAAAATTAGCGCAGAAACGGACTCTGTGAAAAAAGAAGCGTTAATCAAAGAGCAAAAAAAGAAAATTGACTCGTTGAATAATGCCAACGCTCCTAAACTAAATGAGTTCATCCGCGGATTGAAACAAGCGCTGAATAATTCTAAAGACAAGGCGCCTTATTATCAGGGACTAAGTGTTGGAATGCAACTTTCGGAACACATGATGCCACAATTCAAGAGTGCTGTTTTTGGTGAAGACTCTACAAAAGACATCAATAAAGAACAAATGCTTGCCGGACTTATTGGAATTCTGAAAAACAGTGCGCTTGCCATCCCTGCAACTGATGCTGACGGCATCATTCAACGTGAGTTGGACGCCACACGCCAGAAACATGAACAAAAAGTTGAAGCAGAGCTTAGAGTGCAATACAAAGACTCCATTGCTGCCGGAGAAGCTTTCTTAGCTGAAAATGCTAAACGCAGCGAAGTGGTTACTTTGCCCAGTGGCTTGCAATATGAAATCTTGAAAAAGGGGAATGGTCCCGTTCCTACGGACAATGATCGCGTAAAAGTGCACTATCGTGGAACATTACTCAACGGAACAGAATTTGATAGCAGCTACAAGCGTAAAGAGCCTGCCGTTTTTGGTATCAACAATGTGATAAAAGGATGGACAGAAGCTCTTAAACTGATGCCTGTGGGCTCGAAATGGAAGCTGTACATCCCGTATGAACTTGCATACGGTTCAAAACAACAGGGCGATATCACTCCATTCTCAACACTTTTGTTTGAAGTAGAGTTGTTGGGTATTGAGAAATAATAGTAAACGTGAGAACGTTCTCTTTTAAAAAAGCCGCAATAGCGGCTTTTTTTTATTTTGTAGTAACATTTAAACTAACGTCTTTCAAGCAATACCACATTCTCTACATGATGCGTGTGTGGAAACATATCTACGGGTTGTACTGCTGCCACGCGATATTGCTCGTCCATAAGAGCAATGTCGCGCGCTTGTGTGGCACTGTTGCAACTAACATATACAATACGTGGTGTTTCTGATTCGAGTAGAGCCTGCACCACATCGGGATGCATTCCCGAGCGCGGTGGGTCAGTTATCACTACATCTGCTCTGCCATGGGTGTCAATGAACTCTTTGGTAAGAATTTTTCGCATGTCGCCGACAAAGAAAAACGTGTTGTTAATGCCATTATGGCGTGCATTCTCTTTGGCATCTTCGATTGCTTCCGGAACAAATTCGATACCAATAACTTTTTGGGCATGCCGTGCAACAAAAGTAGCAATCGTTCCAACTCCGGTATATAAGTCATACACGCACTCGTTACCCGAAAGTTGTGCCATTTCGCGTGCCACACAATAGAGGCGATACGCCTGTGTGCTGTTTGTCTGATAAAAAGATTTTGGCCCGATCTTAAAACGCAAATCCTCCATTGTCTCCGTGATATAATCTTTTCCGCTCCATTTATGAATTTTTTGATCGGAAATGGTATCATTTGCTTTCTCGTTTATCACATAGAGCAGAGAGGTGATTTCGGGAAACGTTTTTGTAATATATTCAAGCAGTTTTTCACATTTCTCTTTTTCATAACGAAAAAACACCACAATCAGCATTATTTCGCCTGTTGAAGCTGTGCGAATGATGATGTTTCGCATCAATCCATCCTGTTTTCGTAGATCGAAAAAAGGATATTTTTCGGACAAACAAAAATTTCGGATTTCGACACGAATGCGATTGGATAATTGGCTCTGTAAATAACAGGTATCAATATCAAGTACTTTGTCGAATCGTCCGGGAATATGGAAGCCCAATGCATTGCGATGTTCGGGAACAATCCCGGATTCAATCTGCTCAGATGTGAGCCATGCATTGTTTGAGAAAGTAAATTCTAATTTGTTTCGATAATATGTGGTATTGCGAGAACCAATCGTTGGCGTCACCTCCGGAATTTCTATTTTCCCAATGCGAGTAAGATGGTCCGTTACTTGGCGGCGTTTATATTCCAATTGACGTTCATAAGGCAGCAACTGCCATTTGCAACCGCCACATATACCAAAATGCGAACAAAAAGGCTCTTCGCGCTCATCAGAGTAAGAATGAAAAGCAACAGCCCTGCCTTCGGCATATCCACGTTTTTTACGTAAAAGCTGAACATCGACCACATCGCCGGGAACTACGTAAGGAACAAACACCGGCATGCCATCCACGCGTGCCAAAGCTTTTCCTTCAGCAGCGACATCTACAATTGGAATGGATTGTAGCAGCGGGAGTTGTTTTTTCTTTCGAGCCATGTTTTAAAAAACTGGTTTTTTTACTGAATTGACATGCACCAGAGGGTTCAGTAAAAAAAAAGAACCCATATTGAAACATATTTTATCGGTTGCAAAATTACAATTTTTCAATCAATTTGGCTGACAATTTGGTGAAATAGTGCACGAATTGAAACGTAAACGACGCCTATGAAGAAAATATCGATGGCCAATACGCATGTATTTCTTTTTTAATGATAAATAAATTAGCAAATCCATTACGTTATTTTATCGGATTAAATATCTCTTATTTAAAGTGATTATAAATAATAATTCATAAAATCGTTGCATTTCTATAAAACAATCCTGATCTTTGCAGTTTACAAAAAACAATTAACAGGAGAGAATTATGCGCCTTTCAGAACTTCCTACGGGGGAGCGGGCTTATATAGTAAAAGTCAATGGTAGTGGTGCCTTTCGTAAGCGCATCTTGGAGATGGGGTTTGTGCGAGGACAAGAAGTGGTTTCTATTTTAAATGCGCCGCTAAAAGATCCGGTAAAATATGGAATTATGGAATACGAGGTTTCGTTGCGTCGCACAGAGGCCGAATTGGTGGAAATATCCAAACTTCTACATCATCCGATGCCTGATGAAAATTTTTTTGTCGAGGGTGAAGGTGATAAAACATTAACTTCTCACATAAACAGGGAAGCGTATGGGCACTCATCCATCAACATCATGCGTGATCCAAATACTATTACTGTGGCTTTGGTGGGCAATCCCAATGCCGGGAAAACATCTATTTTTAATCACGCATCGGGTGCGCATGAACATGTCGGCAATTATGGAGGCGTTACCATCAGTGCCAAAGAGGGCTATATGAACCATGGCGATTACACTATAAAGCTGGTGGACTTGCCCGGTACTTATTCTCTATCGGCATATTCGCCCGAGGAACTTTACGTAAGAAAACATATTTTTGAAGAAAAACCGGATATCATCATCAATGTTGTGGCGGCATCTTCGTTGGAGCGAAATTTATACCTCACAACCGAACTTATTGACATGGATTGCCCCGTAGTGATTGCACTAAATATGTACGACGAGTTGCAAGAAAGCGGACGCGAATTTTATCACGAAGAGTTGGGGCGCATGTTGGGCATCCCTTTTGTGCCGACAGTAGGAAAAAAGGGAACAGGTATTTCCCAACTGTTGGACAAAGTCATCGAAGTGCATGAGAAAAAATGCGATACCTTAAAAGACAATGTAATTGTGCCTTATGGACGTGTACTGGAAAAATCCATCGGCATCATGCAGCGCGAACTCGATGCAAAAGCTGTTCAATCGGACTATTTGCCACCACGCTATATTGCCATAAAACTATTGGAAGGCGATAAAAATGTAGAGGAGCGCATCGCGGGATATTGCGGCAGCGACGAAATCATCGCACGCCGCAATAAGGAGCGAGATTATATTGAGAAACTTCTTCGCGAAGATGCCGAATCGGCGTTTACAAATGCACGTTATGGTTTCATCGCGGGCGCATTGAGAGAGACGCTGACAGAAAAAAAGAACACTTCTGAAACAACACGGCATATAGACACCATTGTAGCACATCGTTTTTGGGGCTTTCCGCTTTTCTTTTTCTTCATGTGGATCATGTTTGAAGCTACCTTTCGTTTGGGTGCCTATCCGATGGACTGGATTGAGGCCGGCGTCGCGGCATTGGGCGATTTTACGCGCCAATATATGAGCGACGGCCCTCTTAAAGATTTGATTGTGGATGGAATTATCGGTGGGGTAGGAGGTGTTATTGTCTTTTTGCCGAATATTGTGATTCTTTATCTTTTTATCGCTTTTATGGAGGATTCCGGTTACATGGCACGTGCCGCTTTTATTATGGATAAGATGATGCATCGGATGGGGTTGCACGGAAAATCGTTTATTCCTCTTATTATGGGATTTGGGTGCAATGTGCCTGCCATCATGTCCACACGTACCATTGAAAGTCGCAATAGCCGGATGATTACGATGCTTATTGTTCCTTTTATGTCGTGCAGTGCGCGCCTGCCTGTTTATCTTTTGTTTGTAGGTGCTTTTTTTACGCGAGCAGCCGGCACGGTTTTGCTAGGATTGTATGTTACCGGAATTGCCATTGCCGTCGTTAGCGCCTTGTTATTTCGCAAAACATTTTTCAAGGGCGAAGACACGCCATTTGTGATGGAGTTGCCGCCTTATAGGATGCCGACATTAAAATCGGTACTGATTCACATGTGGGATCGCGCGTATCAATATCTGAGAAAAATGGGCGGCATTATTCTTATCGGCTCCATCATCATCTGGTTTTTGGGATATTTTCCTCGCAATAAAGAGCGATTTGAACGTATGAAACAGCAAATAGCGCAGGTTGAAAGCAGCTTTGAACAACATCAGATTTCGGAAGAAGAAAAAACGGAGCGCATTGAGAAGATAGAGCATGCCATTAATCAGGAGCATCAAGAAAACTCTTATATTGGTCGTATCGGACGATGGATAGAGCCTATTATGAGTCCATTAGGTTTTGATGAGAAAATATCGGTCAGTTTGTTGTCCGGGTTGGCGGCAAAAGAGATTGTTATTAGCTCAATGGGAGTGATTTACACAGGCGATGGCGACAATCAAGAGTCGCTGCAAACACGCCTCAAACAAGAGAGGCATGCCGATGGCACGCCTGTGTTTACGATGCCCGTCGTGATTGCATTTTTGCTTTTTACGCTCATTTATTTTCCGTGTATCGCCACGATTGTTGCCATAAAAGAGGAGTCCAACTCATGGAAATGGGGGATTTTTAGTGTGCTATATTCCACCGGATTGGCATGGTTAGTCGCTTTTGTTGCCTATCAGTTGTTGCGTCTTATGATGTAAAAAGATGTGTGGCAAAATCGACAAATAGATTTTTTATATTTTGTATATGGAAGTCGATATTCAACTTATTATTGTTATTATCATTGGGGTGGTTGTTGCTTGGATTGTTGCTCGCAAACTTTATACGTTCTTCTTCAAGAAAGAAAAATCGTCGCATTGTAGCGGATGCAGTGCGTGTGATGTCGCGTCAAACAAGACCCAAAAAAAGTAAAGTGACAGAGAAGTAATCTTATTGATAAATGGGAATAGTATATTGCTTATAGGAACAGCAAGCAGCAAGTGCTTGTTTATTCAATAAATCCATTAAAACAAAGAAACTTTTTTGAGTTTTTTATGCAATGTTTTTTAGTTATTTTTTGATGGATTTGGTCTGTCGTTTCGCATAAATAGCAGGCTGTTTGGAAAGAATGAAAGTTTAAAGATGCAAAAAGGGCAAAAAAACAGCATAAAAGAATGAATAAAATTATATCATTCTTAAAACTCAAAACAGTTTCATTGTTTCTGCTTCCGGAAGCAGAAATATGTATTTCAAGCATTGTAACTTTGTAAAATGCATTATTCTTGTTAAATATTCATAAAGAGTACTTTAAACACTTATTTTGCTTACCAATTCTTTCCTTTTCTAATAAAAAATTGCTATTTTTGATGCATCAAATTTAGCAATGTGTAAACTGTTAGGTTATTTCAAATAAAATATAAAATTAATGACAAAAAGTGCTTTACAAATAGAAAGGACAAAGTATGTTCCCAAAATGCCGGACGTACTCAAAGAAAATGTGGAAATGGTGGAGGGAGAAAAAACCCAATCTGTTGATGACCAAAAAGAGATTCAAGAGTTATTTCCCAACACCTATGGAATGCCTGTAATCAATTTTGAACAAAAATCGGGACAACCCGGGATGGACAATCCCATCAATGTGGGCGTAATTCTTTCCGGAGGACAAGCACCGGGCGGACACAATGTTATCGCGGGGATTTTTGATGGAGTTAAGCGTTTGCATCGTGACAGCAAGCTCTATGGCTTTTTGTTAGGTCCAGCCGGTTTGATTAATCACAATTATAAGGAGTTGACTGCGGAGATTATCGGTGAATATCGTAATACCGGTGGTTTTGACATCATTGGTTCGGGGAGAACCAAGCTCGAAACCAAAGAGCAGTTTGATAAAGGGCTTGAAATTTTGAAAAAGCTTAATATCAAGGCGTTGGTTATTATTGGTGGCGACGATTCCAATACCAATGCTTGTGTGTTGGCAGAATATTATAAATCGATTGATGCAAAAGTACAGGTTATTGGCGTTCCCAAGACCATTGACGGAGATTTGAAGAATAGCCAGATTGAAACATCATTTGGTTTCGATACTGCCTGCAAAGTATATTCGGAACTTATTGGAAATATTCAGCGCGATTGTGATTCTGCACGAAAATATTGGCACTTCATCAAGGTGATGGGGCGCTCTGCATCGCATATTGCATTGGAATGTGCTCTGCAAACGCATCCCAACATCTGTATCATTTCAGAGGAAGTGGAAAAGAAACAGCAATCGCTTGACGACATCATCACAGATATTGCCACTATTGTTGCTAAGCGTGCTGAAAAGGGTATGAATTTTGGAACGGTTCTTATTCCCGAAGGATTGATCGAATTTATTCCCGTTATGAAACGCTTGATTGCCGAACTGAACGAATTTCTTGCACATAATCAAGATGAGTTTGATTTGGTACGCCGTTCTGCTAAACGAGAATACATCATCAACAAACTATCGCCACAAAACTCAGAAATATATGCCAGCCTGCCTCATTCGGTAGCACGCCAACTTACGTTGGATCGTGACCCGCACGGCAACGTTCAGGTTTCTCATATCGAAACAGAAAAGTTGCTTAGCGAAATGGTGAAATACAAACTGAAAGAGTGGGCAAAAGCAGGGAAATACAAAGGTAAATTTGCCACCATCAGCCACTTCTTCGGCTACGAAGGAAGGTGTGCTTCGCCATCAAACTACGATGCCGATTATTGCTATTCTCTCGGTTATACGGCCTCGATGCTTATTGCCGGAGGGAAAACCGGATATATGGCATCGGTGCGTAATACAACCGCTGTTACTGACAAATGGGTTGCCGGTGGAGTTCCTATCACAATGATGATGAATATGGAGCGTCGCCATGGCGCCATGAAGCCGGTTATTCAAAAGGCGCTGGTTAAATTAGACGATGCACCGTTCAAATATTTCGAACGTATGCGCGAGAAGTGGGCACTTGAAACGGATTATGTATATCCGGGTCCCATCCAATTTTTTGGACCATCCGAAGTGTGTGATGAGCCAAGCAAAACGCTGCAACTGGAGCAGAACCATACCATGATTGGTATTGAGTAGAAATAGAATTTTATACTTTCATTGCTTTATATTTGAGCCGGGCAGGAAATATTTTTTCTGTTTCGGCTTTTTTTGAGCTCTTTAATTATTAACCCGCATTATCCATGAAGAACACTTTCCATTTTCTTTGCCCCTCTTTTCCTCTGTGGGATGAATGGTTTTACTATTTTCTAATCCGAAGATTGTTTTTTGAACGTTTCTTACTCCGCAAAAACAAAGTAATGAATCATTTTAGGGTGTTTTCGCGGGAATTTTCACATAAGGACACACTCCTCCCACGGAGGTTTTTTTAGTTGCAAACCTCCTGTTACGAAACAATTAACTCGACGAACAAATCCCTGTAAACA
>JAEZZZ010000023.1 GCA_023418255.1 Bacteroidota bacterium
AAAAAAACCTCCGTGGGAGGAGTGTGTCCTTATGTGAAAATTCCCGCGAAAACACCCTAAAATGATTCATTACTTTGTTTTTGCGGAGTAAGAAACGTTCAAAAAACAATCATCGGATTAGAAAATAGTAAATCCATTCATCCCACAGAGGAAAAGAGGGGCAAAGAAAATGGAAAGTGTTCTTCATGAATAATGCGGGTTAATTTGTCTTTATCTACCGGTTTTAGGATGTAATAAATTTGATATTTGAGACATAAAAGAGGATATCGGAAAATATTAACAGCTGTATATTTAACAATTTAATACGACCAATATGGGGATTGGCGGTGTGAGTAACATTCATTTAATAAAAATTATCTTTAGGGCAGGATTACATGAAATTTTGACTAAACCCCGCAATAATAAACTTTCATCTGAAGATGTATAAATAAATTTATGTGTTTTTGACGGTACATCCCTATCTTTTGTGATGTTTCTAATAAAAAATCATTATTTTTGGGTATTGTGAACGCCGTTCATGTTTGATAATTTTGCAACATTAAAAAATAAATGTGTTTTGTAAAACAATGCAGGTGCAGAAAAAAGACATACGAAAAACCATTTTAAAAGCGGCCCGAGAAGATTTTCTTCAACACGGTTTTAAGGACAGTTCCATGCGTCGGATTGCCAAAATATCGGGCGTCGGATTGAGCAATATTTACAATTATTTCAAAAGCAAGGACGAAATATTTCGCGAAGTGCTCGCCCCCCTTTTGCATACGTTTGACGTGTGGTTGAAAAAACACAACAGCGAAAACTACATCAGTGTAGATGTTTTTACGATGAAGTCTTTTCAGCAAGAGATGCTTAATATCATGTTATCCATACTCAAAGGAAACAGAGAGGATTTGAGGCTTTTGCTTTTTGAGGCAAGTGGCTCATCGTTAGAGAATTTTAAAGACACCATCACCGACCGACAGACCGAAGCGGGTTTAGAGTATTTACAATTAATGAAGGAAAAATATCCCCACTTAAACACCAATGTATCACCATTTTTCATACATATTATGAGTTCGTGGTTGGTGACCATGATGGGAGAAATTGTGATGCACAGCGAACTTAGCGATGAAGAAATGGAGATTTTTTTGGCAGAATATGTCTTATATGCTACGGCAGGCTGGAAAGAACTTATGAATGCATAAATATTTTTTTGAACAGGCTAGAACATTGTTCTTTATTGATAGGGAGAACAGATTTGTTCAAAGATATATTATAAGCAATAAAAAAGAATCGACAAAAAAATAATTACCATTAACAATTGAATATGGCATGAAAATAAAGGAATTATTCAAAACGCACAAACAACGATTTAAACATCGCTTAGAAGATGTACTAAAATTCATGTATAAAGTGGAGATTGAGAAAAAACAGCCGGTAACACGTAGCGTTATTTCGCAAAATCTCTCTTTCACGATGAAGCGGATAGAACCTGTTTTGGGGGAGCTGTTGCGGCAAAGATTGATACATCAGACTGATGACGAAACGTTTACGCTTACAGAAAACGGAAAACAGAAGGCGTTGAGGATAATCCGTAAACATCGAATGTATGAGAAATATCTCGCTGAGCATACCGGATATCCCCCTTCCGATTGGCATCGCAAAGCCGAAAAAATGGAACATAAACTATCGGGTGACGAGTGCCAAGAGTTGAACAAAATGCTTGGAAATCCTCTTGTAGATCCTCATGGTGCGCCCATCCCGTCAGAAACAGGCGAAATGAAAAAAACATCAGGTTGCTCGCTTGACGTGTTGCCAATGTACACTGTTGGCAAGGTGATAAATATAGAAGACGAACCCGAAATTTTTTACAACATCATCCATCGACACAACATCCATCCGGGAACTCTTGTGAGAGTTGTCAACAGAACGAATGAAAGCATCACGTTGGAGTGCCACAACGAAGAGATTATCCTTCGCTACGAAGTGGCACGCAACATCACTGTTGCCGAAGATTTTTCCGTAGAGTATGAATCGGGACAATTAGGTAATATCTATCGCTTGACATCACTAAAAGAGGGCGAAAGCGCGGAAATTGTCGACATATCTGAAGCATACCGTGGTGCAGGCAGACGCCGTCTTTTGGATTTGGGATTTGTAAATGGAAGTTCCGTATCCATCGATTTGGTTAGCCCAATGAAAAACCCCGTAGCGTATATGGTGCGTGGCACAGCCATCGCGCTTCGCGAAGATCAAGCCAAATATATTCTTATCCACAAAATAACGAAAGACAATGAATAATAATACGACAAACACATGTGAAACTTGTCAAAGGAGCACACACTCAGCCCTGAAACGAACCGGAAGTCGAATTTCAGACAAAAAAGATTTTACCATTGCTTTGGCAGGCAACCCCAATACAGGGAAAAGCACCGTATTTAATGCCCTTACGGGATTGAAACAACACACCGGAAACTGGCCCGGAAAAACCGTTGTAAGTGCTGAAGGAGGATTTGAATATGGCGGAAAAAAATATAAAATTGTAGATTTGCCAGGCACCTATTCCTTACTGTCCATGTCGGATGATGAGGAGGTGGCACGCAACTTTATTCTTTTTGGTCAACCCGATGTGAGCATTGTGGTTGCTGATGCCACACGTTTGGAACACAATATGAATTTGCTGCTGCAAATTTTGGAAATAACGGATAAAGCGATTTTATGTGTTAATTTGATGGACGAAGCCAAACGGAAAAAAATAGATATCGATATTCGCGCCCTGTCACGCCGGTTAGGTATTTCGGTGGTTGCCACATCCGCACGTTCCGGTACGGGAATTGACGATTTGCTTGCTGCCGTTCACGAAATATGCACCACAGACACAGTGTGGAAGCCGCACCGCATCAAAAGCATTTCGGGCAACATCAACAGCCGGATCAATGATTTGGCTTCACGCATAAAAGATGCTTATCCCGACGTTCCCAACAGCCGGTGGCTAGCGTTTCGGTTGTTGGATGGTGATGAGCGTATCATTACGGCGTTGCGTGAGGGTGAATTGACGCGTCAACCGCCTGCCGATAATTCTGTTATAGATGAAATTTTAACCAAAGCTACATCGCTTCGCCTTGCTCTTGGCGATACGTTTCAAGACAAACTTTCAGAGGCAATTTATGCCGATGCTGCGAAGATATGTTCGGAATGCGTTGTCAATCGCTCAAAGAAAAACAGAGTCCCTTTGGACGTGAAGATCGACAAAATTGTCACTTCGCGCACATGGGGATTTCCGATTATGTTTCTTCTCTTGGGATTAGTCTTGTGGATTACGGTTACCGGAGCCAACTATCCGTCGGAAATGCTTTCTAATTTATTGATTGGAAAAATACATCCATTTTTGAAATCTCTCGCCCGGGCTTATTTACCTTTATGGCTTAGCGGTTTGTTGGTCGATGGTGTTTATCTTGGCACGGCGTGGGTAGTAGCTGTGATGTTGCCACCGATGGCGATATTTTTCCCGTTGTTTACGTTAATGGAAGATTTTGGATATCTGCCACGTGTAGCATTCAATTTGGATGAACTGTTTCGTCGCTCGGGAGCACACGGAAAACAGGCACTGACCATGAGCATGGGGTTTGGATGCAATGCGGCGGGTGTTGTTGCCACGCGCATTATCGACAGTCCGCGCGAAAGACTTATTGCCATTCTGACGAATAATTTTTCTCTGTGCAACGGGCGTTGGCCAACACAAATATTGATAGCCACCATCTTTTTGGGTGCCATCGTTCCGTCCTATTTATCAGGAATTGTGTCGATTGGATCAGTAGTTGGAATAGCCGTATTGGGAATCGCTTTCATGTTCCTGTTTTCATTTTTATTGTCGCGCACGATGCTTAAAGGTGAAGTTTCGACGTTTAATCTCGAATTGCCACCATACCGTCCGCCACGTTTTTGGCAAACCATTTACACCTCGTTGATTGATCGCACATTGATTGTTTTGTGGCGCGCCATTGTTTTTGCCGCACCGGCAGGAGCTATTATCTGGCTGAGCTGCAATATATTCATTGGCGACAGAAGCATTGCCGAAATACTGATTCATGCATTTGATGGCATGGGGTGGATTATGGGATTGAATGGGGTTATCATTTTGGCATATATTGTTGCCATTCCGGCAAATGAAATCATTATTCCCACCATTTTGATGCTTACCGTGCTTATCACAGGAAATACTGAAATAGGAGAAGGGGCCGGCGTAATGTTTGAAGCCAACACGTTGCAAGAAACCGCCGACATCCTCAGAGCCGGAGGATGGACAACGCTTACGGCAGTCAATTTAATGTTGTTCAGTTTGTTGCATAATCCATGTTCCACAACAATATATACGATATATAAGGAAACAAAATCAAAGAAATGGACTCTCGCGGCAACCTTTATACCGTTGGTTGCAGGAATCGTGGTTACCACTGTAGTGGCAGCTGTTTGGCGCTTGTTTATTTAATTAAATAAAAAAAGATAGAAATGAAAAGATAATTAATAATAAAGTATAACTAAATTACAAAATCTCAACAAATGAAAGTACAAAAAATAAATGACAAATTCCGAAAATTCGGAAAAATACAGATTAAGAATCGATGGGCATTTCTTGGCTTAGCAATTATTGTAGCAGTACTAGCTAGGCCTTGTAGGATTGCAGCGTTTGCAACCACACGACGCACGTGATTCGTGGTTTGAAGAGCATAAACTGATTGAAATCAACATCAAAAAGTTTGAAGCGCAGTTTGGCGACAACGACAACATCATGGTCTTGATAGAAGCCGACGAAATCACCTCACCGGTGGATATGGAAATTTCCGTTGACACGGAAAATGGCATTGAGGTAATCAATCCGTTTGAGAACGGCATTCCTAAAGACCCTGATAAACCGGAAGAAATAAGACAATTGGTCTGAACCTATCATGACCACGTTCCGAACCTATTATCGGACATCTGAAAAAAAGATTTTCGCATGGAACAGAATTATCTTTGGGGAGAAAAAGGCATACAAATTGATGCTATGATGGAAGCAACAGCATGGAATTTGAAGAAAATGATGGAAAAACTTGGGGGAAGAGTTTTTATTTATTCTCAGATGCATTTTTCGAATCAGACTTTCAATGTTTCCCCTCCTGAATGTGAATTTCTAAGGAGCGACTATTTAGAACAGTTAGTGAAGATTTTCTTTCAAGATAATGGTTTTCAGGGAATCGAACAGGAGAAACAGCACTTATTTTTCTTACTACAAATAAATTAAATTAAAGCTAAGTTCAAAGTTTTTCAACTCTGGATTCGCATAAAATAAAAACTTCTAACTTCAATATCAAAATCATGAGTAATAACAAAGCTACATATTGGAATAGAATAGCCTCATTTTACAACAAGGCTTTTGAGCGAAAAGCTGTTTATCAACAAATGTATCAGTTTGTGGCAGAGCAACTAAGCAAAAACATGAAAGTGTTAGAAATAGGTACGGGAACCGGCATGATTGCACGCTACATGGCGAACAAAGTGGCAATGGTGGAAGCCACCGACATATCGGCAAAAATGATAACAGAAGCTAACCGGATTTCGCACCCCGAGAACGTACGATTTTCGGTAGCGGATGTATTCAATCTATCTTACGCCGACGCCGTTTTCGATGTGGTGGTGGCGGCCAATGTGCTGCATATTATACCCGAACCCGAAAAAGCCTTGTCCGAGATAAAGCGAGCGCTAAAACCCAATGGCTTACTGATCGTGCCTACATTTTTGTGGAAAGAGATAAGTCCGAAAGGAAAAATTAAACGAGCCCTGATGCTGATAAGCCGATTCCCAATTCACGGCAAGTGGAATGAACAATCGTTTATCAAGCTTTTGGAAATATATGGATTTAAAGTCATACGTACTCGGAAGCTCAAATCAGAATTTGCGCTTTGTTGCGTGGCATGTTGCAAAACAGACAGTAGGTCAATCAATTAAAGGAAATAAAATCAACAATAAATAGTCCTTCCTTATAAATTCAAATTAATCTGAAAATATAATTTATCTTGTCGGAAAAACCGGCGGAAAATAAAATATAAAAATTCATCTCTAAGTTTTTTCATCATTTTTTTAAATTGCAAACAGTTGTTGCCATCATAGCATTAATTTGGATCTCGATTCTCTGTTTGCCTATACGTTTTCGAAAATGAACAAAATCACACGGGTCGAATGGAAGATTTGTGTTCAAAGCACTCTCCTCCACAAAAATACTGAAAGTAGACATCGTGAACCCAAGCCTCAGGGATACGCTCATCTCCAAGACTATACAAATGTTTCAACATCAAACATCCGACCATCAGACGAATGGGAACACTCGGAGCGCCTTTCTCTGAATAGAACGGTGAAAGTTCTTCTTCTAAGTAGTTCCAATCATTTTTTTTGCTAGTATAACAATTCATGCTTCATATTGATGAAGTCTTTCAGCATTGGTCGAAATAAGTCTCGTTACGCTTTTTTTGGGTAATTTTCCTATAATAATTTGCACTGTTCTACTCTGTAAAGATACGTAAAACGGCAATACATAATTGCAACCTTGCACTCCACTAAATTCTATCGCAAAGCGTTTGGACAATAAAAGATATTTGAGCGAAAAGAAACAACGTCGCCGAAGAGTATTTGATGAGTGATAGAGCCAGCACAGTATTTTATTTGTTTTGAATCACAATCTCTTCCATTGCGTGCCACAATGGCTCATCAGGCGTTGGGGCAGTGATATTGATCTCTTTTTTTGAAACAGGATGTACAAACGAAATGCCGCGTGCATGCAAACTAATTCCTCCATCGGAATTGGAACGAGGAAAACCATATTTTAAATCGCCTTTGACGGGACAACCTATTTTTGCCAATTGGCAACGAATCTGATGATGACGGCCGGTTTCTAATTGAATTTCCAAGAGGAAATACCGTTCCGATGCAGCAATAACCGTGTAGTGCAGAATCGCTTTTTTAGTTTTCGATTTTTCGACATCATAAGCGGCTGATTTATTGTTCTTTTCATTCTTTATTAGATAATGCACAAGTGTATCGCGCTCTTTTGCGGGACACTTTTTAACGATGGCCCAATAGGTTTTGGACACATCATCGCGACGAAACATGTCATTAAGGCGCGACAGCGCTTTGCTTGTTTTGGCAAACACCACAATACCACTCGTGGGACGATCTAACCGATGCGCCACACCACAAAAGACATTGCCGGGCTTGTTGTACTTCTTTTTTAAATACGTTTTTACAATCTCCGAAAGGGGTTTGTCGCCGGTTTTGTCGCCTTGTACAATTTCTCCCACCGATTTATTGACGATGATGATATGATTATCTTCGTAAAGAACGTTCATAAACAAATTTATAATTTTTGTGTAGTTTCAAAAAACGCAAGAGCCCCATGGCTATATATATCGCCAAATAAGACTCTTGCGCATCACCAAGATAATGTCAACTGAAAATTTATGTATTCATTCCTCCACACACATGGATAACTTGTCCACTTACGTACGACGACAAATCAGATGCAAGGAACAAAGCCGCGTTTGCCACATCTTCGGGCGTGCCACCGCGGCGTAATGGAATCTGTTTTGCCCATTGTTCGCGCACCTCTTCCGAAAGTTGCTTCGTCATATCGGTAATGATGAATCCCGGAGCAATAGCATTTACGCGAATGCCACGCGAACCAATTTCTTTTGCCATCGATTTTGCCAATCCTATCATTCCGGCTTTGGAAGCCGAATAGTTAGCCTGCCCGGCATTTCCGGAAACGCCCACAACAGAACTCATATTGACAATGCTACCGGATTTTTGACGCATCATAATCGGAGTAACGGCATGAATAAAGTTAAATGCCGATTTCAAATTGACATTGATGACCATATCCCACTGCTCCTCGCTCATGCGCATCATCAGTCCATCTCGTGTGATGCCGGCATTGTTGATTAAAATATCGATTTTACCGCAATCTTTATGAATTTCTTCTACTACACGATGCGTATCGTCAAAATCGGCAGCATTGGAAGCATATCCTTTTGCCTTCACACCTAATGCTGCAATTTCTTTTTCGGTAGCTTGCGCATTTTTATCTATTTTTAAATCGGTAAAAGCGATGTTAGCGCCCTCCTGAGCAAATCTCAGCGCAATGGCTTTGCCAATACCGCGAGCGGCACCGGTAATGAGCGCTGTTTTTCCTTCTAATAATTTCATTCTATTTGTGATATTTGTTAATAAATTTTCCTGTTAAAATCTCTCTCCAATTACTCAATAAACAGCCTCACAAGAGATATTGTTTTCTCAATCCCCTAAAAATCAAATTTGAGATAACATCTCTGTCTTGCTTGTTGTTGATATTCAAATCTAAAACACCACGAATAACGGGTACTTCAAGTCCTTTCAGCCCATAATGCAACAGTTGAGCTGTACGCGACACATCGCTGATAAAAAAAATCTTTTGCTCTACGCCTTCTTGCAAAATATTACGCAAAAATCCAATTTCTTTCATATCAAACTCCTTGCGCACATTTTCGACTTGCCATATATTTCTGAAAAAATCGGCACGCAATGTTCCATTTCGCTGCACCACTTGTTTGACTGCTTCTAAACGGGTAAATGCAAAAAGGATTAACTTCCCATCGGCAGAAATATCGCGCTCTGTAACAGCCAACAATTGAGCATACAGACTCTCTAATTCTGACGCAATCACGGCATCATAAATCTCTTTCTTACTACTAAAATAAGTATAAAGCGTTCGTCTTCCTTTTTGAGAAACCTGGGCAATTTCGTTCATCGTTGTGCTCTCATATCCTTTTCGTGCAAAAAGAAGGCGAGCCACTTCAATGAGTTTATTTCGTGTTTTTGAGACTGTAATTGCCATATTTTTGAAAGAGTATTATTCGTTTTTATGCAAAAATAAAATAAACTTTTCTATTGACAAAACAACAAGCTGACAAATGCACATATGATACGTTGAATGAATGAAGGTTAACTTTTTTTGGAGTAAAAATGAACATTCCCATAAGGTTGTCGGTTACATATCTAAACAAATTATTTTAAACTATTAATTTATTAAACTTTTTCAATTATGGGTATTTTATCATGGATTATATTAGGGTTAATTGCAGGTACAGTGGCTAAATGGATACGTCCCGGATCTGATCCCGGTGGATGCATCGTCACTATTTTGATTGGTGTCGCGGGGGCTTTTGTAGGCGGTTGGATTGGTTCGCTGCTTGATTTCGGAAGCATTGACAAATTCAGTTTCAGAACACTTTTGCTGGCAACGGCCGGTTCTGTTATCGTACTTTGGATCTATTCTTTAATTACAAAGAAACGGTAACTTATGCCGTCCATACAACGTATTGATTTGATTTTTTATTACAATCATTCAAGACATGAGTAAAGAAGAAATAAAGAATGTGCTTTCCACAATGGATTGCTGCATGATGACTACCATTGATAAAAATGGAAATATAAACTCGCGTCCCATGCTTCATAACAAAGCAATGCCCAATTGTGACGAAGTCTATTTTTTCAGTTTGAAAAAGACTCGAAAAATAGATGACATTAGAGCAAATAAAAACATTTCTCTAGCTTTTCAGAACAAAGAAAACACCACTTTTATTCAGCAACGCGGAATAGCGGAAATTGTTGAGGATAAAGAAACAATGACAAGACATTGGGACAAAAACCTATTGACGTGGTGGAAAGAGGGAGCAAATACTCCCGATATATGCATGATTCGTGTCCAAGTGAAACAAATTCGCTGTTGGCACGAAGGTGTGGAAACAATCATCGAACCGGCGAATAAATAGATTTTCTGTTTTATTTCGGTTCTTTTTTTGAAAAGACTATCAAAAACGCATCTTTTTTATAATATTTCATTTTTAATTCAAAAAATAATCATACATTTGCAACTCAAACAAAAAAATAATGACTCATTCTGTTTTAAATAATATATGGTGGCGTTGGCAACAATTCATTGGAAACAATGGGATGCCAGCCTGTGCTATTCATTGAAATTTAAATAACAAGGGAGTTCACAGAAAGTTTTTAATTTGACACATGCAGCCTGTTGTTTCACGAAAACAGCAGGCTGTTTTTTATTTATCAAACAAAAAAATGACAACAATGGAAAAAAGAAAAAAATTTATTCTCGCCGAAACCGACATCCCCAAACAATGGTTCAACATTGTTGCGGAAATGAAACAAAAACCGCAACCCATGATTCATCCGGGAACGAAGCAGCCCATTAAAGCGAAAGACCTTTATCCCCTTTTTGCAAAAGAACTGGCACATCAAGAATTAAACGATAGCGATGCGTGGACTGATATTCCCGAAGCGGTGCGAGAGAAATATAAACTCTATCGCCCCACCCCATTGGTACGCGCCACCGGTTTGGAAAAGGCATTGCAAACTCCGGCACATATATATTTCAAGAACGAAAGCGTAAGCCCCGTTGGTTCGCACAAACTCAATTCGGCACTTCCGCAAGCTTATTACAATATGTTGGACGGAACAACAAACATCACCACCGAAACCGGTGCAGGACAATGGGGAACAGCATTGGCTTTTGCTGCAAAAACCTTTGGTTTAGAACTTGCCGTTTATATGGTGCGCATCAGTTACGAACAAAAACCCTATCGGCGTACGCTGATGCAAACATGGGGCGCACAAGTGATTCCCTCGCCAAGCATGTCCACAAAAAGTGGCAGAAAAATATTGACCGACACGCCTAATCATCAAGGAAGTTTGGGAACAGCCATTTCAGAAGCCATTGAGCTGGCACAACAAACGCCAAAATGCAAATATGCTCTCGGCAGCGTACTCAACCATGTGTCGCTTCACCAAACCGTTATCGGACTGGAAGCAAAAAAACAGATGGAAATGGCAGACGAATATCCTGACATCATCATTGGATGTTTTGGCGGCGGATCGAACTTCTCAGGAATATCGTTTCCTTTTCTACGCGATAAACTTCAAGGAAAAACCAACACGCGGTTTATTGCTGCCGAACCGGCATCGTGTCCAAAACTTTCACAAGGTGAGTTTAAGTATGACTTTGGTGATGAAGCCGGCTACACGCCCCTCATCCCTATGTACACACTTGGACACAATTTTACACCTGCCAATATTCATGCCGGCGGCTTACGCTATCATGGTGCTGGAAGCATTATCAGTCAACTACTGAAAGATAACCTCTTGGAAGTTGCCGATATTCTGCAACTCGATACATTTAAAGCAGGCATTTTGTTTGCACAAACAGAAGGAATTATTCCCGCGCCGGAATCGACGCACGCCATTGCCGCAACCATCAACGAAGCGATTAAAGCAAAAAAGGAAGGGAAAAAGAAAACGATTCTATTTAACCTCTCCGGACACGGACTGGTAGATATGAGTGCATACGAACAATACCTTTCAGGAAATTTAAGGAATTTTTCGTATGAAGCGTGAAAGGAATAAAAAATAGTAGGGACTCTCTGATTATTCTTGATTCCGCGATAGAAAAAAGCAGTATGATATTCGAGCTATCCTTTGCCAATAAAGAGATTAGCTCTTAGGGAGCAATCGTATTTTCGAAGCAAATGTTGGACAAAATCGGGTTTAAAGGACAGGAGTTGTCTTGTCATTTTTTGCCAATTTCTGCTCATGGTCATAAAGATCAACCGAAAATGGAGTTTCTCGAAACTTGCCACAAAGGGTGCGTATACGCCTGATGTATTATGTGGACTTCTACAGTCTGTTCAACCATCCGGGGAAAGACAAGAAAATGATACTCTTAGGGGACTCCGAATCACGACCGCAAGCATCGCCTTTTTGATTAGAGGGGCTTGTCCAAGAAAAAAACAACACTCGACCGCTGTTTTGCAGCAGTCGAGCTATGCTTATCTTGCATGATTGTGCTTTATCGGACGGACACCAATGATAATTTTATTCTAGTGCTTTTTTTGTTCCCATGCTCATTTTTACCACCATCATTTCCGGAGATTCCAATGGCACCGGTCAATATACCGCCTCTCCATATAGGAGCACCTCATCCAAAAAGGAACAATTCAGAAATTGATTGCAGATTTCTAGAAGAATCCGATAACGCCTTGTGCATTGAGTCCCGATTTGCTGATTTTGCAGAAACTGAAGCGTATGCTTTTCTTCGAGATGCTTGCGCAGTACGAATGCCAGCGTTATCTCCCTTCAAAACTTGAATTGCAGATCCGCAAGTTTACTCCAGATACGTTTTACCCATCTTCTTCGCCTCTTCTTTTGCCTGTTCATACAATTTCAAGGCTCCATTTTGTATTATAAATCAAGAGAGTTGTTTCGGCATTGTTCCATCAGACAATAATCTCCTATAAAACACACAAATAATCTTATGAACTTATTATAAAGTTAATTACATTACAACTTATAGCCTTTTGTTAAAATAACACATGCTCGTTTGCATTATATTTATATTGCCAAAACAATATAAGAGAGCTACTCCCTCCGGTAGTCACCGGCCAAGCTACCGCCACCACCGCAAAAGAACATGAGGTCGTTGCGATCATCAAATTTAGAGGTAAAGACATTAAGTTCGTTGCCATTTGGCGTAAAGCGGATAGTCATTACAGACTTCATGTCAGGATTAACGTCCTTCATGTTAATCTCAATCTGATTGTTTACAATATGTCCTTGACCTTTGAACTCACAACCTTTGCCGGCACCGCTTGTTTGAACGATAGTCACATCTACTTGTCTGTCATCCACCTTGGTGATGGTCAACGTTTGTTTGTAAGCATCTTTTTCGTCGTAACTGCTGTTGTATGTACCCACGAAGTTGTCTGCCAACATTTCGGCTTCTTTCTTGAGCATATACTCCTCTTTCACCTCTTTCATTTCACCCACTTGAGCCAATTTGTCTACCGAAACTAATTTATACATTAGTGTTTCTCCGTCATTTGTTTTTAGGGTGAATACACTATCAGCAAATGTCCATTTACCATCAACTGTTTCAGATGTATTGTCGGCATCCATGTACAAACTAGTTAGCGCTGCTGTGCTATCAGCATTTAAGGTAAGGTGAGTTACGATACCAGGGCAATCTGCACAGGGTAATGTTGCTACATACATACCCATATTGTTCGTAATATCAACGGGCTCACTTTTTTGGGCAGTTTTTTTGTTACATCCGCAGAGTGCCACTACCGATAGCAACAGTGCTCCAATCATTTTTCTGTTCATACCTTTTTATTTTAGAGATAAATAATGCTTGCAAAATTAGATTCTTTTGAAGAAAAGTCATTAAAACAACTCTTAATAAATTACAATTAATTCAAAAATACTCATATTGGTTTTTTCGTTAATATTAGAGGGAACCAAACTATCCTTATCAGAGAACTCAAGAACCATCTCTTCTACAATAACAAAAAACTCTGATGCCACAACTTATTGGAGAGCAAAGCACATTGAAGTAAGAGCCATATGCCCAACAATATAAATAGTTTATAATCATCTATTTTTTGAATATTAATCTGACGGTAAAGGATTGCCTTTGTGCCGTTTGCATTGATCTTGTTCTTGTTGATATAGAATAAATTTTGAATATGCCACACATAAGTCTTGTAGAATTAAGGCAAACGCTAGAACTCAATAAAGAGCGTCTTCTGGATAACATGGGCGTATCGCAGTAGGCAACACGCGTAAAGCAAGAAAAGAGAAAGAGAACACGAGATATTTGCAATTTCACCTTATACGACTCAAAAGTCAAGCCCTCACGATACGACAAACGGCAGGTTTTCTTGACCATCTAATGCCGTCTTAAATTATAGGTCAGGAAAATACGCTGTCTAAAAATCAAACACCCGGTGTCAAATATTTTTACACTTAGGGAAAGAGAAAAAAACGTAAAATATTGATAAAATGGTAATTATATTTTTGGCATCATAGTTGATTCAATAATTGTAAAGAAAAAAAGTAAACTTATATGAAACGAATATTTTTAATTGGAATTTTTATTTTTGCAATGCTATGGATAGTGTCAGTGAAGGCGCAGAATATGGATTTGAATCAGTGCATCGAATATGCGCTAAAAAACAACCTTTCGCACACCGGACAATTGTTGCAATCGGACATCAACAAGGAGGCATATTATCAATCGAAGCGCGATTTTTTGCCGAGTGTCGTTGCCGGAAGCAGTGCCAACAAACGCTACGGGCGTTCCATCGACCCAACAACCAACGCCTTCGTAAATCAAGATTTCTTTTCTATGAACTTCTATATGGATTCACAAATTGATATTTTCAGAGGTTTTACACGCGTTAATCGCATGAAATTTCAAAAACTACGTTATCTTATCAGCCAAGAAGATATCAAGCAAAACGAAATGGAAACGGCCTTCGGCGTGATGAATGCTTACTACGATGTGCTTTATTTCTCCAATCTTTACAACATCGTGAAAGAACAACTTAAACTAAGTGAATTAAATCGAGATAAAACCAAGAAACTGATAGACTTAGGACTAAAAGCCGAGTCGGATTTATTGGAAATGAATGCGCAACAGGCATCGGAAACGCACAATCTTATCAAGGCGGAAAATCAGCGCGAACAGGCGTTGCTGAAACTGAAAAAATGGATGAATTATCCGATAGAGGAAGCATTGTCAATTGCTGACGAAGCCGTTGAAACAGTATCCACTCTCCCACCCGACGCGCACGACGTGTATGAAGTTGCGTTGCAACATATGCCGTCGGTGCAACGCGCCAATTTAGAGGTGGAAGCCTCGCGGAAAAATGTGGCAATGATTCGTGGCGAATTGGCACCACGCCTAACGCTTGGTGCCGGACTCAATACCAATTATGCCGATTCGCGCAAGGAATTGAACGATCCGACCAATCCCGGCAATCAAGCAATGCACACAATTTCATTTCACGACCAATGGCATCAAAATATGGCAAAATCCATCTATGTAAGCCTGCAAATACCTATATTTAACCGTTGGAATACGCAATCGTATATTAAACGCGCAAAACTGGAACGCTGCTTGGCAATCAACAAACAACAAGAAGAACAACAAAATCTATATCAACTCATTAACGAGGATATTCAGCAAATTAACGCGCTGCACAAAGAGGTGCAACAGTTGCAAGCGAAAAAAGAGGCACTGCGCGAGGCGTACACCATTGCGGAAAAAAAATTAGAACAAGGTCTTATCAATGTCATTGAGTTTTACACTTCCAAAAATCAGTTGGCACAAGCCGAAACCGACTTGATGCGTATACAGCTGCAATTGAAAGTGAAAGAGCGTACGTTGCGTTTTTATATGGGCGAAAAATTTAATTAGATATAAATTACATAATAAAAAAAGAAATCTTACTAGCAAATAACTAAAATAAATATGGATAGAAAAATTGAAAAAAAGAAAGGCTTAAAGAAGAAACATATCTTCTGGATTATAGGCGGATTGCTATTTGCTGGACTTCTTATAAAAATTATTGTAAGTGCCGGTACAAAATCACTAAAAGTAGATCGCGATAAAATTACGATCAGTACTGTCACCAAAGGAGAGTTCAATGACTACATTCGGGTAACGGGTCAGGTGGAACCTATCGCTACCATCTATCTCGATGCCGACGAAGGTGGACGTGTGAAAGAACGTCTTATCGAAGAAGGAGCCATGGTGAATGCGGGCGATGTGATATTAAGGCTCGAAAACAGCACGCTACATCAAGAGATTATGGCAAGTGAGTCGAACTTAGCACAAAAAGAAAACATGCTACGCCAAACGCGTATCAATTTTGAAAATCAAATGATTGAAACGCAACGCAAACTTCTGGCATCGCACTATGATATAGAGAAGAAAAAACGAAATTTCGAGCAACAAGAGGCGCTTTATAAAGACAAGTTGATTCCGCGCGAAACTTATCTTCAAGCAAAGGAAGATTATGAATACGCGCGACAAGAACAGCAAATCAACCACCGAAAGATGAAAAACGACTCTATCATTATGGTTTCGGAGATGGGGCAATTATCGTCAGACCTTTCTAAGATGCGCCAAACACTTCAACTCGTTTACGAACGATTGGATAATTTGAATGTGAAAGCACCCGTGGACGGACAACTTGGGATGTTGGATGCCGAAATCGGACAAAGCATCGGACGCGGAACGCGTATAGGGCAAATCAATGTGTTAGATAACTACAAAGTGCAAGCGATGATCGACGAGCATTATATCGACCGTGTACGTCACGGGCTGGACGGTTCGTTCGAGCGTCAAGAGAAAAAGTATGCGTTGACTGTAAAAAAAGTATATCCGGAAGTGCGTCAAGGGCAATTTAAAATTGACTTGGTTTTCGCAGGCGAAAAACCTGAAAATATCCGTACCGGACAAACCTATTATATCAATTTGCAACTGGGTCAACCGCAGGATGCTGTTATGTTGCA
Source organism: Bacteroidota bacterium (assembly GCA_023418255.1). Classification (GTDB taxonomy): domain Bacteria; phylum Bacteroidota; class Bacteroidia; order Bacteroidales; family Dysgonomonadaceae; genus JAEZZZ01. The sequence goes on from JAEZZZ010000023.1 coordinate 16,417, forward strand.
ACGCGGCGGTTTTTTCCAAAACACGGGCGGACAATGGGTTTATGTACTGGATAAATCAGGTGATTTTGCCACCAAACGTAACATCCGCATCGGCAAGCAAAATCCGCAATATTATGAAGTGCTGGAAGGGCTAAACCCGGGCCAACAAGTCATCACATCGGGATATGAAAACTTTGGCGATAACGATAAACTGATTTTAAAATAAATATGAAAAATATAAAACTTGCATTTAGGAATCTGTTGAATAACAAAACCGTAAGCACAATAAATCTATTTGGCTTGACATTGGGTGTTGTTATTAGTGTGCTGTTGTTTTCTCATGTGCGACAAGAGAAGAGCACGGATAAATTTATTAAAGACTACGATGATATTTACCTGCTTACATCACATGAAGGGAAAAGTTATTTTGCGCGTCCGATGATTGATCTTATACGCGATAGATTCCCTGAAATTGAGGTAACCCATTGTACGACAGACTGGGCAGGGCAAATATTTTTATCCGATAACGCCGGAAATTCGTTTAAGGTGAATCATATGTTAAATTCAGATTCTACCTTTTTCAATGTATTTCAGTTTGAACTGATCAGCGGAAATGCTCAAAATGCATTAGACCTTGCTAATAAGATTGTGTTAAAAGAGAGTTTGGCAAAGAAAATATTCGGAAACCAAGATCCTATTGGCAAAACATTACACCTCAGTACTTCCTATTACAATAAAGAACCGATGATTGTAAGCGCAGTAGTAAAGGATTTCCCACCCAATTCAGCGTGGCAGTTTGATGCAATAATTTCTAACCGATTGAACGATAAAAAAATAAGTTGGTATGCAAATAATGCCAACAGATGGGAATCCATGAATTATTCAGCATTTTGTCGTTTACCACGCAATATAGATTCGGAGAATTTTCGCATACAGTTCAATCAATTATCTAAGAGTACTGAATTAAAGCGGATTACAGATATCATGCCTCTTGATTTTTCTATAAAGCCTTATTCGCAATGCTATCTACATGTTCCTTCAACTGATGTAGATGAAGCAATCTTAAAAAGTGGAAACTTACAAATGTTGAGAATTTTAGAACTTATTGCTGTACTTATTTTACTCATGGCTTGTATTAACTATGTGAATTTAGTATCGGCACAGCGCAAAAAAAGGAACAAAAGTGTCGCAATTATAAAAATGCTTGGCAGTGAGCGGTGGGGAATTATGCAAATATTCATGGCTGAAGCAGTATTGCTTATATTGGCAGTGGTCCTTATAAGCAGCCTAATCATCCCTTTTGTTCTACATTTTTTCAATAATTTGATGGAAACACACTACACACCAATGCTTTTTACATCATTAGAGAACATCCCCATCATTCTCGGCATACTGGCAGTAACATTCTTAGTAACAGGACTGTTTCCCGGTATCATTTTCAGCAATTACCAAGCATTAAGGCTAATAAAACCATTAGGAAGAAAAGAAAAAGGTCTTTTTTTACGCAACGCCTTGCCTATTTTGCAGTTTTCTGTTGCTATTGCTCTAATTACTTGCCTCATCGGCATAAAGAAGCAGAACGATATGATGCTCCGTCAAAATACGGGATTTCAGCGAGAACATGTAATGTGCGTAGCTGTCAATTCAAATCTGCAAAAACAATCACAAACATTGGTGAATAACTTTAAATCCATCACAGGGGTAACAGATATTACATTTGCCGATGCCGACTTTGTAAATGGAACCCAAAACTGGACTGTCAATTTTAATTATGAAGGAGAGGAAAAACACATCTCTTTCAGGAAAATAGGCGTTAGCCAAAACTTTTTTGATTTCTTTGGCATAAAACTAATAGAAGGCGAAAGCTTTACCAAAAAGGAAGCAAACAATAAGGAAGTCGTTTTTAATGAAAAGGCTCTCAAAACATTCGCCATAACAGACAAAGACAAAGCGACCGTGTTAGGAAAAGGGAAAATTGTAGGTGTGGTTGAAGATTTCAATCTCAAATCGGCACACCACGCCATTGATCCTGTCGGCTTCTTATGTGATGGGGAGGCTTCTGACTATATGTATTTGAAAATCAATCCTCAAAACTACATTCAACTTAAAAACACAATTACACAGTTAGAAAATGAATGGAGCCGACTTTCTCCTAATATCCCGTTTGAATATCAATTTTTAGATGATGAGTGGAATCATTTATACAAAAAAGAGGTTCAATTCCAAAACCTCCTTACCCAAGCCGGTTGGATTTCCATATTTATTGCATGTCTCGGTTTATTGGGTTTAAGCATTTTCGTTGCAGAACAACGTACCAAAGAAATTGGCATCCGCAAAGTGAATGGCGCGACAATTTTAGAAATATTGACGATGCTCAATACCAATTTTATTAAGTGGGTTCTTATTGCATTCATAATTGCAACGCCCATTGCCTACT